>CAZEHG010000071.1:0-9188 GCA_964512475.1 uncultured Atopobium sp.
CGGCGGCCTCGTGCAGCATCTCCTTGGCGGCCTCGATGTCGTCGAGGGCGCCGAGGTACTCGCGGGCCTTCTCGACGAGCTCGGCCTGGCCGGCGTGCTCCTTGGCCAGGCGCGCGTACTCCTTGGGGTCGGAAGCCACGGACGGGTCCATGAGCTTCTGCTCGAGCTCGTGGTAGGCGGCGATGATCTTCTCTAGCTTCTCGGGCATGATGGGTTCCTATCTGTGTATCTGCTTGAAAACGGGCATGGCTCGGCAAGGCGCGGCCCAGCTAGAACTTGTCCATTCGCAGATACATGAAATCCTCCTCGATTCAACCTGCTAAGGATACCCTATCGCGGGCCGCCGCCCGCCCTCCCCAGAAGGTCTTCACGGCAAGAAGCGCAAAAGAAGGCCCCGGACCGGCGGGTCCAGGGCCTTCCTCACAGGCGATGAAGCAAGCGCTACTCGGCAGCAGCCTCGGTCTCGGCCTCGGCGGCAACCTCAGCCTCGGCGACGGGGGCCTCAGCGGCGGCCTTCTCGGCCTCGGCAGCGGCCTTCTTGGCGTACTCGGCGGCGCGGGCGGCCTTGGCGGCAGCCTTGGCCTCGGCAGCGGCCTTGCGAGCAGCCTCGGCCTCGGCAGCCTTGGCGGCGCGGGCGGCCTTGGCCTCCTCGGCCTTCTTGAGCTGGGCAGCAGCGGCACCGCCGAACTTGTTGGCGAAGCGCTGGACGCGGCCGCCGGTGTCGACGAGCTTCTGCTGGCCGGTATAGAACGGGTGGCACTTGTCGCAGAGGTCGATGGTCATCTCAGACTTGGTCGCGCGGGTCGTCCAAGTGTTGCCGCAGGTGCAGCGAACGGTGCACTCCACGTAGTTCGGGTGAATACCTTGCTTCATAGCAGGACTCCTGTTCGTCGGCCCTGGTTCCGACCAGGGCAGGGGTTTCGTCCTGGTTCCGACCAGGACAGTCAAGCTTTACGAGTGTATCAGAACGTTTGCCGGCTGGTTCGGACGTTATGTGAAGATTTGCGCTACAGTTAGCAGGTATTTCCGGGACCAAGCCGGCCCCGACGCACCGGGCCTCTCGGGCCCCCGACACGCAGAAGGCATCGACGGAAGGCGACCCATGTTCCTAGCCATCGACGTTGGCAACACCCAGACGACTCTCGGCCTGTTCGACGCCGACGGCGCGCTCGTAAAGGGCTGGCGCATGGCGAGCGAGGCCACCGACACCTCCGACATGCTGCACGCCCGCCTGTACACCTACTTCCTCAAGGACGGCTTCGAGCTCTCCGAGGTCACGCACGCCGCCATCGCGAGCGTCGTGCCTCCCCTCCAGCGCGCCTGGGGGGTCTGCCTACACGAGCTTCTTGGTAAGGACCCCTTGAGGGTCGAGGCCACGGCCGACCACGGGATGCCCATCCGCATGCCGCACCCCGAGACCGTCGGCGCCGACCGCATCGCCAACGCCATCGCGGCGCAGATGACCTACGGAGCGCCCGTGATCGTGGTCGACTTCGGCACGGCGACGAACATCGACGTCGTGGACGCGGACGGGGCCTATCGCGGGGGCGCCATCAGCCCGGGCCTCATGCTCAGCGCGAACGCCCTCTTTAGCAGGGCGGCCAAGCTCTCGAGCATCCCCATCGTCGCGCCTGGGCACGCGCTCGGCGACTCCACCGAGACGGCCATGCAGTCGGGTCTCGTCATCGGCGCGGCCGCGCAGGCCGAGGGCCTTGTCGCGCGCATGAAGAAGGAGCTCGGCGCGCCGGACGCCACCGTCGTGGCCACCGGTGGCCTCGCGCGGACCGTGGGCGCGGCGACCGACCTTTTCGACGCGATCGACCCCGACCTCACGCTGCGCGGCATCCGCGAGATCTGGCTGCGCCAAGGCAGGTAGCAAGGGCAGACAGCAAGAAGGGCGCCGCTACGCGAGCGCCTCGATGGACGCCTGGCCCGGCGCGACCTCGACCTCGCGGCCGTCCAGCAGCTTAACGGTCGCGCGGCCCCAGATGTCCATGCCCGCGAGCGTTCCCTTGCAGGCCACGGTCCCGTCGCGGCGCACGACCGCCACCGGCCTGCCCATGAGCAGGCACGCGTCGAAGTAATCCTCGAGCACCGCGGCAAGAGGCCCCGCCTTGCTGCCGGCGGCGACCGAATCGGACCAGGCGTCCACACGGGCCGCGGCGGCGTCGGCGGCGGCGTCCGTGGCCGCGTCCCCCTCGAGCTCGAGCGTCACGTAGATGCCCTCGTCGTCGTAGCCGGCACGGGTCGAGACGCGCGCGAGCTCGGCACCCTCTCCGTCGACCACCGCGTGCGGCCAGGCCACGTGGGCCCCGAGCGCCTCGGCGACGCCGAGCGCGGCCACGAAGGGCGTCCCATCGATGAACCCCATCGGCACCTTCGGCCGAAGAACAGCTGCTACGCCCATTCGATCTCCCCCAGGTCAGACGTCACGGCGCCCACGCGCTCTTCTCGCGGCTTGACCTCGACGCCGGCGTGCTGGAAGAAGCGCGTCGGGTTGTGCATGAGGTCCTCCATGGGCACGAGCACATAGTCACGCTCGCCCAGGCGCGGGTGCGGCAGCGTGAGCCGGGCCCCGGCGTGCGTCTCTCCCTCAACCCACACGAGGTCGCAATCGATGATGCGCGCCTCGTGGCCGGGCTTCTTCGGGTCGCGCTGGCCGTCGCGTTTGCGGCCGAGCCGTTCCTCGACCTTGAGCAGGTGGTCGATGAGCACCAACGGGTGGAGCTCGGTGCGGATCTCGGCCACGCAGTTGGCCACCGGCGTCGCGATGCCGTAGGCGGGCTCGGTCTCGTAGGCGTGGCTCACGTTGGCCACGCAGGTAAGCGGGATCTGGTCGATGAGCTGCACCGCGCGGGCCAGGTTGGCCTCGCGCTCGCCCACGTTGGAGCCGAGGCTCACGAAGCCCTGGCGCGCGTCCTTCTCGGCGACGGCCCAGTACGCGTTGACGGCCTGGGCGCAACCGGCCACGTCGTGGACGCGCAGCACGCGCGAGCCGTTGGCCACGGCGGCGATGCAGATGCCCTGCGTTGCGGCGTCGCGAGCGGCGGCGTCGTCCACCGCCGCGACCGCGCCGACGAAGCGCTTGCGGCTCACGGCCGTGCACAGAGGGTAGCCCATCGAGACCATGGAGCGCGTGGCGCGCTGGATGACGACGTCCTCGTCGGCGAACTTGTCGAAGCCCGGGCCGGGGTCGAGGCAGATGCGGTCGTGAGAGACGCCCGCGCGCTGCAGGATACGGGCCTGGTCGCCGAGGAAGCCCATGATCTGGCGCATGATGGGCGCCTGGTCGGGCAGGGTGAATCGGTGCTGAGAGACGCCGCCGCGGGTCGCGAGGGCCGCCGGCGCCGGACGGGCCGCAGACGGGCGGGACGGGCGCGAGACGTCGAGCTGAACCTCCTTGCGCGCCGGCGCGGTACCGGCGGCACGGGTGCCGAGGCCCTCCTGGTCCCAGTGCATGACGAGGCAGCCGCAGTCGGTCTCGGCGGCGACCTTGACCATCTCGGGGTCGGTGAAGCCGGTGACGTCGTTGATGATGGCGGCGCCCAGGTTGGCGCACATCTTTGCGACGGAAGCGTGGCGCGTGTCGACGGAGACGACGGCGCCGCCGGCAACGAGGCCGCGGACGACGGGGACGATGCGGCGAGCCTCTTCCTCGGGGCTCACGGGGCGATGGCCGGGACGCGTGGACTCGCCGCCCACGTCGATGATGTCGGCGCCCTCGTCGAGCATCTCGAGGCCGCGGGCGACGGCCAGCTCGGGGTCGAAGTTCTCGCCGCCGTCGGAGAAGGAGTCGGGCGTCACGTTGAGAATGCCCATGATGCGCGGGCGCGCGAGGCTGATCTCGTGTTTTCCGCAGCGCCAGACGGCGTGGTTCTCTCTAAGCATGGACGTCCTCCCATGGTTCGGGACTTGTGAAGAAGCGCACGCAGGCGCCAGGCGTGGAAGCGTCGGACGCGGGGGTGCCGAAACCTCATTGTACCCGCCCGCGCCGGCACCCCCGCCCCGCGCCCCCTCTCCGAGTTCGGAAGGCTTCCAAACTCCAAACAAGCCGCGAACGGTAGGTACTTACCGGCGAGCGGCGCCATCTTGAGTTTGGAAGCCTTCCGAACTCGGAGGGGCAAGGCGGCGCGGGGGCACAGGGGCGCGGGACGGGACGAGAAGGGCGCTAGAAGTCGAACGCGCAGGCGATGTCGCAGGCGCAGAGAAGGTCGGCCGAGCCGTCCTGCGGCGTGGGCTGCTTGTTGACGATGGCCATCTTGTTCCCGCGGAAATACTGCACGAGGCCCGCGGCGGGATACACCACGAGCGAGGTTCCGCCGATGATGAGCAGGTCGGCATCGGCGATGGCGTTCGCCGCGCCCACGATGGTCGCCTCGTCGAGGCTCTCGCCGTACAGCACGACATCCGGCTTGATAAGCCCACCGCACTCGGGGCAATGCGGCACGCCCAGCGCGTCCTCGTGCTCGCGCGCGAGAATCCAGTCGGCGTCGTAGACGGCCCCGCAGCGCTGGCAGATGTTGCGGTGGACCGAGCCGTGCAGCTCGTAGACCCTCTTCGAGCCGGCGGCCTGGTGCAGGCCGTCGATGTTCTGCGTGACCACGGCCGAGAGCTTGCCCGCAGCCTCGAGCTCGGCGAGCTTCCGGTGCGCCTGGCAGGGCTCGGCCCCGCGCGCGATCATGCGCTCGCGGTAGAACTCGTAAAACTCCGCCGTGTGGTCGCAGAAGAACCGGTGGCCGAGCATCGTCTCGGGCGGATACTTAAAATGCTGATGATACAACCCGTCCTCGCTGCGAAAATCCGGGATGCCGCTGGCGGTCGAGACGCCCGCCCCGCCAAAGAAGACGACGTTCTTCGCCTCGTCGATAAGTGCCTTGAGCTGGGCCGCAGCCTCTACAGGATCGGTAATCGCGTGCGTCACGGGGATGCCTCCTTACGTGGGTTTTGCCTGAAGTATAGGCCGCCCTCCGGGCCGTCGGCCGCGATTTGGGGTACATAGTTTTTTATTGACTCGGATTCAAAACACGCTTGGAACGGATTGGGAACGTCTATGGAGAAGCTCACCAGCAACGTCTTCGGCTGCGCGCTCGTCTTCGAGGGCGGCGGCAACCGCGCGGGGTACACGGCCGCCATGGCCAACGTGCTTCTTTCCAACGGAATCTATTTCGACTACGTGTGCGGGCTCTCGGCGGGAGCGAGCAACACCGTCGATTACCTGACGCGCGACCGGCACCGCACGCAGGCCGCCTTCGGGGGCGACGACTGGACGCGCGGCAACGTGGGCCTCGCCTCGCTCGCGCGCGGCAACGGCTACTTCAACGCCGACGCGCTCTACGCCGGCGCCGTCGAGTCCGGGCGCCTCCCCTTCGACTGGGAGACCTTCTGCGCGAACCCCGCGGGCTGCGGCATCCAGGCGTTCGAGCGCGACACCGGGCGCACGCAGCGCTTTTCCAAGGACGATATGACCGACGTCATCCGCCTGATGGACCTCGTGCGCGCAAGCTCCACCCTTCCGGGCGCGATGAAGCCCAAGGCGGTCGACGGGCGCGTGCTCTACGACGGCGGGCTCGGCGAGGGCGCGGGCATCCCCGTGTGCATCGCGGAGGCGGCCGGCTACGACAAGTTCGTCTTCCTGGCAACGCGGCCGCGCGGCTACCGCAAGGCCAAGCCGAATGCGGCCGAGACGGAGGTCATCAAGCGCACGGCGCATGAGTACCCGTACCTGCGGCAAGCGCTTCTTAGCCGTTGGGAGCGCTACAACGCCGAGCTCGAGCGCGTGGAGAGGCTCGCCGAGGACGGGCGGTGCCTGATCATCTACCCGGATCATATGCCGGTGAGCAGTTCGACCGTGAACCAGGCCAAGCTGCGCGCTTCTTACCAGATGGGCTGGGACCAGGCCGTGCGCGACCTGCCGCTGCTACGCGAGTTCGTCTTCGGCTCGAGCACGGGCGGGCCGCAGGGGCCGGCCGGCTGGGACGGATACATCACCATCGGGTAAGCTGGTGCGCGGGCGCGCGGTCGTGCACCGCCCGGGCCGGACGTCCGCGCATCAGTTACTCGAAAGAAGGGCCCCGCATGAGCGACGACACCCGCGAGCTCAAGCTCGTTTCCTGGAACGTGAACGGCCTGCGCGCCGTCGTAAAGAAGGACCCGGGCTTTGCGGACGTGTTCCGCTCGCTCGACGCCGACGTGTTCGCGCTGCAAGAGACGAAGCTCCAGGAGGGCCAGCTCGCGCTCGAGCTGGCCGGCTACGCGCAGACATGGAGCTACGCAGAGCGCAAGGGATACTCGGGGACCGCGGTCTTCTCGCGAGAGGAACCGCTGCAGGTCGTGCGGAGAATCGGCTGCGCGGCGGCCGACGACGAGGGACGCGTCTGCGCGCTCGAGTTCAACGGCTACTGGTTCGTGAACGTGTACACGCCGAACGCGAAGAACGAGCTCGCGCGGCTCGACGAGCGGCTCGAGTGGGACGGCTGCTACCGCGAGTTCTTGCGCGGCCTCGCCGCCCAGAAACCGGTGGTGACCTGCGGCGACTTCAACGTCGCCCACGAGGAGATCGACCTAAAGAACCCGAAGAGCAACCGCGGCAACGCCGGTTTCTCCGACGAGGAGCGCGCGAGCTTCTCGGCGCTTCTCGGCGCCGGGTTCACCGACACGTTCCGCGCGAAGCACCCCGGCCTCGAGGGCGCCTACAGCTGGTGGAGCTACCGCTTCAACGCGCGCAAGAACAACGCCGGCTGGCGCATCGACTACTTCCTGGTGAGCGACGACGTGGCTGACCGCGTGGTCGACGCGAGCATCCACGACGAGGTCTTCGGCAGCGACCACTGCCCCGTCGAGCTCCGCATCCGCCTCTAACAGCCTCGGCAGCTGCGACCAACGTCCCCAGCGGTCAAATCAATCATCGCTTGGGGAGCAGCGAGAGGAACTTCTCCGCACTTGAGCAGGCCACGAGCTCCTGGGGGAAGTCGATCTTTTCGAGCAGGCGCTTGGTGTGCGCGTAGCGCCCCACGGCCGGCGCGATGTGTGCATCGGACCCGAAACTGACCATGCAGCCGAGCTCGGCGCAGCGCCGGGCAACCTCCTCGCAGCGGACCAGGGACTTCTTCGCCTTCTTAGGCTCGGCGATGCTCGACTCGTTGATCTCGATGAGCTTGCCCAGGTCGCGCGCCGCCTCGATCACGGGGTCGAGCTCGAAGTCGACGCTTGAGCGCCCCACGTGCCCGAGGATGAGGACCTTCGGGTCCTGCAGCGCGTTGATGTACATCTGCGTGTTCTGAGCGCGCGTGGCCTCGCGGCAGAAATCGTTGCGGTGGATGCTCGCGATCGCGTAGTCGCACGCGTCGAGGCACTTCTCCTTGAGGGTCGACTCGCGGCGCGGCTCCTCGGTGATGTCCGCGTCCACGGGGATATCCCAGCCGAACAAGTGCCCCTCGACATCGACGATGTCCGCCTCGCAGCCGTGGAACAGCCGCACGCCCATCCACTCGCGCGGCCAAACGCTCATGTTGATGAAGTACTGGAAGTTCTTCAGCGTCTGCTCCTCGAAGAGCATGCACGAGAAGTGGTCGGTCACGCCGAGCAGCTCGAAGCCCTGCGCCGCAGCGGCGCGAACATCCTCCTCCACGGTCGAGTAGGCGTGGCGAGAGAAGAGCGTGTGCGTGTGCACGTCACAGGCGATGCGGATCATGGGCGGCCTTTCCATCGACGGTTTAACGCCGACCATTTTAGCGCGGCGCGGGCCGGTCCCCGTAAGGTCCCGGCCCGCGACAGGTAAGGCTCAGCGTAACTCTTTACTTGCTCGGCTCCACGACGAGGGTGTCCTCATAGTCGGCGCCGTAGGTGTCAAGAAGGGTCTTCTCGTAATCGGAGTGGAAGAAGTCCTTGCCGCCGAGGGTATAGAGCTCGTCGTTCACCCAGTTGAGCAGCTCGGAGTTGCCCTTGGCCACGGCCGGGGCGATGGTGTCCTTATCGCCGAGCTCCTCGATGCCCACGACGTACTCGTCAGAGCCGGAGGACTTGGCGAAGGCGATGACCTCGGTGTTGTCGTTGGCCCAGACGGCGTCCTTGTTGTTCTCGAAGGCGGTCTTGGCGGCGGCGTAGGTGTCGTACTTCTCGAGCTTGAGGTCCGGGTAGTGCTTGGTGAGGTAGGTCTCGGCGGTGGTGCCGGAGATCACGATGACGGTGCGGCCGGAGATGCCGTCGATGCTGGTGAGCACGTTGTCCTTGTGGGAGACGACGCCCAGGGCCACGTTCATGTAGGGCTCGGCGAAGTCGACCTTCTCGGCGCGCTCCTCGGTCACGGTGAAGTTGGCGAGGATGAGGTCGACCTTGTTGGTCTCGAGGTACTCGACGCGGTTGGCGGCCTCAGTGGAGACGAACTCGACCTCGACGCCCAGGTCCTCGCCGATCTGGCGGGCGAGCTCGACGTCGTAGCCCTGGTACTCGCCGTTCTCGTCAACGTAGCCGAAGGGGCTCTTGTCGGAGAAGACGCCGATGATGATCTTGCCGGAGTTCTTGATCTCGTCGAGGGAGCGGAAGCCGGAAGTGCTCGCGGAGTCGCTGCTAGAGCTCGAGCCGCCGTCGGAGGTGGCGCTGATGCTGCAGCCGCCGAGCGCGACGGAAGCGGTGAGGGCGGCGGTGGTAAAAGCGCTGATGAGGAAGTTCCTGCGCGAGATGCTGGATGCCATGTTTCTCTCCTTGTAGTTCTGGTCCGTTTGCTTAAGGACTCCTGTTGATGGCAGGGACGAGTAAAGCACTTAATTCCTAGCAAAACAATGGGATTTATTGTTACGAATCAACGACACACATCGGAATTCGCCGTTTACCTGCGCAAACGCACAATGCGACAGCGTACCCGCAATTCCGATAACTGGTTATCGGCGCCGCTTCGCGTCCGCCTGCCACGGGTGACAGTCATTGGTGGCGGGTCGTGCAGAACCTGCCACCAATGACTGTCACCCGTGGCGGGTGGGGCGAGTTTCCGAGTCCTGAAAACACGAACTCCCGCGAATGTACGATTGATTTGCGACTTGGCGAGTAGACGGCGCCAAAACGCGCACGTTTGCCCAGTTGGCGACTGCGAAAACAGCCGCGCTACTCAGGCAACCCAAAATCAATCGTACATTCGCGAGAGTTTGGTTTTCTGAAGCCCCGAATCTACGCCTCGTGGCTGCGGACGGCGTCGA
>CAZEHG010000072.1:0-9063 GCA_964512475.1 uncultured Atopobium sp.
CGGCGACGGCGGCTTCATGATGAACTCGCAGGAGCTCGAGACCGCCGTGCGCGAGCACGTGCCGTTCGTCACCCTCATCTGGGAGGATTCGCACTACGGCCTTATCAAGTGGAAGGAAGAGGAGCAGTTCGGGGACGTCTTCGGTGTCGAGTTCTCGAACCCCGACTTCTGCGCGCTCGCCGAGGCCATGCACTGCCACGGGCACCGCGTCGAGTCCACCGAGGACTTCATCCCCACGCTCGAGCGCGCCTTCGCGAACACCGACGCCCCCAGCGTGGTCGTCGTGCCGGTCGATTACAGCGCGAATATGGAGCTCACCGAGACGCTGCGCGAGGAGTACGAGTAGGTCGCATGCCGTTTTTGGCCGATGCCCGGTCCGGTTTGCGCTCTTCAGGCGATCAAAACTTGGGCTCAGCGACTACAAAGGCGGTTTATAGCAAGAAGCCCGCAGGTCAGCGGTTTGCCGTTTGCGCGTATAGTCGCTAATCTCGATTATGTTCGCGTACATAGCGCAATGCCGTGGAAAGAGGGCGCGTCTTGGGCAAAGCCGGACTCAAAAACCTGTGCGGGAGCGCGGCGCTCTCGGAAAACGAGCGCCTCATCGCCGCCTACGTGCTCGAGCACCCCGAAGCGGTCGCGCGCCTGAGTTCGCGCGAGCTTGCCCGCCGCACGCTCACCTCCGGCTCGGCCGTCCTGCGCTTCGTTCGCAAGCTCGGCTTCGAGAGCTATAAGGAATTCCAACTCAACGTGGTCGACGACTTCAAGAGCGCGGACCTCGCGGGCACGGTCATCGCGGCGGGGGAGCACGCCATCACCGCCATGAACAAGATCGCGGCGCTTGAGTGCCAGTCCGTGGAGGAGACCAAGCGCAAGCTCTCGTCCGAGGTCGTCGAGGCCATCGCCGAGCGTATCCACCAAGCCCCGTACGTCGACTTCTTCGCCAAGGACGCGCTCGCGACGATCTGTACCTACGCATCGCACAACCTCACGCTCGCCGGGCGGATCGCGAACGTCTACCAGGACAAGGACCGCATGGTGATCCTCGCCATGCAGATGCCGGCCGACCACACGGCCTTCCTGGTGAGCCGCTCCGGCACGGACAAGACCTTGCTTGTCGCGGCCCGCGCGCTCAAGGAACGCGGCGTCGCGGTCGTTGTGGTCACGTCCGTCCCTAACTCGCCCTTGGCAGCGCTCGCCGACCACGTGCTGCTCGGGTTCTACTCGCCGGCGTTCCAGGATTTCGGCGACGTGGTCTTCGGCGCGTCGATGAAGTATCTCTTCGACGTCCTCTTCGTGATGGCGTTCTCAAAGGACGTCGATCGCGTACTCTCGCTCAACGAGAGCTACGACCGGCTGTATTACGCGGAGCTCGACAGCGCGCGGTAGCGAGCTGCTCGCACCGCCGTCGCGTGTGGGCGGCGCATTGCGTCGGCGCCTCCGAGGCTCTCTCATCCTATTCGCGGAGCAACGCGCCATATTTCCAACACTCGTCTGACGTGCGGTTTATTCGCGCCTACTATCCTCCTTGACGGCAAAACCTGCTCATCAAGGAGGATGGAAGCATGCTTAGGAAGGACTTTTTGTGGGGCGGCGCGCTCGCCGCGCACCAGGTCGAGGGGGCGTGGCTCGAGGGCGGCAAGGGCGTCTCGTGCGCCGACGTGATGACCCTCGGCTCGCGCGACGTTGCCCGTCGCATCACCGACGGTATCGTCTTCGGCGAGACCTACCCCAACCATGAGGCCATCGACTTCTACCACACCTACGAAGAGGACCTGGCACTGCTCGAGCAAGGCGGCCTCAAGGCGTTGCGCATCTCCATCGCGTGGAGCCGACTCTACCCGACGGGCTACGAGGATGAGCCCAACCCCGAGGGCCTCGTCTTCTACGACAGACTGCTCGCGAGCATCCGCGCGCACGGCATGGAACCCGTCGTCACCCTGAGCCACTTCGAGATCCCGCTCGAGGTCGCGCGACGCGGCGGCATGCTCAACCGCGAGGCCATCGGCCTCTTCGTCAAGTTCGCGCGGACCTGCTTCGAGCGGTGGGGGAGCACCGTGCGCTGGTGGCTCACCTGGAACGAGATCAACAATCAGTTCAACACCGCCAACGACCTCTACTCCTGGACGAACTCCGCCGTGCGCTTCTCCGAGCAGGAGGACCCCGAGCGTGCGCTCTACCAGGCGAGCCACTACGAGTTCGTCGCCGGCGCGCTCGCGGTGGCCGCGGCCCACGAGATCGACCCGGGCCTGCGCGTAGGCTGCTGCGTGGGGGCCGAGGTCATCTACCCTGCGACCTGCAAGCCCGCCGACGCGCTTCTTGCCATGGACGCGATGCACTCGACGCTCTTCTTCACCGACGTGCAGTGCCGCGGAGCCTACCCCTCCTATGCGCGCGCCCTCTTCGAGCGCCGCGGCTGGGAGCTCGACATCACGGCCGAGGACCTGGCCGCGCTCAAGGCCGGCCGCTGCGACTACGTCGGCCTCACCTACTACCTGAGCAACGTCGTCTCCGCGGGGGCCGTCACGGACGTCTCCGAGAGTTCCTGTTGCTCAAGTGCCCATTCCGTCGAGAATCCCTATCTCGATGCGACCGAGTGGGGATGGCAGATCGACCCCGTGGGCCTGCGTTGGGCGCTCAAGCTCCTGGACGAGCGCTACGGCCTGCCTCAGTTCATCGTCGAGAACGGCATCGGCCTTGTCGAGGAGCCTACCGCGGACGGCACCCTCGCCGACGACGAGCGCATCGCCTACCTGCGCGCCCACATCGAGCAGATGGAGCTTGCGGTGGAGGAGGACGGCGTCGACCTCATCGGCTTCCTCGTCTGGGGCGTGATTGACCCCGTGAGCTTTTCCACTGGCGAGCTGCGTAAACGCTACGGACTCGTGTACGTGGACAAGCACGACGACGGCTCCGGAACGGCAGGGCGCACGGCCAAGAAGTCCCTCGGCTGGTACCGGCACGTTATCGAGACGAACGGCGCGGAGCTCTAGCCCCGCGCGGAGGCGACCAATACAAGACGGCGGGGTCCGGCCCCGCGCGAAGGAAAGGAGAGAAGATTGCACGAGAAGGAAGCGGGCGAGATCCTGGACCTCGTCGGCGGCAAGGAGAACGTGAGGAGCCTCGTCCACTGCGCGACGCGCCTGCGCTTCGAGCTCAAGGACGAGGAGGTGGCCCTCGCGCGCAAAGACGAGCTCGAGGCCATGCCCTACGTGCTCAAGGTCCTGCGCAGCGGCGGCCAGTACCAGGTCGTCATCGGCCCGGCCGTCCACGACTACTGGGTCGCCTGCATGGCGCTCGGCGGGTTCTCCGAGGACGACGCCAACGGCGGCCCCGCGGGCGACGGTTCGTACGGTGCGAAGGCAAGCCCCGTTGACGCTGTCCTCAAGTTCTTCTCGGGCGCCTTCAGCCCGATCATCCCGGTCATGAGCGGCGCGGGCATGCTCAAGGCTCTGCTTACCCTGCTCGTCACGCTCGGCGTCCTCGCCGAGACGGACCCGACCTACCTGGTCATCGCGGCGGCCGGCAACGCGTGTTTCTACTTCTTGCCGGTGCTTCTGGGCTACACCGCCTCAAAGCAGCTCGGCGCGAACCCCTATGTGGGCGCGGCCATCGGCGCAGCCCTGCTCGAGCCCAACTTCACGCAGCTCATCGGGCGGGCGGGCACGATGTTCTTCGGGCTGCCCCTGCAGGCCGTCGACTACAACTCGACCGTCTTCCCGATCTTTATCACCGTGGTCGTCTATGCGTTTCTCGACCGTGCCGTGCGCAAGCACATGAACAAAGACCTGGAGTTCTTCCTCGCGCCGATGATCGACCTGCTCGTCGTCGTGCCCTTCGCCGTGCTCGTCTTCGGCCCCTTCGGCAACAACGTCGGCGACGCCATCGCCGCGGGCATCCAGTGGCTCTTCGAGACGAGTACCTTCCTGGCCGGGTTCGTCCTCGGAGCCGTTTATCCCTTCCTGGTCGTCCTCGGCCTGCACTGG
This sequence comes from uncultured Atopobium sp., assembly GCA_964512475.1. Classification (GTDB taxonomy): domain Bacteria; phylum Actinomycetota; class Coriobacteriia; order Coriobacteriales; family Atopobiaceae; genus Paratractidigestivibacter. The sequence continues at coordinate 3,984 of CAZEHG010000072.1, forward strand.
GGCCTCGCGCCAATCTCGCTTCAGAACGTCACCCTCACGGGCGGCGACTACATCGAGGGCGCCTGCGTCTGCGCCTGTTGGGCGCAGATGGGCATCGCCCTCGGCTGCTACCTCAAGGCCAGTAAGGGCTCGCGGGTCAAGGACGTCGCCGGGCCGAGCTTCGTCACTGGCATCATGGCGGGCGTCACCGAGCCGATTCTCTACGGCCTCGTGACCAACTACAAGCGCCTCATGGTCAACGTGAGCATCGCCTCGGCGCTCGGCGCGGCCTGGAACGCCGTCTGGGGCGTGACGATGGACCAGTTCGTGTTCCACAACGTGTTCTCCGTGGCGACGTTGTGCTACTCGCCGATGTGGGCATTCCTCGTCGGCATCGCGATCTCGTTCGCGGCGGCTGTGGGCCTGACACTTGCGTGGAAGCTTCCGGAGGACGCGGAGAGGGATTTCGTCCCGCGGGTTGCCGAGGCTGAGGGCGAGGCCGGCGGCGTCCCCGCTGTCGCGTCCGCCGCGCCGGGCGCAGTCGCCCAGCCGGGCGCCGTCGCCGCCCACGAGACCTCCGGCCACGAGGTCACGGTCGTCGCCCCCGCCGACGGCGAGCTCGTCCCGCTCTCCGCGGTCTCCGACGCCGTGTTCTCCTCGGGCGTCATGGGTCCCGGCGTGGCCGTGCGGCCCACGGGTGACGTCGTCTGCGCGCCCGCCGCGGGTACCGTGACCATGCTCTTCGAGACTAAGCACGCCGTGGGCATCACCACGCCTGAGGGCATTGAGCTGCTCGTGCATATCGGCCTCGACACGGTGGAGCTCGGCGGCCAGGGCTTCGAGGCGCTTGTTTCCAAGGGCGACGCTGTCGCGGCCGGCCAGCCGATGATGCGACTTGAACGGGCCTTCTTCGAGAGCCGCGGCATCGTTCTCGACACGCCCGTCGTGGTGACCAACGCCGACGCGGTTCAGGCCGTAGTCCCGGCCGAGAACGGCCCCGTGAAAGTGGGCGAGCCCGCCATGAAGATCGTTCTCTGACGTTATAGACTGTGACGGTCGGCCGCGCGAGGGGAGAGGGGATTCTTCCCGCGCGGCCTGTCGCGTCCACGCCCCTGCGCCGTTTACCTGCGCCTGATCGGAGTCTCTGTTGTCCAGCCTTACCGCCCCCACTAAAGCACCCGCCGGCCTTTCTCCCGCCAGGAAGAGGCTCTGCGTCGGTCTCATCGTCCTGCTCGCCTTTTCCCTCGGCTGCACCGAGTTCGCGCCCATCGGCATCGAGACCGAGCTCGCCGCCGCCTTCGGCGTGAGCCTCGCCGAGGTCGGGCGCCTCATCAGCGTCTTCGCGATCACCTACGCCGCCGCCACGCCGACGATCGCACTGCTCACCGGCCGCTTCCGCCGGTTCACGATGCTCGTCATCTACGCCGTCGTCTTCCTCGTGGGCAACGTGGCGGGCGGCTTCGCCACGAGCATTGATGCGCTCTACGCGAGCCGCGTTATCTGCGGCTGCGTCTCGGGCGCGTTTCTCGCCGTCGGCGTGACCTATCTCCCCGAGCTCGTCGACCCGAGGAAGACCTCGCTTGCCGTCGCCGTCGTCTATGCCGCGTTCAGCGTGGCCATGGTGCTCGCGACCTCTGCGGGAAAGATGCTCGCCGATGCGCTCGACTGGCGCGCGATGATGGTCGCCTGCCTTGTGCTCGCGGCTTTGACCTGCGCTTTATTGTTCGTCTTCCTGCCGCGCGAGGGCGCGACCGATGAGCCCGCCCGCGCCAATGAGCAGTTCGGGCTGCTGCTCGAGCCCTGTGTCCTTGCATGCGTCGCCGTCTTCGTCTTCGGCGTCGGCTCCACTTACGTGTTCTACGCCTACGTGACGCCCTATCTCGAGGAGTTCCTCGGTCTCACCGCGGCGCAGACAAGCCTCGTCCTGCTTGTGTACGGAGGCATCCTTTTTATCTCGAACATGCTCTCCGGTGTGCTTGACGAGAAGTTTGGCCTCAAGGCGAACATCGGCCTCTTTATACTTCAGGCTGTTGTTCTCGTTGTCATGTGGGCAGTCGGCTCAGCCACGCCCGCCGCGCTCGTGGTCATCCTCGTGTTCGGCCTGCTTATGTACGCCGTGAGCGTGCCCTGCATCACGCTCTTCATGCGCATTGCCAACGAGCGTCACCCCAAGGCGCTCACGCTGGCGAGCTCGCTCGAGCCCACGGCGTTCAATATCGGCATCGCGTTCGGCACGGCCGTGGGCGGCGTCGCGGTCACGGAAGCGGGTCTCGGCTCGCTCGGCCTTGTCGGCGCGGCGCTCGCGCTAGTTGCCTGCGGCTGTGCGGTCGTCGCGGTGCGCTTCGAGCGCTAAAACAAGGTTGATTGGGCGATCCAAGAGCTCACAGCAGCGCTCGCCGACGCAAAAACGGCTTCCGTGTGGGATGTAATTCGGACTCGCTGAGTAGACTATAATGAAATACAAATATACCCGCAGGTCAGAGACTTGCGGGTATTTCGTCTACTTTGTCATGTCGAATTAAAACCCCACACGGAAGCTTAATTTGGGCGCGTGAGGTCGGCAGAAGGCCCGATCTGCCCCATCGCCTAAAGGAACAGCTGGTATGCGCGGCGCGGCTGGGTGCGGTCGCCGTCGATGAAGATGCGCCCGGCGTAGGCGAAGCCGCAGCCCTCGATCACGTGGCGCATGCGCACGTTGTCCTCGTGGGTGTCCACGCGGATCTCGGCGAAGCCACGGGCGCGCGCCTCCTCGATAAGCCGCTGGTAGAAGCGGCGCCCGATGTGGTTGCCGCGGAAAGCGGGGGAGACGGCCACGCGGTGGATGGTCGCGTAGGCGCCGCCCGCGTTCCCGGTGCGGTCCCATACCCCGTCCTCGATCACGTCGTAGTTCGGGTCGGGCCCGGGGATGAGCGCCGCGGTGGCCGCCACCTGGCCGCGCACGCAGAATACGCGCCCCCAGCCCTGCATCAGGTCGCGGGACACGTCGGCAGCGTTCGGCCCGGTGCCGTTCTGCCACTGGTCGATGCCGTCGTCGGCAAGAAGCTTGCGCCCGGTCTCCAGGATGGCGATGATCTGGGGGACGTCCTCGACCATTGCGGGTCGCATATCGCAGTCGGCAAGCTTGACCTCGGTTTTATTCATGTATCGCGCTCTTTTCGGTAGATGAAGCTTTAGCTGTACGATTATCCGACAACCCTGACTTCGTGGCCATGTTTTCTCATCATCCCCAGAACTTATGGAGATGCGCGGCCGCGAAGCCATGGCGGCGCCCCCCGCCGTTAGGCTAAGTGGCGCGCGGACGGAAGTCGGGGCCATGCGGCCTCTCGGCCCGTATCCCACGTCTCGTCAGCGATTGATTTTTGGAGTGATTTGCCTTGAGTACCACCGCTTCTGTTTCCGGCGGTCGCGCGAAGCTGTGCGTCGGCCTCCTCGTCCTGCTCGCCTTCGCGCTCGGCTGCACGGAGTTCGCCGTCATCGGCATCGAGCCTGAGCTTTGCGACGCGTTCGGCGCCACGCTCGCCGAGGTCGGCCGCCTCATCAGCCTCTATGCCATCACCTACGCGGTCTCCACGCCGGTGCTCGCCCTCGTGACCGGGCGCTTCCGCCGCTTCACGCTCCTTCTGGCCTACGCCGCGGTCTTCATCGCCGGTAACGCCATCGCGGCCTTCGCGCCCTCGCTCGCGGTCATGGAGGTCGCCCGCGTGGTCTGCGGCCTCGTCTCCGGCTCGCTTCTTGCCCTCGGCGTGACGTTCCTGCCGGAACTGGTGGGGGAGAAGAAGACCTCGCTCGCCGTCGCCGTGGTCTACGGCGCCTTCTCGGTCGCCATGGTCCTCGCCACCTCCGCTGGCAAGATGCTCGCCGCGGCCGCGGGCTGGCGCTCCGTCATGTTCGCGAGCCTCGTGTTCGCGGTCCTTTCCTGCGCGCTGCTCGTGGCCTTCCTGCCCCGCGAGGGCGCCACGGACGAGCCTGCGGGCGTCCGCGACCAGATCGGCCTTCTCGCCGAGCCGTCCGTCCTTGCCTGCATCGCCGTTTTCGTGTTCGGCATCGGCTCCATCTACGTGTTCTACGGCTATGTGACGCCCTACCTCGAGGAGTTCCTCGGCCTTAGCACCTCCGAGGCCAGCATGGCGCTGCTCGTCTACGGCGTGATCCTCTTCGTCTCCAACATGATGTCGGGCGTTCTCGACGAGAAGTTCGGCCTCAAGGCCAACGTCGTCGTGTTCGTCGTTCAGGCGATCGTCCTCGCCGTGATGTGGGCGGTCGGCAACACCATGCCCGCGGCCCTCATCGTGATCATGGTCTTCGGCCTGCTCATGTATCTGTGCAGCGTGCCGTGCGTGACCCTCTTCATGCGGATGGCGCGTGAGCGTCATCCTAAGGCCCTCACGCTGGCGAGCTCGCTCGAGCCGGCGGCATTCAACATCGGCATCTCGTTCGGCACTGCCATCGGCGGCGTGGTGGTGAGCGCGGCCGGCCTCGGTACGGTTGGACTCGTCGGTGCCGTGATGGCGCTCGCCGCCTGCGCCTGCGCGGCCGCCGCGGCGAAGCTCGAGCCGAAGCCATCCGAATAGGGCTGAGACCGGCAACAAACCGCAATGCCATAAGGGTGCCGGGCGTCGTGTCTGACAACGACGCCCGCCGCCCGAATTCCTGTATGCGCGTCGTACCGCCGATGCCTGCCGGTGACGTTCTCCATGAGTCGCTCTGCGGCGCTTACCAGATGCCGAGAAGCCCCTCGAGGTTCTCGATGAAGCGCTTCCGGTCGCGGTCCGTGAAGGCAGCGGGCCCCTTGGTGCGCCCGCCCGCGCGCCGGACCTTCTTCTCCTCCGCGCGGATGAACAGGTCGGAGTCGATGGTCGCCGTCGAGTAGACGCGCCCGCGTACCCCGATGGCGCGGGCGCCGCGCCCGAGGACCATCGCCGCGAGTCCGATGTCCTGCGTGACGACGACGTCGGCCGGCTCGAGTTCCTCGACGATGGCGAAGTCCGCGGAGTCTGCTCCGGTGCTCACGACCAGCGTGTCGACCCAGAACCCCCGCTTGGCGCTCGCCTCGTCGCGCGGGTCGCCCGCCAGCACGTGCCGCTCGAGGTTCTGTGTCGTG
>CAZEHG010000073.1:0-9058 GCA_964512475.1 uncultured Atopobium sp.
CGGGGCACATATTCTCGACTTCAGCGGAATACTGCATGTAATGCTCCTCTCCGTAAAATCTCGTGCGGGCCCATGCGCCCGGCACGAACCTACCGGTCCCCTCAGACCGGTCAGAGCTTGCGGTATGGCCACCAGAAGGCCAAATCCTCCACACAGTTTACGGCAGTTTTTGCTTGAATGTGACGCTCGGGGCCAAAAACTTACCGTCTGCCGCCAAAGAGGCTGCCGTATAATTTGCCCCGTGATTAGCGAGAAGGACATACCGGTCGGAGCTTGGAAGCTCGCCCTGGCAGGCGCGGCCGCCATCTGGGGCGGTTCTTTCGTCGTCATCAAGGGCGCGCTCGATGTGGTCCCGCCGTGCTGGCTCATGTTCGTCCGCTTCCTCTTTTCGGCGCTCATCGTGGGCGCGATCTTCTGGAAGCGGGTCCGTCCGCACATGGACGCGGACCACCTGCGCTGCGGAGCGGTGCTGGGGCTTCTTTCCGGCTCGGCCTTCGTCGTGCAGAACATCGGCTTGTCGGGCACGACGCCGGGAAGAAACGCGTTTCTCACCGCCACATATTGCGTGATGGTGCCCTTCGTCAATTGGGCCGTCACGCGCAAGCGGCCGGGCGGGACCAGCGTGGCTGCGGCCGCGATGGCCGTCGTGGGCGTCGGGCTCCTCTCGCTGGGCGACGACCTCTCGCTCTCGCTCGGCTTCGGCGACTCGCTTACGCTGGTCTCGGCAGTGCTCTACGCGTTCCACATCGTCGCTGTCGCGCGCTTCTCTGAGTCCAAGCACGACGTCATGACCATGACCGTCGTGCAGCTAGCCATGAGCTCCGCGGTCTCGCTCGCCTGCGCCGTCGTGCTCGAGGGCCCGGTCAACGTCGCGCTCTTTACCTCGCCGGACATGTGGGGCGCCCTTGCTTACCTGGTGCTTCTCTCCTCGGCGGTCTGCATGGTCGTGCAGAACCTCGGGCAGGCGCACGTCCCGCCCGCGCCCGCGTCGCTCATCCTCAGCCTCGAGAGCGTCTTCGCAGTCGTGGCGAGCGTCCTCTTCTACGGCGAGGTCGTCACGCCGCGCCTGGCCTGCGGCTTCGGTACCATCTTCGTCGCGGTGCTGGTGAGCGAGGTCGGCCTGCCGGTGCTCGAGTGGGCCGGTGCCCGATTAGGAGGCCGAGGCGAGGGGAAGACCGAGGAGGTGGGCGCGTAGATGGCCATCCTCGTGCTCTTCTGCGCAGCGCTCGTGGTCACCGGCGCCGCCTTCGCCATTCCGAGCCCGAAGAACGTGCGCGTCCGGCAGCTCGCGTGCCTGTACTGGGGCGTGCTGGCGGTGCTCGTGGTGCTGGGGATCGCGACGCGCGGCGGGATCGACTCGTTCGTGCACGATGGCAAGCTCGCCGTGCACGCCGCCCTGGGCGTGCTCCTGGTGGCCATCGTGCTGGTGGCATGGACCATTTTCTGTCTGTTCAACGGCTTCGGAAGGGGCGGCGACGACCGATGATCCAGGAGATCGGCGAGCACATCTATCGCAACGAATACGTGGTCTGCGAGCCTGCCGCCGGCGATCTCGTGCTCCACTACCGCGACCGCGCCTGCCTCGTGCGCGTGGTGGCCCACGGCGAGAAGGGCGCTGACGCCTGGGCGGCCGGCAACGAGTTCGAGCTGCCGCGCCTGGCCGACCTCGCCGAGCGCCCCGAGCGGCTCGTGTACGCCTTCGCCATCGGCGAGACGCGCTTCTGGCTCGCGCTCGACGAGCAGGTGGCGGTCCCTACGGGCTACAGCTACGAGGCGGTCAACTGGCTGCGCTACGCTGAGCCGGCGGAGCTCCTCTTTGCCACGGTCACAGGCTCGCAGCTCGACCGCTGGTACCGCTCGAACCGCTTCTGCGCGCGCTGCGGGCACCCCACGGATCTCGGGCCGCGCAGCCGCGAGGTGGTCTGCCCCGAGTGCGCCGGCATCGTCTACCCGAAGATCTGCCCGGGCATCATCTGCGCCGTGACGAGCAGCGAGGGCGGGCAGGAGCGTATCGTGCTCACCCGCTACAACGGGCGGACGACCGCGCTCTGGGCGCTCGTGGCGGGTTTCACGGAGATCGGCGAGCCGCTCGAGGACACCGTGCGCCGCGAGGTCATGGAGGAAATCGGCCTGCGCGTGAAGAACCTCCGGTTCTACAAGAGCCAGCCGTGGAGCTTCTCCGACACGCTGCTCGTGGGCTTCTGGGCCGAGGTCGACGGCGACCCCACCATCCGCGTGGACCGCGAGGAGCTCAAGGAGGCGCGCTGGTTCGCGCGCGACGAGATCCCCCCGGAGCGAACGGGCGACCGCGTGAGCCTGACGGGCGAGATGATCGAGCGGTTCCGCCTGCACGGCGCCCCGAGATAGGAAACGGGCCCCTGGCAAGAAGCGCTTCTTGCCAGGGGCCCTCTCGTTGCGTCGCGGCGTGCCGCCTAGGCGCGCCTCCGGCGCAGGAAGACGATGAGCACGACCGCCGCCGCGACCACGGCGGCCACGACGCCGACGGTGACGACGAGGCCCGGGCCCGTCTCGCTGGTCGTGGCCGTGACGGCGGCCTGGTCGCTCGGCACCTCGCCGTTCTCGTCCACGGGGACGAGCTTCATGAAGCGCTGCGGGTAGTAGCCCTGGTAGGTGTCGCTGTCGAAGTCGTAGTTGCGCGCGTATCGGACGCCGGCGTCGACGACGCGGAAGCGCGTGCCCGGCGCGAAGGTGACCTCGCACTCGCTCGAGGCGGCCGACGCCTCGCCGATGAGGGCGCCCTGCGTCGTGTCCTTGGGGACGTAGACGAGCAGCATGATGCGCGCGTCGTTGCCGTTCAGGAACTCCTTGGCCACGGTCTCGACGAGCGAGGTGCTGAGGACCGGCTTGAAGGTGATGTCCTGGCCTATGAGCGCGGTGACGTTGCTCAGGTCGACGCCGCCGCCGGGGATGAACTCGTCGTCCTCGCACCCGCTGTACACGAGCACGTCCTCGTGGATCTTGTAGCGGGAGAGCTCGGCGGCCGTGTTCTGCCCCACGACGGCGAACTCCCCGTACTCGCCCTCGCCGAAATCGGCGTCGGCCTTGGCCTTGAAGCCGCTCGGCTCGAGCAGCGCGTTGATGGCCGGGTAGTTCGCCGAGGTGTACAGGTAGGCGCTCGGCGTGTTCACCGACGACGGGCTCGATCCCTGGTTGTACTCGGTCTCGGCGAGGCCCCAGTCGTGCGCCTGGTCCATGGTGTCGATCTGTGTGTAGCCGGCGTAGGGGTCGTCGGCGGCAGCTCCCTCGACTGTGACGTGCGCGGAGCAGTAGTACAGGCCCGTGTTCGCGAAGACGTCGGCCTCGCCGCCTCCGACCGCGGTCACGGTGCCGTCGGCGGCGATGGTCGCGACGCTGTTGTCGGAGCTTGCGTAGGAGACGACGCCCTCGACGGCGCCGCCGAGCGTAAAGGACCCGGTCTGGCCCACCGAGAGCGAAAGCTCGGTGCAGGAGGGCTGCGGGTCGGAGGTAAAGAGCGCGAGGCCGTTCTTCTTGGCGTAGTCCACCAGGGCCTCGTTCGACGCGCTGCCGTAGAGGGCGCACTCGCGGCTCGCCTTCGGGTTGCCCTCGTCGTCGGTGAAATAGCCGATGGCGTGGTCGGCGAGCTGGGTGACCGAGTCGGGGACCACGATCTTCTTGGGCGCGATGTCGGCGAGGGCGTACTCGCCGATGGAGTTCACCCCGTCGGGCACGGTGTAGGTACCCGTGGCCTCGTCGACGGCGGACCCGAAGGCGCTGAGGAGCCTCGTTCCGTCGCTGGAAAGAAGGGAGCCGTCGACGAGCTTGAGCTCGCCGCCGTCCTCGAGCGCGATCTCGGCGCTGGTGTAGCGGAAAGCGGCCGGGTCGATGGACGTGAGGGAGCTGGGCAGCGTCGCGGGCCCGAGGCTGGTGCAGTTGCCGAAGGCATACGCGCCGATGCTGCGGACGCCGCCGTCGAACGTGACGCTCGCGAGGCTCCAGCACTTGTAGAAAGCCTTCTTGCCGATGGCGGCGACGCTTCCCGGGACGTCGACGCCCACGACGCCCGAGCCCGAGAACGCCTCGTCGGGGATGGAGGCGAGCCCCTCGGGGAGAACGATCTCCTGCAGGCCGCTCGTGCCCTTGAGCGCGCCCTCGCCGAGCTCGGCCACGGAGTCAGGGAGCGCGGCCTTCTGGATGTTCTGGCACCCGGAGAGGGCGAACGCGCCGATCCGCGCGGTCCCGGCCGCGGGCTCGAACGTCGCTTCCTCGTCGCCCCAGCCGGCGGGCACGGCGATAAGGGCGGCGCCGTCCGCCGTGTAGACGCACCCGTCCACGCTCTTGTACGCAGCGCAGGCGCCGTCGACGTCGAAGGCCGCGACGCTCGCCGAGCAGCCGGCCAGCGCGCCCTCGTCGAGGCGCTCGAGGCTCGCGGGGAGCTCGACGCGTATGCCGGTGACCGCGCTGTCGAAGGAATCCTTAAAGGCGTTCTTGCCGATGCTGACGACGCTCGGCATGCTGACGCTCGTGAGCTTCGACTGGCCGCAGAACGCCTCCTCCTCGATGACCTCGGCGCTCGAGAGATCGAGGCTCTCCATGCGGCCGTAGTTGTCGGGGACGAAGGAGCGGTACCCGAACGTGACCACCGAGGAGAGGTCGCAGCTCGACACGACCGTCTTCTCGAACGAGCGGCGCGCGAGGGTCTTCACCGAGCTCGCGAGGTCGACCGTCTCGAGCGAGGAGCAGGCCCTGAAGGTGCGCTCGGGGACCTCGGACACGCCGTCGCCGATGGAGACCTTCCGAAGGCTGCCGCTGTACGCGAAGGTGGCGACGCCCCACTCCTGGACAGTGCCCGGGATGCTTGCCTCCTCGAGGGAGAGACAGCCGAAGAAGGCGCAGTCGCCGATGGACGAGACGCCCGCGGGGATGTCGACCTTCTTGAGGGAGGAGCAGGTGTAGAAGGCGCTGGCCCCGATGCTCTGGAGCGAGGAGGGCAGCGCGATCTCGGTCATAGACGTGCAGTCGTTGAAGGCCCGCTCGCCGATGCTCGTCACGCCCTCGGGCACGGTGACCCCGGTCACGGAGAAGGCCTGCTCGAAGGCGCCGTCCGCGATCTCCGTCACGGGCAGGGCGCCTAAGGTCGAGGGAATCTGCAGCTCGCCGCCGTCCCCGACGTAGCCCGTGATGACGGCGGATCCGAGCTCGTTCTCGTAGACGTAGCCGTCGGGCGAGGTGGTGGACGCGAGCGCCGCGACGGGGCGCGCCAGGATGGCCGCGCAGGCGATGAGAAGGGCGGCCAGCAGACGGCGGGCGGATGCGGTGCGGGCGGGGGTCGTGGTTCGCATGGTGCCTCCTCGCATACTCGGGGACGTACCTGCGATGATACCGCCTCTGCTCGTGGCTGCGCTCGCGAAAGGCACGCGGCTTCGGCTCCTAGAGCACGAACTTCTCGATGACCTCGGCGACCCCGCCGGCGTCGTTGTCGTCGGCACAGACGTAGTCGGCGGCGGCCTTGGCGTCGTCGCTTGCGTTGGCGACGACGCAGCCGAGGCCGGCGGCTTCAATCATGGCCAGGTCGTTGGTGCTGTCCCCGATGGCGATGGTGTCCGCGACGTCGACGCCGAGCAGCTCGGCGAGGGCCGCGAGGCCGGTGCCCTTGTTCACGCCGTGCGGGTTGAACTCGAGGTAGCGGTTGCTGGAGTAGACGACGTCGAGGCCCTGCGTGGCGCCTTCGCGGGCGAGCTCGGCCTCGCAGGCGCGCAGGCGGTCGAGGTCGGTGTCGGCGAAGAGGATCTTTGTCAGCGGTGCGCCGCGCAGGAATTCGAGGGAGGGCTCGCGCGTCTCGACGATGTTCATGCGGCCCTCGATGTAGGCGCGCTCCCAGTCGTAGTAGTTCCACAGGTAGACCGGGTCGAGCGTGTACAGATGGATGCAGAGGTCACGCTCGATGCCGTAGCGCCACAGCCGCTCGGCGACCTCGAAGGGGAGCTCCGCCTTGCGCAGCGGCTCGGGCGACGAGTTGCGGGTGAGCGCCCCGCCGTTGAAGCTGATCACGTACTCGTCGTCGCGCCCGTCGAGCCCGAGCTCCTCGAGCACGTCGGTCACGGTGCCGTAGGGGCGTCCGGTCGCGGGGACGAACTTGACGCCCTTCTTTCCGGCGGCGGCGATGGCGTCGCGGACGCGGGCGGGGATCTTGTGGTCGGAATCCAGCAGGGTCTCGTCGAGGTCGCAGGCGATCAGCTTGTACATGTGGCTCTCCTTTGCCGACGGATTGTGGGGCGGTGCCCCCGCCCATTCTATGCGATGGCGGGCAGCGGGGCGGCGGGCTCGTCCAGCTCGTTGCACGCCGCATGGGTGGGGGCCCGCCGCCATGGGCTACCATAAAGACAAACGACTTTGCCCGAGGAAGGACCCGCGCCATGGAGCTTGAGCGGATCGCGACGAACACGTACGACTTCGAGAACGTGCGCAGGAACCGCTACGTCTATGTGGACAAGACCGGCCTTCTCTATCCGCTGGTGGACGGCTCCATCGGCAACCAGTTCTTTCTCTCGCGCCCGCGGCGCTTCGGCAAGTCGCTGCTTATCTCCACCATCCAGAAGCTCTTCGAGGGCCGCCGTGACCTCTTCGAGGGGCTGGCCATCGACTCGTTGCCGTGGGACTGGGAGGGGACCTACCCGGTGCTGCGGCTGGACATGAGCGGCTGCTCGGGGGAGACGGTCGAGGAGGTCGAGGCCTCGGTTGAGGTGGCGCTTCGCCAGGAGGCCAACAGGCTCGGAGTCCCGCTCCACGAGGATGAGGCCCTGCGTGACCGCTTCCGCCTGCTCATCGAGGACCTCGCGGCCACGAGCCCCTCCGGCCAGATCGTCCTTCTCGTCGACGAGTACGACAAGCCGCTTACCCGCTGGGTCGGCGAGCCGGGGGTCGCCCCGTTCCAGGCCTTCCTCAAGTCGTTCTACTCCATCGTCAAGCTCACCGAGTCCAAGCAGCGCTTCTGCCTCATGACGGGCGTCTCGAAGTTCTCTAAGGTGTCCGTTTTCTCGGACCTGAACAACCTGACCGACCTCACGATGAGCCCCTACGCCACGACGCTGCTCGGCTACACCCACGACGAGGTGCGCGCCAACTTCCCCGGGCGCCTCGCTGCGCTCGCGGAGGCGCTCGGCACCGACGCCGACGCCGCATTCGATCGCCTCGCGGGCGCCTACGACGGCTACTGCTTCGACCGCGCCATGGTCCCCGTCTTCAACCCCGTCTCGCTCGGCAGCGCGCTGAGGGACCTGCAGCTTTCGTCTTACTGGTTCGAGACCGGCACCCCCGGCTGGCTCATGTCCTACGCCAAGAAGGAGCCCATGCAGGTCGATTCGTACTTCCTCGACGAGTCCGACCTCGGCACCTTCGAGCCGGCGAGGCCGTCCATGCCGGCGGTGCTTTTCCAGACCGGGTACTTGACCATTACGAATGCCTGGGACCAGGGGATGGGCTCGACCTATGAGCTCGGCTTCCCGAACCTCGAGGTCGCGGCGGGCTTTAACCGCTGGCTCGCCAATGCCTACACTTGCGACGACGTCGGCAAGACGAGCAGCTGGGCCTTCATGTGCCGCCGGGCGGTGTCCGAGGGCGACGCCGAGTCCTTTATGGAGTCGCTGCAGAGCTTCTTCTCCTCGATCGGCTACGACCTCACGGACCGCCTTTCCGAGCAGGCCTATCAGTGCGTCGTCGTGGCTATCCTGCGGTTTATCGGTGTCCATCTCAACGCCGAGGTTAGGACCTCGCGTGGTCGCATCGATATGGTCATCGGGTCGTCGGGCCACGTATTCGTGATCGAGCTCAAGGTGGCTACGGGCGATCGCGCCGGTGAGGCGGCAGCCCGCGACGCGATCGCGCAGATCCGGGAGCGCGGCTACGCGGACCCTTACCGCGCCTCCGGCGACGAAGTGACGCTTCTCGGCGTTGCCTTCGACTGCGAGACCCACAACGTCGGTGCGTGGCTGTGCGAGCCGCTCACCGCGACGGATCGGCGCGCTTAAGCTGCCGGCTGCCGGGGGCATTCGGTAATCGCGCCTTTTGAATAGCTCTAATTACGCCGCTTCGTAAAGTGGCGGCTTTCCGGGAGGGTCGCTGACGAGTTGGGCTTCGCGCCCCCTTCAGGCTAAGCGACGGTCGCGGCAATCCTGGCGAGCTGCGCGACGCTGTGGGCTGCGCGGGCTTGTGATTGCCTTGCATCTCGTCTGGCTAAATACCATAATCGTGGTATTTAGCCACGAAAGGAGAGCCACATGGCGCCTGTGATCTGTGTCCCGACCAAAGAGCTCAAGAACACGGCCGAGTTTACCGAGACGGTGCGGTCCGCCGGCGGACCCGTGGTGGTGACGAAGAACGGCAAAGAGGCGTTCGTCTCTATGTCGATGGAGTGCTACGAGGCGCTGTGCCTCGAGCGCGCACGCGCTCGGCTCTATGAGTCGATTGACCGGGCCGAGGCCGATATCGCGGCCGGCCGTGTGCGTGATGCGCGTGCCGTGGGCAGCGACCTTCGGGCTCGCTATGGGCTGTAGCGTTCGCGTTGCGCGAGAGGCGGAAAACGACCTCGGCGCAATCGTTGATTATCCTTGCAACGCGTTATGCAGCCCCACGGCCGCGGATGAGCTTCTTGGCGCCTACGAGACATTTATTGATGTGGTTGAGAAGTATCCGAAGGCGTATCCCTTGAGCGCCGATAGGCACCTTGCGTCGCTGGGGTATCGAAAAGCGCAGATCAAGAGCTATGTGGCCCTGTATCGAATCGCAGACGACGGAGTCGTTGTCTCGCGCATCTTCCATCAAAGCCAGGACTACGCACGGCTTGTATAGTCGATTGCTCCTTGAGCCAAGAAGCGCCTCCACGAAGGCGGGCCCCGTCAACGGGCCTTAGAATCAATCTCGTTGAGAAGACCATGGATGGGGGAACACGCTATGGCAGGCACCAAGGCGGACGCGGTCAGGTTCGCGCGTGAGTGGGCGAACAAGGGCGACGAGAACCAGGACACGCAGCGGTTCTGGATCGGCTTCTACCAGGACGTGCTCGGCTGCGAGGACGCCATCT
>CAZEHG010000074.1:0-9014 GCA_964512475.1 uncultured Atopobium sp.
CCAACGGCCTCGAGTCGCTGCCGGCCCAGATGAGCGCCGACGGCTCGACCATCCTGAACACGATGCAGCAGGTCTGGGGCGCTATTTGCACCGCCGTGGCCACCGGCCTGCTGAGCTCCGGCACGGGCGTGGACGCCGATGCCGCCGCCGTCGCCGGCTCTCACCAGGGCTTCGCCTTCGTGCTGGTGCTCGCTGTGATCGCGCTGGTTCTCTCCGTGGGCATGCGCAACGCGAGGGACGCACAGACCGAGGAGGCCTCCGCAAGCGAGAAGCACCTCGCCACGGCGTAAGCCGCTCGACACAACGCGCAACCTGCACAACCGACCGCCCCTTCGCGCCCCGCGGCGCTGGAGGGGCGGTTTTGCATCGTGAGCGATGGGCCGCACGCGCCGCGGGCGCTAAGATAGACGCCGGAAAACCCGCGATCACAAAGGAACCCTCGTGACAAGCACCGCCCCGACCAGCAAGAAACCCTTCCTCTCCACCACGCCCGGCCTTGTCCTCGCTTGTCTGGCGGCGTGCCTCTTGTGGGGCTCGGCGTTCCCGTGCGTGAAGATCGGCTACGCCCTCTTCGGCATCGACTCCGCCGACGTAGCGTCCATCATCCTCTTTGCCGGCATGCGCTTCCTCATATCGGGCACCCTCGTGGTCGCCGGCATGAGCGTCGCCAAGCGCCGCCCCTACGTGCCCGCCCGCGGCGACTGGCGCCCCGCGGCCGAGCTCTCCGTCTTCCAGACCATCCTCCAATACCTGTGCTTCTACGTGGGCCTTTCTCGCTGCGCAGGTGTGACGAGCTCCATCATCGAGGCCAGCAACACGTTCTTGATCGTGCTTTTGGCGGTCTACGCGTTCCGTACCGAGTCGATGACCTGTCGAAAGGCAATCGGCTGTGCCCTCGGGTTCGCCGGCGTTCTGCAGGTGAGCCTTGCCGGCAGCGCCGCGGGCGGGCTGAGCTTCCGTCTCGACGGCGAGGGGCTCGTGTTTCTCTCCACGTTCGCTGCGGCCATGAGCAGCAACCTCTCCAAGCGCTACTCGCGCGACCACGACCCGGTGCTGCTCTCGGCCTGGCAGTTCGTCATCGGCGGCGCGGTGCTGGCGGCGGCCGGCCTCGCCATGGGCGGGCACGTGGCGCCCGCGGCGGGCGCGAACCCGATAGCGGCGATCGCCTTGCTCGTATACCTGGGCTTCATCAGCGCCGCGGCGTATTCGCTCTGGTCGGCGACCCTTGCCGTCAACGACGTCTCGCACGTGGCGGTGTTCGGCTTCACGAATCCGGTCTTCGGGGCCATCCTCTCGGTGCTGCTGCTCGGCGAGGGCAGCGTGCTGCGGCCCGTCGTGGCGCTCGGCTCCCTCGCGCTCGTGAGCATCGGCATCATCATCGTCAACCGCCCGAACGTCCCGCTGCCCCACGAGCGCATCCGGCAGAGGCTGCGCGGGTAGCGGCGACGGCAAGAGCGGCTTCGGCGCGGCGGCGACAAACTCACCAGCCGGCCCCAGAAGCCGCCTTTGATAACTACAAGGCAACTAGAAGGCAACTAGAAGGCAACTAGAATCGTTGGTTGCGATTTACATATTCGCAGGTAAGAAGCCCGTCCGCTCGGCGCCCCATCGCCCGTGCACCCCGATTTGTGATTCTGCTGCAACTAGAGGCAACAAGGGCGCGTCCAGCCGCCCTAAGCCCAAAACGGCACATAGCGCCTGTACTTATCCCCCGCTTCTTCGTCCTCGAGCTTAATCAGGTCCGCCTCGCGGCATTCGCTGATCAACCTGGAAATGGCAATAGTGCTCTTACGTTCGGAAGCAAGGCCGAACCTTTCGCGAAGTGACTGGTTGCTCATCGCCTCATCCTGCGCGTACATCAAGCAGGCATGCCAATACGCCGCATCCTTTCGCTCAGCCTTCGTCATGCGCTCGAACGCCGAGTCGGAGTAAAGCGTCACCTGCGTGCCAAGTTCGTCATCGCTCACGATCTTCGGCGCAGCCATGTGCTTCTTCTCGCATTCGGCAACCACAAGGTCCCATCCGGTACCGCCCTCTTCGCAAAGGTCCATCTGCCTCATAATTCGGGCCAAGGCAACATTCCTCGTCCTCGGCTGAGCGTTAAGAACCCTCGGAATAGGGATCAGACTTGTTCCAGGGTTAGAGAAAACGATTCTGTTGTCATAAAGCGCAACAAGGGGACCGGCCGTCGAATCGGAAATATCTTGATGTATGACGGCATTCGCCAGCAACTCACGCACGGCTCTTTGGGAGTACGGGTGCACTACACGCCGAAACGCCCCCTCAGTCTGCTCCTTCGCAGGAAGTTGGGACATAACGTATTTAACGGCATCCGAAAGGGCGGTCGCATAGCCGGCGTCGAACGTCTCATCGGCAAGAATCTCGAAATTGCCCTTCCCGGCATACTTAACCACACGGATCGGCCGCTTGCGCAGGCCCGGATACGAGGACAACTTCCTTGCAATCAGCAGAGCGCCAAGATTAGTGATTGAGCATCTTCCGTTGTCTTGCCGATAGACCATCCCTTGTTCAACAAGACCGTCAATGACCGCCTCGCCGCTCGAAGGCCTTCTTGCCCCGACAAGAGCGTAGTAGGCGGCGATATCAAGCTGGTCCAAAACCTCCGCCGACGTCAGATTCTCGGCCGCGGGCTGGTCCTCGTAATCAACGCTCTGAAGGCGATGCCAAAGCTCCGCCTCTTTCGCAGACCCTCCTGCCAGGCGCGTCGTGCTGCTCCCCTCCCGGATGTAGCACGCCTTGTCGAAGGTCACCGGCTGCGCGACCGCCGCACGCACGGTAAGAACAACGTAATCCTTACCGTCGTGCGAGAAGCGCTCGAACTCGTAGTTGGCGTTCGCCGAGAGGAACCTCCGCAACCAGATCAAAAGATCCTGGTTGCCCTTGGCCTTCTTTGTATAGGGGTTAAACGAAGTCCCCACAAGCGAATGGTCGGAGTCCGAGACGCCCCAAATCCGATAGGCGCGGTCGCGGCCGCACAGCGCCGCAGAATTTGCCAACGCCGAGATGTCACGCCCCAGCTTCTCCGGATCCCCATTCCCCTCTTTGAACTCAAGCCACTCGGTCTCGGCCGGAAAACCAATGAGCGAGTAAACCAGCTCGATCTTGCTTACCTCGGGCATGTCGCCTCCAAGCACGTGATTGATAACTAGATGATAACTACAAGGCAACTACAAGGCAACTAGAATCGTTAGTTGCGATTTACATATTCGCAGGTAAGAAGCCCGTCCGCTCGGCGCCCCATCGCCCGTGCACCCCGATTTGTGATTCTGCTGCAACTAGAGGCAACAAGGGCGCGTCCGGCGCGACGGCCCGGAGGGGCATTGTTGTCACATCCCTCCTTTAGGCTGCGAGACGTACGTTTGCAGCCTAAAGGAGATGCACCATGCACAGTTTCGTCAGACTCGCCCGCACGGACGCCGACCGCCGCCGAGGCACGGCCGAGTACTGTTTTCTGGACACGGATTCCCATGAGGTCGGCAGGGCGCTCGCCGACACCGCGCCCTCCGTCGAGTTCCGCGGCAGCGAGTTCCGAATGCCCGACGCCCCCTACCGCGCGGTCTTCGCAAGCGTCTCCGCAGCGGAAGGGCAGCGTGTTGAGGCCCGTCTCGCCGAGCTCGACCGAGCGCTCAGCGCCAAGCACGGTTCCGGGTACCAAGACGCCCGTGAGCGCTTCGCGCACCTGGTCGAGACCGCGTAGCAGGCTGTCGCTGCGCTGTGGCGCGAGGCGGGGTGCAAGGACGCCTGCTTCGCCAAACGATCGCTAAAGTTATGGGCGGTCAATCGGCGCGAGGGAGGCAGCGTGGCAGCCAGGGGCAAGGGATACGACCCGTCAAACAAAGAGTCAATCATCCGATACAGCCAAAAGCTCGTCGGAAAGACCCTCCGGCAGCTCAGCGATGCCGGGGACCTGGCAGACCCCCGCAAGCGGCGCGGCTCTTTTGGGAATGCCCTCGAGGTCTACTACTTCGGCTACAGCATAAACAGCGACTCAGACGCTGACTTCTCGGAAGTTGGCCTGGAGCTCAAAGCCACCCCGGTAAAGCTCGTGAAGAAAGACGGGAAGCAGCAACTCGTCGCCAAAGAACGCCTGGTCCTCTGCATGATCGACTACATGACCCTGCCCTCCGAGAAGGACTTCGACCACAGCCATGTAGCCAAGAAGTGCTCGGACATGCTCCTCGTCACCTACCAATACGAGGAGGAGATAAACCCCGTTGACTATCTCATCAAAGCCGTCGCAGAATGGCACATCCCAAAGCACGACCTCCCTCAGATCAGGGCCGACTGGGACGTTATTTACCGAAAGGTCTGCTCGGGCCACGCCGAAGACATCTCGGGCTCGGACACCATGTATCTGGAGGCCTGCACAAAAGCCGCCAATAGCTCCGTGCGCCGCAAGCAACCTTTCTCCAAGGTTGAAGCCAAGCCGCGCGCATGGGCGTTCAAGGCGTCGTACATGACTGTCGTCCAACAGGGCCTTATCGCCCAGATGCAAGCCTTGCCCAGGTCGGCGGCAGAATCCAAGCTCACGCTGCTTCAACTGGTTAAGAAGCGTTTCGCCCCTTATGCGGGCATGACGGAAAAGGACCTCCAAGCGCGATTCGGGCTGAGCAGCTCGAAGAACCTCTGTGCACGCATTACCCGCTGCATTCTCGGAATCGCGGACGGCAACGAGATCGAAGAGTTCTCGAAGGCCGGTATCGTCCCGAAGACCATCCGGCTCAAGAAGAACGGCGTGCCGAAGGAAGCCGTCTCCTTCCCCACCTTCGACTACTTCGACCTCGAGAAGACAGACTTCGAGCATTCCGATTTCTATGGGTACCTGCAGCAGAAGTATCTCTTCGTCCTGTACCGCGAAATGCCCGACGGGGCCTTTTACCTGACGGACGTCTGCTTCTGGCAGATGCCCGACCGTGATTTCGACGAGGCCAAGCGCTGCTACGACCAGATGCGCGAAAACATTCGCAGAGGCCAAGCTGAGGTCTCGGTCAAGGCGACGGAGAACCGCTGCTGTCACGTACGGCCACACGGAGCCAACTCCCGCGACACGAGACCGCAGCCCCATGGCCAGCCCGTGGTCAAAAAGTGCTTTTGGCTCAACCAAAAGTATCTGGCCGAAGAAATCCAGCTGGCGCTCGAACGAGGCAAGAAGCCAAGCCATTGATCTTGTCCCATCGATCGGCTATGATGATCGAGCATTCATCACAGACAGCGATTGGAGAAACGTGATGAACGAAATCAAGGTAGCCGAGCTCTTTGCGGGCGTCGGCGGTTTCAGGCTGGGCCTCGAAGGCTACAGCAGCGCTTCTTGCCCCGGCATGGACCTGCCGGCGGCAGGACCCTACAAGACCATATGGGCCAACCAATGGGAGCCGCCCGGAACAGAGTCGAAGCAGTTCGCGGCAAATTGCTATAAGGCGCGTTTTGGAAACGACTCGGTCGTCAACGAGGATATTCACGAGGTCGTTGCACAGTTTGAGCGCGGCGAGCGTCAGATTCCCGACGTCGATATGGTCGTCGGCGGCTTCCCTTGTCAGGATTACTCGGTCGCCAAGCCCCTCTCGCAAGCCGGCGGAATCGAGGGCAAGAAGGGCGTCCTCTGGTGGGACATCTATAACTTCCTGCGCATGAAGGGCCCCGAGAAGCAGCCTCGCTACGTGCTTCTCGAGAATGTCGATCGCCTGCTCAAGAGCCCCGCCTCTCAGCGTGGACGCGACTTCGCGATCATCCTTTCGTGCCTCAACGAGCTCGGATACTCGGTCGAGTGGCGCATCATCAACTCCGGCGAGTACGGCTTCCCTCAGCGTCGCAAGCGCACCTATATCCTCGCGCGGCTCACCGGCGAGGTTTGGGACCTTTCCAGCCGCTTGACCTCGGGCGTTATGGCAGATGCGTTCCCCATCGAAACCCCTGAGGAAGTCCATTACGTGGACATCCCCGAAGACCCCTACGAGGCCACCCAGACATTCAACAAAGGCGGCAAGTTATCGCCGTTCATGGATGCGGGCGCCATGCAGGACGGGCGCGTTGCAACCGCCAAGATTACCGAGGCGTACGATGGGCCGCGCATGGCTCTCGGCGATGTACTCGTGGATGAAGGCGAGGTGCCAGAAGAGTTCTTCATCGAGCCGGACAAGCTCCCGCAATGGGAGTACCTCAAAGGCGCCAAGCGCGAGAAACGCGTGAACAAGGCGACGGGCTTCGAATACACCTACTCCGAGGGCGCAATGGCGTTCCCCGACGCAACCGACCGCCCGAGCCGGACGATTCTCACGGGCGAAGGCGGGCGCGGCGCTTCTCGCTTCAAGCACGTCATCCAGTGCGAAAACGGGCGTTATCGGCGCCTTGTGCCCGATGAGCTCGACCAGCTCCAAGGTTTTCCGCGCGGATGGACCAACACGGGCATGAGCGACGGACGACGCGCCTTCTGCATGGGCAATGCGCTCATTGTCGGCATTCCGCACCGCATTGGCGTTGCGTTGACGAAGTCGATTGAGCAAGAGGGATAGCCCAACGCGCCCTTCTTGCCAGCATCGCCCCCATCGATCGCACAGGCTGACCAATTAAGCGCGCCCGCTGCCCGGAGCAGGGGCAGTGGGCGCGGGGCTTTGCAATTGTTGTCACATGTCCCCCGTATCCTCGGGCACAGAAGACGGCGACGAGGCGCCGTCGGGAGAGAGGAGCCCGGCATGGAGGCAATCGGCTGCTTGGACGACCAGGTTCGGCTTGCGCTTCCGCAGGTATCGAGGAACCAGGCGCAGGAGATCGCGCACAGCCTGCTCAACCCCGCGCGCCGGCCAATCACAGCGGAGGTCATCTCGAATGCGCTCAACAAGCAGGGCGTTCCGGGGCGCATGTGGAAGGACCTGGTGGACGCGGAGGTCCTCGTCCCCGCCGGAACGAACGGCGGCGGCGCCAAGGTCTTTGAGGTCGCCGCGGAGCGGACGGCGAGAAGCGCCGCGTGCGCGCAGGCGGGCGCGGCGAACGGAGCGGCTGGGGCGGCTCACGTGTCCGCACGCCCGACGGTCCCGCAGCTGCGCGAGCGGGTCCGCGCCATGGACGAGCGCGTCTGGCAGAACAAATGGCTGCTCAACCGTCCTGCATCCATGGAGCGCTTCTTGCCGGCGCTCGAGGCCATCGACCGCGAGCTGCGCGAGCACGACGCCGTCGGGTCGGTCGACGTCTCTCGCCGCGAGCTCTCTTACCGGCTCTTCGGCAGCGAGAAGGCGATCGCAGCCGATAAGGACGTCAAGGCCATGCTCAAGGGCACGGGCCTCAACCGGTTCCTGCGCTACCGAATCGACGCTTCCGTCAACCTGGAGCACTTCGTCCCGCGCCGGCATAAGCACATGAGCATCCTCATCAGCGAGAACCTGGACCCGTATCGCTCGGTGCGCGCCCAGCTCTTCGAGCACGGGAGCAGGCAAATCCTGGGCCAACGGATCGAAGGCGCAGTGTACGCGCAGGGAGCCGCCCTGGATGCAAAGATGGGCGACCTGCTCAACCTGCAGGAATCCCTCGGGGCCCAGGAGGTCGAGTTCCTCTACTGGGGCGACCTCGACCGCGCGGGCATGGCGGAGCTCCAGCGACTCGAGGCCATCGCGGGCGAGTTCGGCGTCCGCATTCGCCCGTTCGGCGCCGCGTACCGCGCCATGGTCCAGGTCGCGCAGGAGCGCTTCCCCATCGCGTCCTCGAACGAGGCCACGGTGCAGGCTTCCATCGGCAACGCCGGGACCGACGTGATCGCGGGTTGCCTGAGCGAGCCCGAGCTCAGCTACGCGGCGCAGGTGCTCGCCGCGAACAGGCGCGTTCCGCAGGAGAGCCTGACCTTGAGCGAGCTTCTTGCCAGGCCCAAGCACGACTGGAGCCGGCGGCTCCCCAAGCTGCGGATCGACCTCAAGTGGAGGCAGGCACCGCCGCGTCCCTCGGTTGCATAACAAGGGCACCGGACTGCGTTGGGTTGCAGACCAGCGCCCCTTTCTATGCGCGAAGCACGTTGCAGCTCCACCGCGCGCTTCGCGAAATCCTAGAACCTCGCGAAAAGCCGGCGACTTCCGGGAACATGCTCGAAGCCCACGTCGAGGTAAAAGCCGGCGACGGTATCGTCCAGCGGGTCGACGACGAGAGCTTTCGCGCCGATGGTCTCAGCGGCGCCCTTTGCCCGATGGTAAGCGTCGAGGAGAAGCTGCTTCCCAAGCCCCTTGCCTGCATGGGACGCGCTGACCCCGAGCATGCCGAGCAGGATGACCGGAATCTGGTCCGGAGCGTTTCTCGCAAGCCAGCCGGTCATGGCATTACGGTCCATCGAGTGAGCCGAGAGCGTGTAGAAGCCTGCCAGCGAGCCGTCCTTATCGAAGCTGACGTAGACGACGGCGGTTCCCCGCTTGCAGGCGTGTCTCGCGTGCTTTGCCAGCCAGCTGTCGACGGCATTCGCCCCGCAAGAGAAGCCAGAAAGGTCGTCCGCCTCCCGCAGCCTGCGCGGCGCGCTGAACTCCGTCACTGCTCCCATACGGACCTCTGGGAAACGAAGCTCTCGAGCTTGGGGCTCATGGGCCGGTCGAGCGCCTCGGAGAACGCATCGAAGTCCTCCGGCGACAAAACGGTATGGCCGCTACGCGCGATGACCTCGCGGGCGGAAGCGAGCAGGTTCTCCAGGGACCACTGCGAGAGGCTGATGCCGCTGAGGCTCGCAGCAAGCTCGACTTCTTCCTTCTGCTCGGACGTCATGCGCAGGTCGATTCTCGCGTCTTTCTTTGATGTCGAGATGGTCGCCATGGTTGCTCCATTCTGTACGGCGGTTCACCGTACATAGTAGCATGCATGAGCATCGGCGATGATTCAGCCGCACAAAAAGGGCGCCGACCCGCGATTGCAGGCCGACGCCCTTCTTGGCAAGAAACCCGAGGTCAAACCCCGCGACGATTAGAGCCGCGCGACGCCGGACTTGCGGGCGGCCTCGGCGACGGCCGCCGCCACGGCGGGGGCGACGCGCT
>CAZEHG010000075.1:0-8996 GCA_964512475.1 uncultured Atopobium sp.
CGAAGGCCTCGGTCAGCCCCATCTCGGGGTCGTAGTAGACCTGGCCGTCGGGCGTAAGCCCGGGGAGGGTTTGGATGGACATGGTCAAAACCTCCTACTGCATCAGCTTTCCACCGCTCATGTTAATGCTGGCACCCGTCATGAACCCGCCCATCTCCGTTGCGAGGAACAAGACTCCCCAGGCGACTTCCGCAGCCTCGCCAAGACGAGCGAGTGGGACTTTTGAAAGGCATGCCTCGCGATAGGCAGGAGACCACTGATCGGTCATTTCTGAGGCGATTGGCCCACATTGGACGGCGTTTACCCGAATGCCGTACTTGGCATATTCGAGCGCGAAGTGCTTTGTGAGATAAGTAACGCCGGCCTTGGAGGCCCCATAGGAGGGCGCGGCATTGGGATGGGGCGTAACTCCATTTGCCGAAGTGATGTTCACAATGCAGCCACTACGTTGATTGACCATCATCGGCAATGCGGCATGGCACATATAGTATGTGCCATTCAGGTTAACGTTGATGACATTAAGCCAACCTTCAACTGAAAGATCAGCCGTTTTTGTGCGGTCATTGATACCCGCATTGTTCACAAGGATGTCGAGTCTGCCATATTCGTTCTTTGCTGCGGCGACCAGGGAATCGGCGGTCTCGGGCTGAGCGACATCGCCGGCCACCACTACACATCGCCTACCAAGCGCCTCGATTTCCCTCTTGACCTCTACAAGTCTTTCACGGTTCGTGCCATTAATAATCAGACTCGCGCCCTCGCCAGCAAGGGTCTTGGCTATTTGTTGTCCAATACCACGGGAAGCCCCCGTAATGGCAACAACCTTATCCTCAAGCATCTTCTCTCTCATAAGATTTCTCTCACCCTCATCAATCAATCCTGTCAAACACGTAAGACCAGACTGGGCCCGGCCCATTGACGACGCATTAAAGAAGCCGCCTTTAGACAGCAATCTAAGAGCAGAATGGGAAGAAGGGGCCGAAGCCGATACATGCCGGCGCCGCCCCCTAATCCCCTAACCTAGAATGCGACGGCTGCACCGATCGCCAGAAAGACGATGTTGATCAGCCACATTGGTATCGTGAACTTCCAGAACTCAACCATCGTGTAGTTTCCCCAGCCATAGACAAGCGAGGGCAAGCCATCGATGGGCAGAAAGCCACCAGCAAAGGCAGCCATGGTCGTCGCAGCAGCAGGTCCAACCGGGTCGACACCCATGGCGATACAAGCTGCGATGACGACGGGAACGAAGATATATGCAGATGCAAAGTTAGCACCGGTGAGCGTAGCACACAGACTTGTTAGCCCACAGAAGATAACCGTGAGCCAGAACGGGGACATCCCCATTGCTGCGTCTGCGACCATGTTGCCAATTAGAGTCGTGAAGCCCGAATCGGACAGGGCGTTAGCAACCGGGATGACGCAGCACATCATGAGAACGACAGGCGAGAAGAGATTCGCCCTCATCTCGGCCCAATCGACTACGCCTGTTCCGAGCAGCAAGAAGGAAAGGATACCGGGGATGACATAAGCAGTGGCACCGAGTTGGCTCGTGCACATCATTCCGATGACCGACGCGACAAGACAGAGGATAGTGAGCACTTCCTTCCACCTAGGAAGCTCGTTCCGTTCAACATCCTTCGCGTTGGCAATCAGCTCCGGTGCAATCTCGTGGTCTGGAAGGAGCTTGTAGCCGAGGAAACACCAGATGAAGTACCCTACACAGCCGATGAGGGTCGTGATGACGAACGGAGTCATGGCGATGCCATCAGTAGTCAGATTGGCGGAGTTGAGAATGCCAATACACAAACCGAAGTTAACGGCAAAATTAACCGGGTGGAAGCAGGCAAAGCCAAGCGGCATAACCAGCTTAGATGTCGGCATGTCCTCATTATTCGGAAGTGCGGCGACAAGGCCGAGAATCAACACATAAAAACCTGTAGAATGACCACCGGTCAGCAGGCAGGCGACCATAACGAGACCAACAAGCAACAGGTAGCTCTTAAAACCGCCCTTCTGAACGAGCCTGACCATCATGTCTCGAACCTTAGCCGTAAAACTTGTCTTCTGGAAACCAGCAAGCACGACCATGAAGAACGCAATCATCCAAACGCTCGAGTCAGTAAATCCCGCAAAAGCATACTGAATTGGCTTTGCGTCCTCCGGATACAGGTGAAGCACAACGATCAAGAGGCTCGCAAGTAGAGGAGGGGCTCCGAACGGGAGCGCATCGGTCATGATAAGCACAATCATGAAGATTAATACTGCAAGCGCGAGAATCATCTGCAATGTCATTGCTGACCAACTCCTTTCAAGGTAGTTATTTGTGCAAAAATGAAAAATAGAAGGTCTTCGTCTGGGGACGGATGACCTCATCCTTCGCTGTGGGGCCGACAGTCTGCAAGCTTAAAGCCCTGCAGCGTTGCTGCTAATTACCCCCTTTCCTTCGACATTTCCAGAGCACATTCGATGGCGTTCACCAGAGAGAGCTCGTTGCTCGTACCCTTGCCGGCAAGGGCGAAGCCCGTGCCGTGGTCGACGGAGGTGCGGATGATGGGCAGGCCGAGGGTGATGTTCACCCCCTCGACGGCCTTCCAGCCCTGGGCCTCTCGGTCGTAGACGAAGCCGAGGACCTTCGTGGGGATGTGCCCCTGGTCGTGGTACATGCACACGGTGATGTCGTACCAGCCGCCGTTCATCTCAGAGAAAACCGAGTCGGGCGGAATCGGGCCGACGGCGTCGATGCCCTCCTCCTGGGCCAGCTTGATGGCAGGCTCGATCTCGTCGGCCTCCTCGGTGCCAAAGAGGCCATGCTCGCCGCAGTGCGGGTTCAGGCCCGCGACAGCGACCTTCGGCTTCTCAATGCCCAGGTTGCGGCAAGCCTCGTTTGCGAGCTCGATGACCTCGAGGACGCGGGGGGTCTTGACGCGATCGCAAGCCTCACGCAGTGAGCAGTGCGTGGAGACATGCACGACGCGGAAATCGTGGTGAGCGAGCATCATGCAGTACTTCTTGGTGCCCGTGTAGGTGGCGTAAATCTCGGTGTGGCCATCGAAGTGCATGCCCTGCGGGGCGAGGGCCAGGTTCATGGCCTCCTTGTTCAGCGCGTTGGTCACGGTGGCGTCGACCTCGCCCGCCATGGCGAGCTTAATGGTCTTCTTCACAGACTGGAACGCGGCGTTGCCGCCCTCCACGGACACCTCGCCCACCTTGAACTTCTCGACATCCTCGATAAGGTCGAGCTGGTAGACGTCGATGGTGCCGGCTTCGAACTTGGCCTCGGAGACGGTGTGGACGGGGTTCACGTTGATCTCGGGCATGCCGACGAAGCCCTTGGCCTGCTCGATCATCTTGGCGTCGCCCACGACGATGGGGCGGCACCGGTCATAGAGCGTGGCGTCGGCGAGGGCCTTGACGGTGATCTCGGGGCCGTTGCCGGCAGGGTCGCCCATGGTGATGGCGACAATGGGCAGCTGAGCGGTCATTTAGCAGACCCCCTTGGCCTTATCGGCGTCGAGCGCGGCCTGAAGGGCCTCGACGCCCTCGGGCGGCAGGTAGTTGAACGGGGCACGGCACTTGCCGACGGGATAGCCGAGCAGGTTGACGGCCGTCTTTACCACGGTGTTGGGGTTACCGTACTTGAAACAGGCGCGAAGGTTCGCCACGTTGCCCTGGCAAGCCTCGGCGGCCTCGAGGTCGCCGGCGACGAAGTTGTCGTAGATGCCGGCCATGTTCTTCGGGTAGACGTTTGCGCAACCCGCGATGGCGCCCTTGGCGCCGGCCTTGAGGGCCTTGAGGATCAGCGCGTCGTTGCCGGAAAGCACGCCGAAGTCCATGTCCTTGGTAAGCTCGATGTAGGCGGAGAGGTTGTCCCAATCGCCGGAGGAATCCTTGGCGCCCACGATGTTGTCGATCTTGGCCAGCTCGACGACGGTCTCGGGCTCAAGGGCGTTGCCGGTGCGCATCGGGATGTTGTAGAGAACGATCGGCATGTTCGGCACGGCCTCGGCGACCTTGGTGTAGTGCTCGATCAGCTCGTGCTGGGAAGCCTTGGCGAAGGACGGGGTAATGACGGAGAGGATGTCGGCGCCAGCAGCCTCACCCATCTTGCACTGCTCGATGGTCTCCTTGGTGGAGATACAGCCGGTGCCGGCATAGACGGGCACGCGGCCCGCGACCTGGTCGATGACGGTCTCGAGGACGAGCTTCTTCTCCTCGCCGTTGAGGATGTAGCCCTCGCCGTTGGTTCCGAACGGGAAGATGCCGTGGATGCCGGCGGCGATCTGACGGTCGACCTGGGCGCGCAGCTCCTCAGTGTTGACGGACTCGTCCTCGTTCATCGGGGTGACGATGGGAACGATGATGCCCTTAAGCTCTGCCATGATGCTTTCCTTTCTTACGAGTCCTTACGGACCTTGGTTTCGAATGGGTGCCTAGAGGATCTGGGCGTAGAGCGCCTTCGCGTCCTCGAGCGTGACCTCGCGCATGTTGTTGGTGAGCAGGCGCTGGACCTTCATGCCGGCCGCGGCGAGCTCGTCGACGCTGGCGTCGGTGACGCCAAGCTCATCGAGCTTCTTGGGGATGTCCAGGTGCGCGACGATCTGGTCCATGCGCTCGATGACGGCGGCGGACTTCTCCTCGACGGTGGTCGCGCCGGCGTGGATGGCTCGGTCATAGGCAACAGCGAGGCGCTCGCGGATGGCCGGCTCGTTGAAGTGCATCACCGGGCAGAGCAGGATGGCGTTCGAGACGCCGTGGGCGATGTGGTACTTGCCGCCCAGCGGATAGGAAAGCGCGTGGACCGCGGTGGTACCGGAGGCGGTGATGGCGATGCCGGCATAGAAGCTGGCGATCTGCATGGCGCGCTTGGCATCCATGGCCTCGGGGTCGTCGCAGGCGGCCTCGATGTTGTTCACGATGAGGTCGAAGGCCTCCAGGGCAAAGATGTCGCTGAAGGGGTTGGCCTTGTTGCAGGTAAAGCACTCGATGGCGTGGCACAGCGCGTCGACGCCCGTGGCCGCGGCGATGGATCGCGGGAGGTTCTTGATCATGCGGGCATCGAGGACCACGTAGTCGGCGATAAGACCGTCGTTGACGATGCCTACCTTGAGCTCCTCCTCGGGGACGGCCACGATGGCGTTCGGGGTGGCCTCGGCGCCGGTGCCGGCGGTGGTGGGGACGGCGAACATCTTGATCTTCTTGCTTGCGCGGGAAGGGTCGGCAAGAAGGTCGTGGACCGTGTACTCGTCGGTGGCGCAGACGCCCGCGAGTTTGGCGGAATCCATAACGGAGCCGCCGCCGACAGCGACGATGGCATCGGCGCCCAGGCCCTTGACCTGGTCGACCACGTTCTGGACCTCGGAGTAGGTGGGCTCGGCGGGGATGTCGTCGATGACGGTGGCCTCGGCGCCCGCCGCGCGGACAGCCTGGAGCGTCGGCTCGACCAGACCGAGCTTGCGCAGGCTCTTGTCGGTGAAGACGACGACCTTCTTGGCACCCTCCTTCTTGAGTGCGGCGGTCATCTCCTCGGTGGGGTTCTCGCCGCCGTAGACGACCTTCGGAAGCCTCAGGGAATACTTGCTAAGCATATGCGCGACACTCCTTCTCAATCGTGTTGGGTTGAGCCAAATCCACGAGCAGCGATTCGTTGCCGAAACCGCCCGACTTGGATGCAATCGTGAGCTTGCCGGCGGGCAGGGGCACCTCGAAGGCGACAACACCGGTGGACACCTGCCCTAAGGGCGTGACCTCGGCGACCTTCGCCTGCGTGAGAAAGCTCGCGAGCACGTCGCCGCCCGTGACGAGCGCGCGGCCGCGGACGCCCGCGGCGCAAACGGCGGCAAGAAGCGCGCCGATGTGGTCAGACACCACCTGCCGCACATCGAGGCCGGGAGGCACGAGGGCGCTCAGGTCCTCGAGGCCGGACCCGTCCACCACGGTCAGGGGGCGCGAGGCCCAGTCGCCGTTGACGGCGCCCACGAACGCGCGGCCGGCCTCGGACGCGAGCCACGAGTCGTCGCATTTCTCTGTCTCGGCTATGGGGTAGACGGCGGCGCCGGAGCGAGCGGCGACGGCACACTGCCCGCGCGAAACGCCGTTCACGCTGCCGCAGACCACCAAGAGATTCCCGTCGAAGGAAAGAGGGGCTCCCGGGCGCGCGGCCGGGCCGGCGATGCGCGCGAGCGCGGAGGCGAGACCGGCGCAACCCGCGAGGACGGCGCCGTCGTCTTCCGCCAGAAGCTCACGGACGCGCGACTCCATGGAGGAATCAGAGGACGCGTCGTAGACGACGATCCCCGAAAACCCCTCGGGGGCCCTCTCGCCCTCGGCCACGACTGCCACCGGCGCATCGGTCTGGGCCGCGATGGTGGCGCGGACGTCGGATTCCGCGACGGGCTCGAACGGGTCGCGGCCGAACACGCTCTCGCTCACAGGCGCGCCGTCGATATAGTGGACGCCGCCCCTGGTCACGCGGTTCATGGCCGGCAGCGCAGGCAAGAAGTGCAGGCAAGACGCGCCGGACGCCTTCCAGGCGGCGGCGAGCTCTGCCCCGACGTTTCCGCGCAGGGCGGAGTCGGTCTTCTTCACGACGCGGCGCACACCGGCGGACCGAGCCGCCTCTACGAGCCTTGTCACAAGCTCGGCAGCCTCGGGGGCTGTCATGTGGCGCGTCGCCGCGTTGACGCAGAGCGCCCCCTCGCAGCGCGCAAAGGCGTCGCCGTCCACCGTCGAGGCGTCCACGAGGACCTTCGCCCCCTTCGGCACGAAGCATACGCCGGCGTCGAGCGCCCCCGTGAGGTCATCCGCTATGAGCATCGTCTGGGCCATCTTCTCCCTCCCTTGATGCTTCATGATGCTGTCTTCGTTTCGCGTGATACATGGGTCTGCGACGCAAAAACCGTTACAATTTGAAACGGTTTCTCTGGTAAAACTGTTTCAGAATTGGACGATTTCCATGAGCCCATACCGTGTCCTTCTCATCGCGCCCTATCCCGAGCTCGTCGAGGTGGCCGTATCCGCCACGAGCGACTTCCCCGAGATCGAGCTGACGGTGCACGAGGGCGACCTCCATGAAGGCCTCGAGGCGGCCCTCGGCGTCTTCGACACGGACTTCGACGTTGTCGTCTCGCGAGGAGGCACCGCCCAGATGCTCGAGGACGAGATCACTGTCCCCGTCTTCGAGATCGGCGTCTCGGGCGCCGATCTCTTGGCGGCTCTCGCGCTCCACAACCCCCTCGGCAAGCGCACGGCGGTCATCGGGTTCTCAAACGCGACCGAGTCCGTCTCGCAGGTCGCCGACTTCTCCGATTTCGACCTCGACGTCTTCGAGGTCAGCTTCGAGGACGAGCTCCCGCTGGTCCTGCAGGAGGTGCAGGCGGGCTCCTACGAGGTCGTCCTGTGCGACAACTTCGCCGTCGAGAAGTGCCGCGCGCTCGGGATCGACGCCCATCTGCTCCAGAGCGGCACCCGCAGCGTCCATAGGGCCCTTGGCCAGGCGCTCTTCTTCTGCCAGCAGATGGACGCCCTCCAGCAGAAGAACCGCGTCCTCTGGGGCCTGCTGAAGAGCCAGCCCTTCTCATTCGCGCTCTTCTCGCCCACCGGGAGGCTCATGTACTCGAACCTCGGTGAAGACCGCAACGACCTGCTCCCCTTCCTGCGGCAGCACCTTAACGACCCGGCCCCGGCCAAGCTCGTGCTCCGCCGAGGGCGGCGTATCCACCGCATCAACCTCACGCGGACGGGAAAGGGCGAGAACCTCGTGGTCTCCTTCAGCGTGTCCACCTCCAACGCGCCCGCCGGCGAGAGCCTCGTCGGGATCGAGCGCATGAACGCCGATGAGGTCGAGCGCTCGTACCGCGAGAACATCTACGGCGTCACGGGAGCCGGCGAGGAGATTGCCCCGCTCGTCACGAAGGCCGCGGCCATCCAAAAGCCCCTGATGCTCGAGGGCGAGATCGGCGTCGGCAAGGCACAGATGGCCGCCCTGCTGTACCTGAACAGCAGCAACTCAAACCATCCGTTCGTGGTCGTCGACTGCTCGCTGCTCATCGAGAAGAGCTGGGAGTACCTGTTGAACTCACCGAGCTCGCCGCTCTACGCCACGGGGGACACCATCTACTTCAAGGCCGTCCAGGCACTCGACGCCGAGCACGTGAGCCGACTGCTCGATGTCGTCCACCGCAGCAACGCGGCCCAACGCAACCGGGTCATCTTCTCGGCGAACGACGACCCCCGCGGCGGCGAGACAGAGGCGGTGGCCCGCATCGTCGAGTACCTACACTGCCACGTGCTCACCGCGCCCCCGTTGCGCGAGCGCAGCGACCTGAGGCGGGTGATACTCGACTACCTGAAGAGCGAGGCGGGGCGCACCGGATCCGAGATGCCAACCTTGAGCGACGAGGCTACCGCGCTTCTGTGCGCCCACGCATGGAATCGGAACTATATCGAGCTGCGTCAGGTGCTCCAGCACTGCATGAACACCGCGCCCAACGGCTTCGTCAACGCGGCCTTGGCCCACGAGGCGATCGAGCGCGAGCGGGCGTCGAAGTTCTCGTCCCTCTCCACGCCCGACTCCGCGACCTCCATCGACCTGCTGCGCCCGCTCAGGGACACCGAGCGCCAGATCGTCCAGATGGTCGTCGACAAGCTCGGCGGCAACCAAACCGAGGCCGCGCGTGTGCTCGGCCTCTCCCGCACGACGGTCTGGCGCATGCTCAAATAGGCGACCGGATGGCCGGCTGCGGGCCCGATACCGTACAGGCCCGGCACACTAAAAGCGCCCGGCGGCCTGTGTGGCTGCCGGGCGCTCGTTAGTTAAGCGGGTACTCTGGTCGCTTACTGGACCTGGGCGATCATAGCGAGGTTCGTGGAAGTGGTGTAGTCGCCCTGGCGCGGCGAGGTCTGCGGGTCGCCCGCGGTGAGGATGACGATGTCGCCGGCGTCGACGACCTTGTTCTGCTTGGCGGTGGTCAGCGCGTTGTAGAGCGTGCCGGTCA
>CAZEHG010000076.1:0-8856 GCA_964512475.1 uncultured Atopobium sp.
GACATGCGCATGGATTCGGGGAACAACACCCTAACCGCACAAGAGGTCATAAACCACTACAACGAAGCCGACCTCACCCGGATCCTTCGCGTATACGGCGACGAGAAGCACGCTTCCCGAATCGCCAGGAAAGTCGTGGAGGCGAGGGCCAAGGCCCCCGTCGAGACGACCCTGCAGCTGGCGGAGATCGTCAAGCAGGCGATTCCCGCCGCCGCCCGCAGGAGCGGCGGGCACCCGGCGCGCAAGACCTTCCAGGCCCTGCGCATAGAGGTGAACCACGAGCTCGACGTCCTGGACCGGGGCCTCAGGGCCGCGGTGCGCTGGGCGAACCCCGGCGGCCGGATCTGCGTGATCTCGTACCACTCGCTTGAGGACAGGATCGTCAAGCATGTGTTCTCCGAGCTCTCGCAGGGGTGCACCTGCCCTCCCGACCTGCCCGTCTGCGTCTGCGGGAACGTGCCGATCCTCAAGGTCAAGACACGCAAGCCCCTCGTCGCCTCAAGCGAAGAGGTCGCGGCCAACCCTCGGTCGCGAAGCGCCCTCACGCGCGTGGCGATAAAGCTCGACGCCACCGCCTAGGGCGAGCCGAAAGGCGCACCCGGCCGCAAGGCCGAACGCATACCGCAAACGCACCAACCACGCACCACGAACGCAGCTTAAACGAACCACCAACGAACCATCAACGAACCGCCGGGCTCCCGCCCGGCCACAACCTAAGGAACGCTCTGGGAGCAGACGGGGGCCGGGCACGAGGCGGCCCCCGACCCAGCGAAAGCGGTCCTGCCTTGTAATCGGATGCGCGGCGAGGGGCACGCCCTTCGCATAGAAGGCAAGAGGGACAGATGAGGTACCAGGGCTCAGAGGCTCTTAACATCGATTTCGTCGAGGGGGGAGAAGCCCTCGAGGAGGCGGCGCGCCCGTCGTTCCAGGTCCTGCCCGGCGGAGGCCTCGACGCCCGCGCCCGCAAGGGCGTCTCGGCGCAGTTCATCGCCAACGTCCGCACGGTCGTCGTCCTGGCCGCGGTGCTCATCGCCATCGGCCTCGCGCGCGTGGCCATCTCGTCGGCGGCGGTCGTCGCCCTCTCCAACAACTCGACGCTGCGCTCGGAGGTCTCCGACGCGAAGAACCTGAACGACGAGCTCAAGATAGAGCGCGCCGTCCTCTCCAGCAACTCCCGCATCGCGCGCATCGCGACGCAGAACTACGGCATGGTCCTCTCGAGCGACGCGATGACCGTCGAGGTCGGTGATGCCGCCGAGGCCGAGCAGGCCGCGGCCGAGGAGGCCCAGGCCGCCTCTGAGCAGGCTCAGCAGGCCGCCGACGAGTCCGCCGCCGCGGTCGCCTCCGCCGAGCAGGCCGCGGCCCAGACGGCCGACGGGTCGTCCTGCGTGCTCGACCCCGCCGGCTATGCCGCGGCGCTCCTCTCCGCTGATGGGGATGCTGCGCAGTCCGTCTCCGAGGGCGGCGCCTACTGCGACGTGGCGTAGACTCTTCGTTCGTGGATAAGCGATACACATACGGCCGCCGCCGCGGCACCCGTGTACCGGAGGCTTCCTTTGGGGAGGCCTCCGGCTCTCGTATGCGCGCGCCGCGCGGTTCCGCGCCGTGGATGGACCCCGACGAGCCCAAGCTCAGCCGGCTGTTCGTCCTCGTGCTCGCGCTTCTCGCCGTCGTGGCGCTCAGGCTCGTGTGGCTGCAGGTGGTCGAGGCCGACTGGCTCTCGCAGCGCGCCGAGGACCGCCGCACGAACGTCGTGACCCTGAACGCCAAGCGCGGGACCATCTACGATCGCAACGGCAACGTGCTCGCCATCAGCGTCGACTGCGAGGACATCGTCTGCGACCCCACGACGGTGGCCTACACCGACGGCTCGACCGACGGCGCGGCCTCGGCCATCGCCGATATCCTCGTCGAGGTCGTCGGCGGCGACAGGGACACCTACTTGGAAGCCCTCACGCGCGAGAACGCCCGCTACGCGTATCTCTCCAAGCGCGTGGACGAGTCGGTGGCCGACGAGCTCAAGTCGAGGCTTTCCGAGGCCGAGCTCAACGGCGTCTACTACGAGAGCAACACCAAGCGCGTCTACCCCTATGGCACCACGGGCGCGCAGGTCCTGGGCTACGTGAATGACGAGGGCACGGCGCTGTCGGGCATTGAGTTCTACTATGATGACATCCTGGGGGGCACTGACGGGCAGCGCGTCTACGAGGCGAGCCCGCTTGGCACGCCCATCGCGGGCGGCGTCTCGGACACGATCGCGGCGCGCGACGGCACCGATATCATCCTGTCCATCGATATCGACCTGCAGTACGAGTGCGAGCAGATCATCACCGACGGGGCTAAGACCTATGAGGCTGAGTCGGGCTCGGTCATGGTCACGAACCCGAAGACGGGCGAGATCTACGCCGCCGCCTCGACGCCGCTGCCGGACTTCTCGAACATCACCGACGCCTCGTCGCTCAACCTCAAGCTCGTCACCGACTCCTATGAGCCGGGCTCGGTCTTCAAGGTGATCACCACCTCCATCGGCATCGAGGACGGCCTCATAAGCAAGGACACGACCTTCAACATCCCGGCCGAGATCCTGGTAGGCGACTCCTACGTCCACGACGACGACGAGCGCGACTACGCCATGGACATGAGCGTCGAGTACGCGACGGCCCAGTCCTCCAACGTCGCCATGGCCTACTACGTCCAGAACATCATCGGCGCCAAGCGCTTCTCCGAGGGTGTCGAGAAGTTCGGGATCGGGCAGCTCACGGGCATCGACTTCCCGGGCGAGGCAGAGGGCATCGTGCGCTCCTACGACGATTACGACGGCTCGACCGCGGGCTCGATGGCCTTCGGCCAAGGCCTCGCCATCCCGCTCGTGCAGATCGTGCGCGCCTACGGGGCCGTGGCCAACGACGGCGTGCCGAACACGCCGCATTTCCTTCTCTCCAAGGGCGGCGAGGAGGTGGAGTGGCCCTCCGGCGAGCAAATCATAAGCAAGGCCACCGCCGACGAGGAGACCGACATGATGCGCTCCGTCATGACGGACGGCTCCGGCGAGAACGGCCAGGTCCAGGGCTACGACATCGCGGGCAAGACGGGCACCGGCGAGCAGGCCGACGAGTCGGGGGGCTATAAGGAGAACCACTACGTGGCCTCGCTGTGCGGCTTCGCGAATGCCGACGACCCCGACGTGCTCGTCTACGTGGGCCTGAACGGCGTGCCGCCCCTGGCCGCCGTGTCGGCGGCCAACGTTTTCCACGACGTCATGCAGCAGTCGGTTACTATTTTGGGAGTCGCGCCCGCCGCGACGGGCTAGGGTTTCGCGAAAAGGGGTTCGCAATGATCCGCATCTGCGCCAAAGACATCGCCGCCGCGACCGGCGCCGACCTTCTTTCCGAGGGGTCGCGCGAGGTCGCCGGCGACGTCGTCATAGATTCACGCAAGGTCGGGGAAGGCACGGTCTTCGTCGCCTTCGCCGGCGAGCGCGTCGACGGCAACGCGTTTCTCGCCCGCGCGGCCGAGTCGGGCGCCGCGGCCGTGGTCGCCTCCGCCGAGGTCGCGCCCGAGGCCCTCGCCGCCTGCTCCGCCGCCGGCTGCTCCGTGCTGCGCGCCGCCCGCGACGACTGCGAGTCGTTCCTGCTCGCCCTCGCCGCCGAGCAACGGCGACGCCACCCCGAGTGGCTCGTCGTCGGAGTCACCGGCTCGGTGGGAAAGACGACCACCAAGGACATGCTGCGCGCCGGCTTCGGCGCGTGCGCCCCAACCCACGCGACCGCGGGCAACCTCAACAACCTGATCGGCCTGCCTCTCACGGTGCTCGCGGCCCCCGAGGGGGCGCGCGTGCTCGTCTGCGAGCTCGGCATGAACCACCCGGGGGAGATCGAGCGCCTCGCGGCGGCCTGCGCCCCCGCGCTCGCCTGCGTGACGACCATCGGCACCTCCCACATCGGCATCCTCGGCAGCCGCGAGAACATCGCGCGCGCCAAGGCCGAGGTCATCGGAGGCATGCGCGACGCCGCGCCCGAGGCCGGCGGCGCCCGCCGCTGCCTCGTCATGCCGTCGGCCTGCGACCTCACCGGCTTCATCGCCGAGGGCTTCGCCGCGCCGGCGGGGGTCGACGTGGTGCTCGTGGGCGCGGGCGACGGCGACGCCGTGCGCGCCGAGGACGTGAGCCTCGACGCCGACGGCCTGCCTACCTTCACCGCCCGCTGCTCCGACGGCTGGAGCCGTGAGGTGACGCTCAATCTCCCCGGCAAGAAGGTCGTGGACGACTTCCTGCTCGCCCTCGCGCTCGTCTGGCGCGCCGGCGCGGACCGCGACGCCGCCGTCACGGCCATCGAGCGGATGGAGCACACGGCCCTGCGCCTCGACGTGCGCGGCTCGGCCGCGGGGGTGCGCGTGATCGACGACTCCTACAACGCCGCGCCGAACTCCATGGCGTCCTCGCTCGACGTCCTGGCGACCATGGCCTGCGAGGGCCGGCGCGTCGCCGTCCTGGGTCAGATGGGCGAGCTCGGCGCCGATGAGCGGCGCCTGCACGGCTACACCGGCGCCTACGCCGCGGCAAAGGGGCTCGACATGCTCGTCTTCATCGGGGGCGACCTGGCCGACGTCATGGCCGACGCCGCCTCCACCATGGGCTTCTCCCAGGACGCCATCCACCGCTTCGCCGGCGTTGAGGACGCCGTGGCCGCCCTGAAGCCGGTCCTTGCGCCCGGCGACCTCGTCCTCGTAAAGGCCTCGCGTTCCGAGGGCCTCGACCGCTTCGCCAAGGAGGTTCTCGCTTAAATGATCGGCAATCCCGCATACCCCAGCTACCAGGTGTTCCTCTCCATCGCAGTGGCGGCCATCGTCACCTGCGTCCTCATGCCCTTCTTCATCCGCTTCCTCAAGAAGGACGGCATCGGCCAGCAGGTGCGCGCCGACGGCCCCGAGAGCCATCTCGTCAAGCAGGGCACGCCCACCATGGGCGGAGTCATCATGCTCATCGGCGTGGTCCTGACGGTCCTCGTCTTCGCGAGCTGGACGCCCGACCTTGTGCTCGCCGTGGCCGCCATGCTCGTCACCGGCTCGCTCGGCCTGCTCGACGACGTCGAGTCGGTCGCCCATAAGCGCTCCCTCGGCCTCACCCCCTCCCAGAAGATGGCCGGCCTCATCGCGATCTCGGTCGTGTTCTGCCTGGGCGCGGTCAACTGGGTGGGAATCGACGCGCTCGTGCGCTTCCCCGGCGGCTTCTCCGTGGACCTCGGCGTCCTCACCACGACGCTCGAGCTCGGCGGCGCGACCGTCAAGGTCCCCTGGCTCTATGTCGTGTTCGTCTTCCTGCTCATGGCGGGCCTCTCGAACGCCGTGAACCTGACCGACGGCCTTGACGGCCTGGCCGGCGGCTGCACGATGGTGGTCATGCTCATGATGGCCATGGTCGCCTACCGTTACGGCGAGCTCAACCTCGCCATCTTCGCCGCCGCCATCGCCGGCTCCTGCATCGGCTTCCTCTGGCACAACTGCAACCCGGCCTCGATCTTCATGGGCGACACCGGCTCGCTCGCGCTCGGCGCCGCCCTGGCCGCGCTCGCCGTCCTCACGAAGACCGAGGTGACCTCGCTCATCATGGGCGGGCTCTTTGTCTGCGAGGCGCTCTCCGTCATCATCCAGGTCGTGAGCTTCAAGACCACCGGCAAGCGCGTCTTCCTCATGAGTCCGGTCCACCACCACTTCGAGAAGAAGGGCTGGGCCGAGACCAAGGTCGTCACCCGCTTCTGGATCGTGTCGGCGGCGTTCGCGACCCTCGGGTTCGCGCTCTATTTCCAGCTGGGCTAGCGCCGGCACCGGCGACGCGCCCGCTGGCGCTTCCCGTCCCGCCGCGCCGGCACCGCACCCGTTCTCGAGCAAAGAAGAAGGTCCTCACAGCATGGCATGCGTCAACAACGAGAAGCTCGGCCGCGTCCTCGTCCTCGGGATGGGGAAGACGGGCGAGGGCATCTGCCGGTACCTGGCCCCCTTGATGGACGAGGGCGGGCGCGTCTCGTCCGTTACGCTCTACGGCGGCGCGACGTCCGCCGCCGGCGACGCCTCCCGCGCGCTCGAGGCGCTCGGGGTGCGATGCGTTCTCGGCACCGAGGACGTCCGCGGCGACTACGACCTTGCCGTGGCCTCGCCCGGCATCCCCGAGACGAGCGCCTTCTACGCCGCGGCGGCCGCCTGCTCGGCGGAGGTGATCGGCGAGCCCGAGCTCGCGTTCCGCGAGAGTCCCGAGCGCTGGGTCGCCGTTACCGGCACGAACGGCAAGACGACCACGACCTCGCTCACCACCCACCTGCTCCGAGCCGCCGACATGACCGCCGAGTCGGTGGGCAACATCGGGGTGCTGTGCATCGGCGAGGTCGCCCGCCGCCCCGAGGGCGGCTGGCTCGTGGCCGAGCTCTCGAGCTTCCAGCTCGCGGGTGCCCGCCGCCTGCGCCCGCGCGCGGCGGCGCTTCTCAACATCACGCCCGATCACATCGAGTGGCACGGCTCCATGGACGCCTACGCCGCCGCCAAGGAGAAGGTCTTCGCGAACATGGGCGAGGGCGACCTCGCCGTCGTCTCCGTCGACGACGACCGGTGCCGAGCCGCCGCCGCGCGCTGCGCTGCCCGCGGCCTGCGCGTCTGCGAGCTCTCGGTCGAGCACGAGCCCTCCGGCGCCGACGCCGCCTTCGTGCGCGGCGAGCGCCTCGTCGTGCGCCTCGCCGGCGTCGAGACGGACCTCTGCGCCGCCTCGGACCTGCGGATCCGCGGCCGACACAACTGGCAGAACGCGCTCGCCGCCTCGGCCCTCGCGCTGTTCGCCGGTGCAGGCGCCGCCGAGGTCGCCCGCGGCCTGGCGACCTTCGACCCCATCGAGCACCGCATCGAGCCCTGCGGCGAGGCCGGCGGGGTGCGCTTCGTCAACGA
This sequence comes from uncultured Atopobium sp., assembly GCA_964512475.1. Lineage (GTDB taxonomy): Bacteria > Actinomycetota > Coriobacteriia > Coriobacteriales > Atopobiaceae > Paratractidigestivibacter. The sequence goes on from CAZEHG010000076.1 coordinate 6,928, forward strand.
CTCCAAGGCGACGAACACCGACTCGGTCGAGAAGGCCCTGACCGCCTTCCCGCCGCGCTCGGTCGTCGTGCTCCTCGGCGGTCACGACAAGGGCACCGACCTCACGAGCCTCGCGGCCGCCTGCTGCGCCGAGGCCCGCGCGGCCGTGTGCTTCGGCGAGGCGGGGGATCGCATCGCGCGCGCCCTCGAGGACGAGTCCGCCCGCGAGGGCGAGGGACCGCGTGTGCTGCGCGCCGCCCATCTGCGCGAGGCCTTCGACGCCGCCGTGGCCGCCGCCGAGCCGGGCGACACGGTGCTCCTCTCGCCTGCCTGCTCCTCGTTCGACGAGTTCGCCAACATGGGCGAGCGCGGCCGCTTCTTCAAGGGGCTCGTGGCGGAGCTGTGCGCCGCCGAGGCCCAGAAGGCGGGGGAGTAGCGCATGACGGCGCCCCTGCCCGGTTTCCTTTTCGGCGGGTCGGCCCGCGACGCGCGCCGCGGCAGCGGCCGCGCGGCGAGGGGCGGCTCCTCGCGGGGCGGAACTTCTCGCGCCGGCTCCATCGAGAAGGGCATCTTCGGTGTGCCGGAGCGCTTCATGCGCCCGCGCGTCGTGCTCATCGTCGTGACGGCGATCCTCGTGTGCTTCGGCCTGCTCATGATCTACTCTGCCTCGTCGGTCACCTGCATCGCGAGCGACGCGCTCGGTAACGACCCTGCCTACTACCTCAAGCGCCAGGCGATCTTCGCTGCCATCGGCGTCGGGCTCGCGGCGCTTCTCGCCAGGGCGGACTACCACAGCCTCTCGCGTGACCACCTGGCCATCGTCATCGGCGTCGTCCTCGTCGGCCTCGTGCTCGTCTTCGTGCCGGGGTTCTCCAACAATACCTACGGCGCCTCGCGCTGGATCAAGGTCTTCGGCGGCTTCCAGCTGCAGCCCTCCGAGTTCGCGAAGGTCGCGATCGTGACCGTGGCCGCCTCACTTATCCAGCACGCCTTCGTCGACGGCGACATGGACGGCCGCGAGCTGCTCAAGTACGCCGCGTTCGGCGTGGGCCTGCCGATCGTGCTCATCCTCGCCCAGCCCGACAAGGGCTCCACCATGATCGTCGTGCTCGCTCTCGCCGTCATGGCCTTCGTGGCGGGCGTCTCGGGGCGCCTGATCGTGGGCATCGGCGCCGCGTTCTTGGCCGTGGTGGCCGTGTACTCGTTCACGCAGGACTACTCGCTCTCGCGCATCCAGACCTTCCTCGACCCGTGGGCTGACGAGCTCGGGGACTCCTACCAGCTCATTCAGGGCTTCTACGCCTTCGGCTCGGGCGGCCTGTTCGGCGTGGGCATCGGCTTCTCGAAGCAGAAGTACTCGTACCTGCCGATGGCGCACAACGACTTCATCTTCGCCGTCATCGGCGAGGAGTGCGGCTTGGTGGGCACGGTCGGCGTCCTCGCGGGTTTCGCCGTCTTCGCGTGGGCGGGCATCCAGATCGCCAAGAACGCGCCCGACCTGACGGGTCGGCTCATCGCGAGCGGATGCACCTCCCTCATCATCATCCAGCTGCTGGTCAACGTGTGCGGCGTGGTCAAGCTCATACCGCTTTCGGGCAAGCCCCTGCCGTTTCTCTCCTACGGCGGGTCGTCGATCATGTCCTGCCTGATGTTCGTCGGCATGCTCGTCTCGGTCTCCAGGCAGTCCGCGCTGAGCGCGGCCGAGCAGGATCGCCGCGACGGCGGGCGGCGGTCGATGCGCGCCGCCGGTCCCGGCGAGGGCGACCCCGGGCTCAGCTTCGTCGGCGAGGTCACGCCCCGCTCCGAGCGCTATGGATCGCGCGGCTCCGCCGGCACGGCGGGCGGCGGGTTCACCGTTGTGGACGGTGGCCGCGGGCAAGACGCGCGCGCGGGCCGCGGGAACGCAGGCGGTTATGGGCGCGCGGGGCGTGGCGGCGACGCCGCGCGGCC
>CAZEHG010000077.1:0-8395 GCA_964512475.1 uncultured Atopobium sp.
TGCGTGGCATGTGCCGCGGCCGCAAGAAGGCCCTGCGCGCCATCATCGCCGACTTCAAAGCCAACCATCTCTCCGAGGAGGACCTCGGCGGCACGCCGCTGCCCGTGGGCATCGTCTCGGCGGACGCGGACAAGGACGCCCACTGGCTCGGCGACCAGCTGCGCCGCGAGCCCGGCTGCGAGGACATGCCCATCATCTACAGCTCCGTCTCGCCGGTCATCGGGGCGCACGTGGGGCCGGGCATGGTCGCCTGCGTCTTCTGGGGCAAGGACCGCCGCGAGAGCCTCTCGTTCACCGACCGCCTGGCCCGTAAGGTCCGTAACAAGTAGTTCCGAAAGAAACCAAGCCGAACGGGGAACAAACCCCTTCGGCTTGGTTTTCGCATTCGAAAGGTTCCAATGAGCAACACACACAATACCAAGGTGGCCTTCATCGGCACCGGCATCATGGGCGCCGCCATCGCGGGCCACATCCTCGACGCGGGCTACGCCCTGACCGTGAACAACCACACGAAAGAGAAGGCCGAGGGGCTTCTTGCCCGCGGGGCCGCGTGGGCGGAGACCCCCGCCGAGGCTGTCAAAGACGCCGACGTGGTCTTTACCATGGTCGGCTACCCGACCGACGTCGAGGAGGTCTACCTGGCATCCGACGGCGTCCTGCGAGCCGCGAAGAAGGGCGCCTACCTGATCGACCTGACCACGAGCTCCCCGCAGCTCGCGCGCGACATCCACGACGCGGCCGAGGTTGCCGACGTCCACGCCTTCGACTGCCCTGTCACGGGCGGACAGGCGGGAGCCGAGGCGGGCACCCTCACGCTGATCCTGGGCGCGGCCGAGAAGGACGCGGCTCCCGTGCTCCCAATCCTGCAGACCTTCGGCAAGAAGCTCTTCTACTTCGACGAGCCGGGCGCCGGCCAGACCGCGAAGCTCTGCAACCAGGTGAGCTTGGCCTCCTGTATGGTGGGCTACGCCGACGCGCTCGCGCTCGCCGAGCAGGGCCACATCGACGCGCACAAGGTCCTCGACCTCATGGCGAGCGGCACCGGCGGATCCGGTGCCTCCGCGAGCCTCGCGCCCAAGTCGCTCGACGGCGACTACAAGCCCGGCTTCATGGCCGAGCACCTGCGCAAGGACGTCGGGCTTGCCCTGCGCTCCGCTCAGGACGCCGAGCTCGCGCTGCCCGGCGCCGAGACCGCCTTCGCGCTCTTCGACACGCTCTGCCAAATCGGCGGCGCGCGCATGGGCACCCAGGCCCTCACGCTGCTCTACGCCGAGGAGGGCGATGCCGCGGCCGCGGGCCTCGACTGGTCGCTTCTCGACGCCGAGCCCGGCGAGGACGGGTGCGGCTGCGACGGCGAGTGCGGCTGCGGCGGGCACGGCAGCGAGGGCGGCCACGAGTGCTGCGGCGGCCACGGCGAGGGCCACGGGCACGGCGACGGCCACGAGTGCTGCGGCGGGCACGGCGAGGGCCACGGCTCCGGCGAGCACTGCTGCTGCCACGGGGAGGCGTAGCGCGTGGGCTTCGGTCTTGCCGGCGCGTGCGGCGGGAAGGCCGCGGCGAGCCCGAGCTCATGAGCACCCAGGGCGACCGGAAAAAGTAGTAACCATCTGCGACGGGCGGGCGCCCGTCGCTTTCTGCGATTCATAAGGCACGTTCAGAAAGAGGTACCAAGTATGCCCGACCAATCCGCCAACGCTCAGATCTCCGCGCTCTTTACCGAGCTCAAGGGGACCGGACGCCGTCGTCGCCAGGAGGTTGCCCACCGGCTCGCCGCCGTGGCCAAGGTGGACTCGTCGCTTCTCGCTGACCACGTCGATGACCTGCTGGAGGCCCTCGAGCGCCCCGAGGCACAGACCCGTTGGGAGATCCTGACGGCGCTGACCGAGATGTGTCCCGAGCAGGCGGACAAGCTCGCCGGCGCCTTCGACGGGGCCGAGGAGTCGCTCTTCGACGACGACTCCGCGACCGTGCGCCTGGCCGCGTTCGTCTTCCTGTGCCGCTACGGCGCGACGTCCGCCGAGCGTTCCGATGCCGCGTGGCCGCTGCTCGACGAGGCCGTGCAGTGCTACCACGGCGATGCCGAGTACCGCGACATGCTCGGCGCGCTTCTCGATTTCGCGCGCGGTGAGGCGTCCGCGCAGACCAAGGAGGCCCTGGCCCAGCGCGTCGCGTTCGACGCCGAGAACGGCTCCGGCTATGTCAAGACCTTCTCGGCCCAGATCGCGGAGGCGTGCAAGTAGGCGTGGCTCTCCGCGCCGACAGGCGCTTTAAGCTAGCGTAAAGACCTGTGCGGGCACTGAGGTGCCCGTTTTCGTGGGGTAGAATCGCCCCGGCACATACGATGCGAATCCTTGAGGAGAACTTCAATGTCTGATATGTCCGAGAACAACGAGGAGCTCGAGACGGCCGACGTCGCGGAGCCGGAGGTTTCTGAGGAGGCCGCGGCTGAGCCTGCGGACGCTCAGCTCGATGCTGCCGAGCCGGTGGCCGACGTCGCCGAGACCGATACCGCCGAGCCTGCCGTGCCCTTCTCCAAGAAGACCGTCGGCCTGCCCGTCTTCATCGCCTGCGTCGTTGCGGCCGTGGTCGTGGGCGTGCTCGCCGGCCACTTCCTGCTCGGAACCCGCTCCGTCGCCCTCAACGGCACCACGACCCTGACGTCCGACCAGCTCGACTCCGCCATCGCCACCTACACCTACAACGGGACGTCCACCGACGTGACGGCGCGAGAGGTCCTTGCCCAGAGCGGCGACGTGGAGAGCCAGGCCGACTCCGACGGCAACTACTCCGTGCCCACCGCCACCGACGTCGTGAGCTACGTGCGCAACCAGATCGTTCTCAAGGCCGCCGACGCCCAGGGCGTGACCGCCACCGACGACGAGGTCGACGCCTATGCGCAGAGCGTCTTCGGCACATCCGACTACTCGACGCTCGCCACCCAGTACAGCATGGACGAGGACGCCCTCAAGCAGACTATCTCCGACTCTGCCGTCATGAGCAAGCTGCGCGACGCCGTGACCACGACCGAGCTGCCCGATTCTCCGACCGCGCCGACCGCCCCCTCCTCCGACGCCACGGACACCCCGACCGCTGAGTATGCGTCCTACATCATCGGCCTCGCCGGCGACGAGTGGGACAGCGAGAACAACACCTGGGCCTCCACCGATGGCGACTACTACGCGGCGCTCTCGACCTACGAGATTACCAACGACTCGGCGACCTATGCCGCCGCCCAGGCCGCTTACTACGTGGCGCAGTCCAAGTACAGCACCGCCGCCTCGCAGGTAAAGAGCGAGTTCAACACCTACTGCAACGAGCTTCTTTCCAGGTCGACGCTCCAGCTCGGCGGCCTGAACATCTAGCGCCGGCGATGCGGATCGCGTTCAGCGCGTGCCTGCTCGGCGAGGCCGTCCGCTACGACGGCGGCTCGAAGCCCTGCCCCGAGGTCATCGCGCTCGCGAACAAGGTCGAAGCAAGCCCCGTGTGCCCCGAGAGGGCCGCGGGGCTTCCCTGTCCGCGCCCACCGGCCGAGATCTTGGGGGAGCGTGTGCTTCTTCGCGGCGGAAAGGATGTGACTGATGCGTTCGCGGCCGGTGCGCAGCGTGAATGCGCCGCAGCTCAAACGGCAAAGATACCGCTCGCGGTGCTCAAGAAGAAAAGCCCTTCTTGCGGCAGCGGGCTGGTCTACGATGGTACCTACACCGGAAAGCTGACGGCAGGCGACGGCGTGTATGCCCGCCTGCTCAAGAAGGAGGGGATCTGTGTGGTCACCGAAGACATCGTCAAGTCCTGCACGCCGTCCGTCGAGCACCCTGTCGCTATCGTGCTGGGCACGGGCCTGGGGCACCTGAAGAGCCTGGTCAAGCCGGTTCGCCGCATCGACTACCACGATATCGAGGGCTTCCCTGCGGACGCGAGCCCCATCGAGGGCCATAGCTTCGAGGCGCTTATCGGCACTGTCGATGAGGTTCCCGTGATCGTCTACCCGGGGCGGGTCCACCTGTACCAGGGCTACACTGCGGCCGAGGTCACCGCGCTCGTTCGCCATGCGTACCATCTGGGCTGCCGCGACATTATCTTCGCGTGCGCGACCGGCAGCGTGCCGGGCAACGCGCAGATGGGTCTTGGCATCCTCGCGGACCAGATCAACCTGACCGGCCGAAACCCGCTCGCCGAGTGGGACGGCCTGCGCGACGTCGACACCCCGTTCGTGGACATGAACGACGCCTACTCTCCGTACCTGCGCACCATTGCGCGCGGCGTGGCCGACGACCTGGGGATTGCCGTCGAGGAGGGCGTGTACGCGGGCATGCTCGGCCCCTGCTTCGAGACTCCGGCCGAGACCGCGATGCTGCGCACCCTCGGCGTGAGCTACGTGGGTATGAGCACCGTGTGCGAGGTCATCATGGCCAAGGCGCTCGGCATGAACGTGCTCGGCCTCACGCTCGCGGCTAACGAGGCCGGCGCGGCCAACATCGATCACCAGAGCGTGCTGGCCGAGGCCGAGAAGCACGCCGACGACTTCGAGCGGCTGGTGCGTGGGGTGCTGCGGCTGCTGTAAACGCCTTAATTGCGAGATTCCATAGCGCCGGGGCTTGCGCCTCGGCGCTATTTTGTGGGCTCGCACGGTCGAATCGTCGCCTTCAAGCAGGAACTCTGACTTTTCGCACTTTAAAATCAGGATTGCAGAGTAGCCGACGGTAAATACCGAGCATTTCCCATGTTGGATTGCTCTTGCTACTCTGCAATGCCGTTTTTAAAGTGCGAAAAGTCAGAGTTCGCTCTGCTGCTCAGTCGGTGGTCGCGAGGCACTTGTCAGAGCTGCGAGTCAAGCCGACGATGCCAACCGAATTCGGGGCTTGAAATGCGGTCGAGCTTCCCGTAATATCTAGTCCTGCACGCCGGCATAGCTCAGTTGGTAGAGCACCGCTCTCGTAAAGCGGGGGTCATCGGTTCGAGTCCGATTGCCGGCTCCATACTAAAACAGCAGGTCAGAGGCTTAACGTCTCTGGCCTGTTTTGCATTTGGGGCTTCGAAATGAGGCCGTACAATACTCCGTAACAACATGCCGTGCGTTTCGGCGGCGTCCTTCGTCGAACGCCTGTGCAACAAACTTTCGACTTTGCGGCATATTCCGAGCTTTCCTGCCCTCTGTAGGCCCGCCAAGGGGAGGGAAAAAGGCCAAATAGGCTGAATCTGCCCCTTGGAACAGCTCTAAGCCCCATAATCTGCCGCAAAGTCGTCAGTTAATTGCAGGAGGGCGCCAAGATGGGACGGTGTATGTCTAGGAGGATCGTTCCGGTCAAGCGGAGGAGGGGCGGCTCAGGCGTCTTCCTCGCGCTTATCCTCCTCTGCCTCATCGGAACGCTTGTCGGCTCTGCGGTCGGCCCTACGCATGGGCGCGCGGACAGCGGCTCCGCCGGTGTCGAACAGACTCAGACGCAGGAGGTTGACGCTGAGAACGAGACGGACTCCTCCAATGCATTTGGGAAGAAGCCCGCCGGGAGACGGCCGCCGCAACACTGGACCTGGCGAGCGTGCCGGCCTATGTCGGATCACCGTATGTCCAGGTGTTGGACAACGTTCCGCAGTCGCCGTCGGTGAACTCGTCTGGCCACAAAGGGCCGACCAGGAAGTCGAGCGAGTTCTTGAGAGTTTTCACTGCGTCTCACCTGTGGGCTCGAGCTCATATCGCTCGTAAGTCAGCACATCCTTCGTATAGCCGTCCTTGTCGAGAAACTCGACCTCGTAGCCTTCCCTGGGCTCTGTATAGCAATGAACTACGGTTCCGAGATCTCCTTTTCTGATGCCCTTGTCCGGGACGTCTTTCAAGGATTTGACGAGTGAGTATTCGCTAAGCATCACTACCTCATTTCTTGACGAGCACATAGGCGGATGTCAGGCGCGGACTAGATTCGTTAACCCCTATGATCCATCCCGTTCTGACCGTAGCCGTCTTGCCGTTGTTTACGAGGACTATAACGTCGACAGTAAACTTCTTGCGAAAAACCGACTTTTTCGACTCCTTCCATTCGCAGACCTTGACCTGTTCCCTGATTTGCCTTTCAAGGTTCTCGGCATCTTCCTGAGCGAACCCCAGCGCGGCCTTAAAAACACGCGCTTTGTGCTTGTCTGTTGGGTGCTCGGGGTTCAACGCGTAACCTTTCAGCTGATGGTACTTCCCTTTGCCGACTCCGCGATGAATCCGCGCGCGGCGCCGGTGGAGGTCAAATCGGGCAAGAGGTACAGTACCGTCTCGCTCGGCAAGTTCAGGAAGAAGTACGGAAAGCGGGTGGGGGAGAGCATCGTTTTGCACCCCAACCAGCTGAGGCAGGATGACGGCGTCGTGAGGCTCCCTCTCTATATGGCTCACTGCCTCCAGGTCGGGTGCGGCGCTTCTCGCCGAATAGCTCCCGTGCGCGGATGAGCCGTAGGCGTAGCTGGGTACTCGCCAAGTGAGCCTAATCCTTAGATGTATGTGAACGCCGAGGTGAGCGGCCATATTTCGACGAAAGGTTTGCGACAGGCTCTTGGATTGGAATGGTCGAGCGGCGTGTGCGGCGCCCTCCTGCCCGAAAGCGGCGCTCGGGGCTTTGCTCTGCTTTCAGTTTACTTAGCCTACTTACGAAGAAGTAGGCCAACTGGTCGAAAAGAGGACCGGGCTTCTTGCCAACAGGGCTTTTGTCGATAGTTAAATAGTTTGGGTACTTGGAAAGAAGTAGCCTAAGCGCCCGGCGGGTCGCTTCAAAAGCCTCTCGGCTGAATAGTCGCTTACACCTGGCAGCTCTTTCGAAGCAGAATGAATCTCTACCGCTCCAGATTGCAGTTTCGAGGTGCCCGGAGGGGCGAAAAGTGCATTCTGGAGCGGCAGAGATGCGTCGGGGTGCGGACGCGCGGCGGGCACTGCCCGCGATCGCCGTTGTGTGCCGCAGGGTTAAACTGAGGAGCCTGTAGCACCCGCCCGCACGCCACCCGTACGTCCTGACGGTAAGGAACCCGCCCATGACCCGCGTCTTGTTCATCTGCCACGGAAATATCTGCCGCTCGACCATGGCCCAGTTCGTGTTCGAGGACCTCGCGCGCCGCGCCGGGCGCGAGGACGAGTTCGTCGTCGACTCCGCGGCAACCTCGCGCGAGGAGATCGGCAATCCGCCGCACCGAGGCACGGTGAGCAAGCTGCGGGAGGTCGGCGTGCCCGTGCGCCGGCACCGCGCGCGGCAGATTGCGCGCGGCGAGTACGCGGATTGGGATCACATCGTGTACATGGACTCCGAGAACGCGTGGGGGCTTGGGCGCATCCTGGGCGGCGATCCGGACGGCAAGGTGAGCCGCCTGCTCGACTGGACCGATTCGCCGCGCGACGTGGCGGACCCCTGGTACACCGGCGACTTCGACGCCACGTATCGCGACGTCCTCGCGGGCTGCGAGGCGCTTCTCGCCAAGCTGTAAGGGAGGAGCCCGGAGGTGCGTGGCTGTTCGTTGCCGGTGGGCGGGGCGATCAACGGCTGATGCGGGGGCAACCTGTCGCCTGAAGCTGCACGGGCGACCTGTCCCCAGATGCTGCAGTGGGAACCCGTCACCAGATGTTGAGATGTTGGGGTGACGAACAGATTACAATCCGCGAGTTGTCCGTGTCGGGGGGGTCGGCTATGGTATCCCCTTGTACGTCAATTTCAAGGAGGGAATATGACCACAAAGACGCACGCAAACAGCGTCATTCGCGCCCAGGGGCTCACCAAGACCTACGGTAGCGTCAACGCCGTCGACGACCTTGCCATGGACGTCCATGAGGGCGATATCTACGGCTTCGTCGGCCGCAACGGCGCTGGCAAGTCCACAACGATGAGGATGATCTGCGGCCTTATCGTCCCGACCGCAGGCGAGCTCGACGTCCTCGGGCAGGATCCCAGCGTCGGCGGTGGCCGTACCGGCGTCGGTGCCATCATCGAGGCTCCCGGCCTGCTCGACCGCTCCACCGCGATGGACAACCTCATGTACAAGGCCACCGCGCTCGGAGTCCGCAACGCACGCGCCCACTGCCAGGAGCTCCTCGAGATCGTCGGCCTCGCCAACACCGGCTCCAAGCAGGCGCGCAACTTCTCGCTCGGCATGCGCCAGCGCCTCGGCATCGCACTCGCCATGGTCGGCGACCCCCGTATCCTGTTGCTCGACGAGCCGTTCAACGGCCTCGACCCCGAGGCGACCCGCGAGATGCGCCAGACCCTCCAGCAGATCAACCGCGAGCGTGAGATGACCATCATCGTCTCAAGCCACGTCCTTGACCAGCTCAACCGTTTCGCAACCCGCTTCGGCGTCATCAACGCGGGCAACATGGTCCTCGAGTTCGACAGCGAGAAGATGGCCGACCTCGCGGCCGGCGCCATCCGCGTGCGCT
>CAZEHG010000078.1:0-8388 GCA_964512475.1 uncultured Atopobium sp.
CGACGGCGACGCCGGGCAGGCTCGGGCTCGCGCTGTAGAGCAGCGTCCCGGCGGGCACCGCGCCGGCCTCGAAGAGCGCGGAGAAGGAGACGCCGCCCGCGGCCGGCTCGCGCTTCTTGGGCCTGTAGCTCTCCACCACCTCGTCGCTCAGCGCGGGCGCGGGCCAGATCTGGACGGCACGCGCGGCGAGCCTGGCGCCTCGCGCCTCGATCCGCGCGGGCGTCCAGGCGTCCGTCTCCTTGAGCTCCTGCGAGATGGTGACCCACTCGTTGTCGTAGCCGGCGACGGCCCTGGCGCGCTTCTCGGCGAAGCTGCCGTCGGAGAGCTCCGAGTTGTAGGCGGTGATGGTGAGGTTGCCCAGCGTGTGCACGTGGCTCTCGAACTGGGCCTTGGGGTCCTCGCCCAGGAACTCGCGCCACTCGGGGCTCTTGAGCGCGGCCTGCGGCATGATGTGCTCGATGGTGTAGCCGCCGGTGGAGAAGCTTCGCTCGGCGCCGGGGTGGTAGCTGTTCTCCAGGCGCGAGAGCAGCAGCATGCAGCGCTTGAAGCCGTAGGCGTCGCGCGTGCGCAGCGCGCTCTCGAACTCCCCGTCGGTGGGGAAGCGGCGGGCGGTCCCAGCCTCGCCCAGAAGCATCGCGCTCAGCGCCTCGGCGTAGTTGCCGCCCTCGGCCTGCACCTTGTTGAGCCTGGCCACGATCGAGGGCAGGAACTTGTTGAGGCCATTGCTGGCGACGTCGCACGCCATGCGGCGGAAGAGGTAGCTCTCCACCACGCGCACCATGGACACGAAGTCGTCGTGGCCGAAGGCCTTCGCGTCGTAGTCGTCGTAGAGCGAGACGAGCAGGACGTCCGCCACGGACATGTCCAGCTTTGCGACGTCGGCGAAGGCGGCCTTGAGCTCGGGGTCGGTCTCCGCGCCGGCGTTGACGCGGGCGAAGTAGCCGGCGAAGCGGCGCAGCTCCCTCAGCAGCTCACGCATGCCGTCCGCGTCTGTGCGGCCGTTCTCGATGACGTAGCGCTTGAACGCCTGGTAGGTCTCGCGCCTGCTGATGGTCTCCGGCGCCTTGACGATGGTGAGCCAGCAGCGGGCGAAGCGGTCGAACGTCTCGTCGTAGGACTCCGCGCCCAGGGTTTCCTCGATGGGGTGCCAGTAGGTGGAGTAGAGCTCCGCCTGCTCACTCGCGGGGTAGCTCATGAGCACGAAGTTGCGGATGAGGTCGGCCGATGCCAGGTCCTTGCCCGTGGAGTTCATGGACTCGAAGATGAGTTGCGGGTTGTCCTGCCCCTGCGTGAGCGAGATGGAGACTACCTCGAGTCTCTGCAGGCCGCTCCAGGCGAGGTTGGCGATCTCGTCGCTCGCGAGGCGCCCCTCGAAGAACGCGAGGTTCAGCAGCAGGCGGGACTCGCCGGCGGGCGGCTGCTTGTCCTCGCACTCGAGGTTGTCCACGAGGGCGCGCAGCGTGTCGCGGTCGCCCTGGGAGAGTGTGAGGCGGTAGCGGTCGTCGCCCTTCCGGTCCGTGTCCAGCAGGTAGCCCCTGTTAACGATGCGTCCCTTGGAGAACATGAGCTCGGCGTCCGGGTGGCTGCGCGCGTAGCGGGCCAGCGCGATGATGAGCAGCGTCACCGTGGTCACGCGCTGCTGGCCGTCGATGACCAGGCACGGGGTGACGCCGCCGGCGGACATCGTTCCCTCCTGCACCCACACCACCGAGCCGGTGAAGTGTGAGGCGGCGCCGCGGCGGGCGACGGAGAGCACGTCGTCCCACAGCTGGGCGCAGTTCTCCTCATCCCAGGAGTAGGGGCGCTGGTACACGGGCACCACCAGGCGCGTGCTCTGCTGGGTGATGAGGTCTACGAGCTTGAGCGGGCTTGCGTCCATTGGGTCCCTTCCAGAAGGCGTTAGACACCCACATGATGCCACGCGCGGCGGACAAATTAACGCGAGGTCAAGGCGCGGGCGCACCGGCGCATCAACCGCTCGCCGCCCGGGCCCCGCATACCCCTACCCAAACGCCCCCGCACGCCGTACACTGCGTTATATAACTCTTATCGAATCGACGACGCTGGAGGCGGGGCCATGGCAACGGAGCAAGACCTGCGCAAGTCGCTGCTCAACGCGAGGAAGTCCGAGAGGGTCCTCTTCGCCGTATCGCCCGAGCTCAAGGAGGCCGCGGCGGCCCGCGCCGAGGACCGCTGCATGAGCCTCTCGGCCTACATCTGCTCGCTCATCGCCGACGACGTCGTGGCCCACGCGTCCGACGCGCAGAAGGGGGACACCCGTGCCGACTAAGTACGCGCTCTCCTACACCGCGGCCGGCCTGCGCCGCGCCGAGACCCAGGCGCTCGCCCGCGAGCACGCCGCCACGCCCGACTGGGCGGAGCTGCGCCGCCGCTCCGTGGACGAGGACCTCCTCATGATCCGCCAGGTCTCCTCCCGCAAGCGCGTCACCGGCGAGCTCATCAAGCGCCTGAGGAACCTCACCCCCGCCGAGCTAGAGGCCCTGGCCTCCGCCGCCGACGCCCGCGTGGCCGAGGCGCTGTGCTGGCTCGCCATCTGCCGCACCTACGAGTTCGTCGCCGCCTTCGCGGTGAACGTCGCCGGCGAGCGCTGGCGCGAGGGCGTGACCACCCTCACCGACGGTGTCTACGAGGCCTTCTACGAGCAGCAGGCCGAGCTTCACCCGGAGCTCTCCTCCATCTCGGACCAGACGCGCGCCCGCCTGCGCAGCCAGCTCTTCACGATCATGCGCGAGATGGGCTTCCTCCTCAAGGACGGCACCCTCGTCGCCTACCAGATGCCGCCGGCGGCCGCGGGCCTCGTCTGCGACGCCGACCGCGCGCTCTTCCCGACGGCGGTGGCGTAGATGTTCACCTTCGACCACGTCACCGACGCCGAGCAGTACCTCGTGGACACCCTCTCCGGCGAGAGGTTCCTGCGCAGCGCCGGCGACCTCTCCAACTCCAGCCGCTTCGTGGCCCCCTACCCGCCATCGCAGCAGGCCGAGGCCGCCCAGGTGGTGGCCGCCGTGGCGCGCGACCTCGCGGCCCGCGGCGTCACGGCCTGCGTCGTCGACGCCTACGACGAGCTGCTCGCCTCGCTCGACGAGGAGGGCCTCTGGGACATGTACGCCGAGGCCGAGGCGGACCTCGACCCCGCCTCGCTCGCAGACGCCCTCAAGGACTCAGTCGGCCTCTCCGACGGCAGGTACGCCGCCCGCTTCGACGAGCGCGTGGCCGAGGCCGGCGCCGACCTGCTCATCGTCACCGGCGTGGGCGCCGCGTTCCCCACGGTGCGCGTCCACTGGCTCGTGGAGAACCTCCGCGCCCTCGTGCCCGTGCTCGTCATGTTCCCCGGCGCCCACAACGAGATGCCCGACGGCACCCGCAGCCTCGACATCCTCACCGCGCCGCCCGGGCACGGCGGCGGCAAGTACCGCGCCCGCAACGTCTTCGACCTCTGACCGCCCGCGGCCAGCCCCAGGAAAGGCAGGACCCCATGCAGTTCAAGGACATCTTCGCGCGGCCCGTCGACCGCCACATGGACCCCGTCATCAAGTCCGACGACGCCGAGTACCTGGCCACCGAGCTGGAGGAGTACGTCCTCACGCCCGACGTGCGCCGCTACCTGCAGCGCTTCTGCGACGAGTACAACGACCCCAACTCGGCCGGCAACGGCGCCTGGATCTCGGGCTTCTACGGCTCGGGCAAGTCGCACCTGCTCAAGATGCTCTCCCACATGCTGGAGAACGAGGAGGTCGCCGGCAGGCCCGCGCTGGACTACATGAAGCCGAAGCTCGGCAACGACGCCATGCTCGCCTCCGCCCTCGCGCGCGCCTGCGAGCAGACGCCCTCCGAGTCGATCCTCTTCAACGTGGGCGGCAAGTCCGACAGCAAGCGCCGCGACTCCGGCGAGAGCCTGCTCAACGCCTTCATCAAGGTCCTCAACGAGCGCTGCGGCTACTTCGCCGGCGAGCAGGCCCACGTCGCCGCCCTCGAGCGCGACCTCGACCGCGCGGGCCTGCTCGCCGCGTTCAGGGACGAGGTGGAGTCCGCGACCGGCCGCGGCTGGGAGCAGGTCCGCTCCAACCCGCTGCTCTTCGCCAAGAAGGCCAGCGCCGCCTACGACCGCGTGAGCGGCCAGCCCGAGGGCACCACGGCCAACGTCTTCGAGTACTACGCCAAGAGCTACCACCCCACGCCCGAGGACTTCGCCGGCTGGGTGGCCGACTACATCGGGCGCCGCGAGAGGGACCTGCCCGGCTTCCGCCTCAACTTCTTCGCCGACGAGATGGGCCAGTACATCGCCGGCAGCGTGCCGCTGCTGCAGATGCTGCAGGACATCGTCGAGCAGCTCAACACCAAGTGCGGGCGGCGCGCGTGGGTCGTCGTGGTCTCCCAGGAGGAGATGGGCAGCATGGCCGACCGCCTGGGCAAGCAGTCCTCGGCCGGCGAGTTCTCCAAGATCCAGGCCCGCTTCCGCGTGCTCATCAAGATCCCGGCCAACGACTCCAACACCGTGGTCAAGGAGCGCCTGCTCGAGAAGGACGCCGGCGCCCTGCCCGTCATCGACAGGCTCTACGACGAGCACTCCGGCGAGTTCGCCGTCAAGCTCGACTTCCCGGACGGCGCCACCAAGTACAAGGCCTACCGCGACCGCGAGGACTTCGCCTCCACCTACCCGCTCGTGGGCTACCAGTTCACGCTCTTCCACCAGGCGCTCACCGGCCTCTCCGACCACGACGCCTTCACCGGCCAGTACGTCTCCACGGGCGCCCGCAACATGCTGGGCACCACCCACCGCGTGCTCGTGGCCCGCAAGGACTCCGGCTGCGTGGAGAGGGGCGACCTCATCCCCTTCGACGCCATGTTCGAGGGCCTGCGCGACGAGCTCAAGAGCGAGGTCTTCGGCGCCGTGAGCATGGCAGAGGACCACTTCGGCGACCCGCTGGGCACCCGCGTGCTGGAGGCCCTGCTGCTGGTCAAGTACGTCAAGGGCTTCAAGGCCACGCCCACCAACCTCTCGGTGCTGCTGTGCGACGGCCTCGAGTGCGACCAGGCCGCCCTCAGGGAGAGGATCGACGGGGTCTGCCGCGAGCTGTGCTCCCAGACCTACATCCGCCGCAACGGCGACGCCTACGAGTACCTCACCGACGACGAGAAGGACGTCGAGAGCGAGATCAAGCGCGAGCCCGTGACCGCCGACCAGGTCAAGCAGCAGGTCGGCAAGCTGCTCTCCGAGGTCGTCGGCCAGACCAAGGTCAAGTACGTCAACCAGGGCGCCACGGCCGCCTTCTCCACCACCTTCGCCTACGACCTGATGGTCGACGGCGTGGCCGCCGGCCCCCAGCGCAACGAGCTCAAGGTCAACGTCCTCACCGACCTCACGCCCGACGGCGACGCCAACTACAAGTACGCGCCCGTCAAGAACCTCTACGTGGCGCTGCCCCGCAACACCCGCCTCACCCAGGACATGCAGCTGTGGATCCAGACCAACAGCTACATCGGCCTGAACCAGCAGGCGGAGGGCCGGCGCGCCACCATCGTGGCCGAGAAGAGGACGGCCAACGAGACCCTGCGCAGGGAGATCATGGACGAGCTCCGCGCCGAGCTCAACGAGGCCCTGTGGGGCGCCAACATGACCGACGTCGGCGACGCGGTCAAGGGCCAGGGCGCCGACCGCGTGGACTCCGCCGTCCGCGAGCTCGTGAGGCTCTCCTACCCGCACCTGCGCATGCTCACCGAGCCCTTCGACCCCAAGGGCGTCTACAAGGCCTCGACGGGCAGCAAGCTCATGCCCGGCGAGAGCCTGCCGGAGTACTGCGACGAGGCGCTCCTCACGATCGGCCGGATCTGCGGCCAGGCGGCGCGCTGCGTCGTGGGCGGGTCGGCCGTCAACTCGCTGGAGGCCTCCCTGCGCGCCGGCGACCACGGCTGGCCCGTGGAGGCCGTGCGCCAGGCCGTCGGCGTCCTGGCCCTCAACAGCAAGGTCGAGTGCCTGCGCGGCGACGAGCCCCTCGAGGGCGCCGAGCTCGCCGCCGCCCTCATGCAGGGCTCGCACCTGGAGGGCGTCGAGGTGAGGCCCGCCGTCGGCGCGAGCCAGGAGCAGCTGGAGGCCCTGCGCGCCGCCTACCGCGACGTCGCCGGCATGGACGCCCCGCAGCTCGACGCCAAGGCCCTGGCCGACAAGCTGGCCGAGCGGCTGCGCGACCTCGCCGCCAAGGCCAGGGCCGAGACGTCGTCGCGCAGGCTGCCCTTCGCGGCCCACTACGCCGAGCAGGTGGCCGCGCTCGAGCAGCTCTCCTCCCACAAGCGCGACTGGTTCGTGCAGAACGCGGGCGCCGAGCGCGGGGCGATGGCCGGCCTCGTGAGGGACGTCGAGGAGATGCGCAGGTTCGCAAACGGCAGGCCCGGCGAGATCTTCGCCGAGGTCGCGACCTTCCTGGGCGAGCAGTCCGCCAACATCGCCGCCGTGCCCGCGTGCGCCCTCAAGGCCGAGGAGGCCCGCCAGATACTGGCGAACCCCGAGTGCTACAAGGAGAGCAGCGCCCCCAAGGCCAGGCAGGCCATGGGCGCCGTGCAACAGGCCGTCGAGGCCGAGCTCTCCTCCGCCCGCGAGAAGGCCAAGGCCGACCTCACGGCCTTCGCCATGGGCTTCCGCGCGGGCGACGACTACCGCGCCGCCCCCCAGGACGCCAAGGACAGGGCCAACGAGATCCTCGCCTCCTGTGACGCCTCCATCGAGGCCGAGGGCCAGATCATGACCCTGCGCGGCATGGTGGCCTCCTTCAAGGCCACGAGGGGCGCCGAGCTCTACCAGGCCGTCGCCCCCGCGCCCCAGCCGTCCGCTGAAAGCGGCGAGCGCGGCGGCCAGACGGCGCAGCCCGCCCCCACGGTCGTCACCCCCTTCGCCCAGGCGATCCCCGCCGCGTACCGCAACCGCACCCTCTCCACCCAGGCCGACGTCGACGCCTTCGCCGACGCCCTGCGCGCCGAGCTCGCCTCCCGCGTGGCCGCCGGCGAGAAGGTAATCCTCTAGGAAAGGCACCCGCATGGACTCCAATCGCATCCAGAGGCTCGCCGCCGGCGCCCGCGACGCCCTCGTCAGGGGCGCCCGCGACGCCTACGAGCGCGTCACCCGCCCCGAGAGCGACGAGCGCCTGTCCGCCCCCGGCGACGTCTCCCGCCTGGAGGCCCTCGCCCGGCAGGAGGGCGTGGACGGCCTCGTCGAGGAGGTCGCCTACACCTGGTTCAACCGCCTGTGCGCCCTGCGCTTCATGGACGCGCACGGCTACACGCCGGTGGGCATCGTGACCCCGCGCCCCGGCGAGTCCATGCCGGCCGTGCTGGCCGACGCCCGCCGAGGCCAGGTCTGCCCCGCGCTCAACATGCGCCCCGAGGCCGCGGAGCGCGTGGGCGGCCTGCTCGCGGGCACCGTCGGCTCCCGCGACGCCCTGGGCGAGGCGTACGTCGCGCTGCTGCTGGCCGCCTGCGACCTCTACGCCGCCCCCATGAAGTACCTCTTCGGCGGCTCGCCCGAGCTGCGCTGCGCCATGCGCCTGCTGGCGCCGGCGGGCCTGCTCGCGGAGGGCTCCGTGCTCTCGCGCGTCGTGGAGGGCATGGACGACGAGTCCTGCGAAGACGTCGAGGTCCTGGGCTGGCTCTACCAGTTCTACGTGGCCGAGCGCAAGGCCGAAGTGAATGCTAAGACAAAGAAGGGCAAGAAGGTCTCCGCCGACGACCTCGCGCCCGCCACGCAACTCTTCACGCCCGACTGGATCGTGCGCTACCTGGTGGAGAACTCGCTGGGCCGCCTCTGGATGCTCAACAACCCCGCGAGCGACCTCGCGAGCAAGATGGACTACTACATCGCCCCCGAGCCCGGCGAGGCCGAGGACTTCCTGCGCGTCTCCGGGCCCGAGGAGCTCACGGTGTGCGACCCGGCCTGCGGCTCCGGCCACATCCTGGTCTGCGCCTTCAGGCTGCTCTTCGCCATCTACGAGGAGGAGGGCTACCTGCCCGAGGAGATCCCCGAGCTCATCCTCGCTAACAACATCCGAGGCATGGAGATCGACCGCCGCGCGGCCGAGATCGCCATGTTCGCGCTGGAGATGTGCGCCCGCGAGAGGGACCCCCGCTGGTTCGAGAAGAATATCGACGCGCAAATCACCGTGCTCGACCCCGTGCGCTTCAGCGAGGGCGAGCTCGACGGCGCCGGCCTCCTCGCCGGCAACGAGCGCCTGCTCGGGGCCTTCGCCCACCTCGACGAGGTCGGCAGCCTATACGCGCCCGACCCCAGCGACGCGGTGCTGCTCGACAGCGCCGAGGAGAGCGTCCGCCAGGCCAACGGCATGTTCGCCGGCGCCACGCTCGCCAAGCTCGAGCGGATGC
>CAZEHG010000079.1:0-8356 GCA_964512475.1 uncultured Atopobium sp.
GGAAGATGCGGCTCCAGGAGATGGACATGCGGAACATGTTGAAGCCCATCTCGGCAAACAGGGCAATGTCCTGCTCGTAGTGGTGGTAGAAGTCGATGCCGTCGTGGTTGGGGTAGAGCTTGTCGGGGTCGATGTCGAGGGTGATCTCGCGGGGCTTCTCGAAGGAGCCGCCCATGAAGTGGTCGTCGACCGAGGGGCCGCGGCCGTCGACGTCCCAGGCGCCCTCGAACTGGTTGGCGGCGGTGGCGCCGCCCCAGAAGAAGCCCTTCGGGAAAACTACTGCCATGATGTGTTCCTTTCTCTGTGGGTCTATGGGGTCCTGGGCGCCGCCCGGCGCCTGCCTGCTAAGGCGAAGTATGTCGCGTCGCGCGGTGCTTTGGTAGAGGTATCAGGCAATTGGACACTTCTTTTCGCAGGCCACGCGTTTATAGAGAAGAACGCTGAAACGTCTTGGTACTTTTGCAGTCGGCGGTCGCCCCCAGTCGCGCCGCCGCTCGGTTAAAGGTGGCATGCTCATTGGCTCGCTCATCGGCGTCGATAGGCGGACAACGAAAGACCTCGACACCACGGTGAGGGGCTCTATCCTCACGCACGAGATGGCCGCCAAGGTATTCGGAGAGATCTGCGCGATCGATGCCGATGATGATTTGCGCTTCGAGCTGGTCCGAACGGCGAATATCCGCGAGATCGACGACTACCCGGGTATACGCGTGTTTCTGCGCGCCCACAACAGCCCGATCGCCGTCCCGCTCACCGTTGACGTGACCACGGGCGACTTTTTTATCCCGGGAGCCGTCAGATACGACTATCCATTCGTGTTTGATGAGGGAACCGCAAGGATCATGGCCTATCCGATCGAGACGGTGCTGGCAGAGAAGATCTAAGCGGTGCTTTCACGGAATGTGGCGACCACCCGCGTCCGTGATTTCTACGACATCTACGAGCTGTGGCGTGGCAAGAAGGGCCTCGTCGGCATAGCGCTGCTTGCCGAGGCCCTGGAGGCAACATACAAGAAACGGAACAACCTGGTTTTCATCGAGTGCTATCCTGAACTGGTAGGTCTGATGCGCGAGGACGCGGGCCTTGCCCGGCAATGGGATGCCTATGGCTCAAAGCACTCCTACGCAAGAGGGATCTCTTTTGCGGAGACGCTCGATGCGGTTCAAGAGATCATGCAGGCGGTGACTGAGGCGCAGCCTGCATAACCTGTGAGCTCGTTGAGTTTGGCCGAGGCGCGCGGTGTCGAGGCAAAATCGCGGGTGTCGGCATGGATGCCAACGGGAAGAAAAATGGGCTCTCTTTCGAAGAGAGGGGCGTTGAATCCCGTCCGCCGCCGCGTCGGGCATGGCCGCGCCCCGTTCGCTGTAAGGCGGGCGAGCGGGGCGCGTCTGCGCATACACGTACTGGTCTTGGAAAAAACCTCATAGCTCTTCGCCGTTAGTGGCGATGACCTTCTTGTACCAGTCGAAGCTGTCCTTGCGGGAACGCTCGAGGGTGCCCTCGCCGGCGTCGTTCTTGTCGACGTAGATGAAGCCGTAGCGCTTGTCCATCTGGCCGGTGCCGGCGGAGACCAGGTCGATGCAGCCCCAAGGGGTGTAGCCCATGAGATTGACGCCGTCCTCCTCGACCGCGAGCTTCATCTGCTCGATGTGGGCGCGCAGGTAGTCGATGCGGTAGGGGTCGTGGATGGACCCGTCCTCCTCGACCTTGTCGTAGGCGCCGAAGCCGTTCTCGACGATGAACAGCGGGATGCCGCCGTACATGTCGGTGAACCAGTTGAGCGAGTAGCGGAGGCCCACCGGGTCGACCTGCCAGCCCCAGTCGCTCTTGGCGAGGTTGGGGTTGCCCACCAGGTCGCGCTTCTCCGCGAACTCGAAGTGAGGGTTGGCCTCCGCGCCCTTCCACTCGGCGGCAAAGCTCATGTAGTAGCTGAAGCCGATGTAGTCGACGCAGCCGTTAAGCAGGCACACGAGGTCCTCCTCGGTGATGTCGAGGTCATAGCCCTTGCGCTCCCAGAGGGCCAGGATGTTGGGCGGGTAGGCGCCGTGCACGTGCACGTCGGCGTAGTAGTAGCGCCGCTCCATGGCCTTCTGGGCCATGAGGATGTCGGTCGGCTTGCAGGTTGCCGGGTAGACCGGGCACATGGCGATCATGGCGCCGATCTGGAAGGCCGGGTTGATGGCATGGCCGATGGTCACGGCTTTGGCGCTCGCCACCAGCTCGTAGTGAGCCGCCTGGTACATGACGAGCTCGCGGTTCTCGCCCTCGCGCGGCGCGATGCCCGAGTCGGCCATCATCGCGTAGTCGTCGTCGTAGTCGGATTGGTTGTTGATCTCGTTGAAGGTCATCCAGTACTTGACCTTGTGCTTATAGCGGTCGAAGCACACGGTCGCGAACCTGACGAAGAAGTCGATGAGGCGACGGTCGCGCCAGCCGCCGTACTTGTTCACGAGGCTCAGCGGGATTTCGAAGTGGCTGAGGGTGATGACGGGCTCGATGCCGTGCTCGAGGCAGCAGTCGAAGAGGCGGTCATAGAAGGCCAAGCCCCCTTCGTTGGGCACCGCGTCGTCGCCGTTGGGGAAGATACGGCTCCACGCGATGGAGGTGCGGAAGCACTTGAAGCCCATCTCGGCCATAAGGGCGATGTCGCCCTCGTAGCGGTGGTAGAAATCGATGGCCTTCTGGTTGGGGTAGTTCTCACCGGGCAGGATGGTCTCGGTGAAACGGCGCGGGTGCGTCTGGTCGCCCGAGGTCATCACGTCCATGGAGCAGAGGCCCTTGCCGTCGCGATCGTAGCCGCCCTCGAGTTGGTGCGCGGCGACGGCGCCGCCCCAGAGGAAACCTTCGCGCAATGCCATGGCGTCTCCTTCCTGTTGTGTGCTTGTCGTGCCCCGGGGCGCCGAGCCCCCCTTCCCTGTGGCGCAAGCGCCCCGGGGCCGATGTCTGTGCTCGGTGGAGGCTATGCGGCCGCGGGCTCGGACGCCCCCTCGGAGGCGAGGGCGGCCTGCTCCTCCTCATAGAGCTTCTGGTCATAGGCCTTGAAGAACGGGTACCAGACGGCGGCGGCGGCGATGACGCAGACGATCGAGAGCAAGGCGCCGCGGATGTCGCCTCCGCAGGACAGGAAGCCGCCGATGCCGACGGGGGTCGGCCATGCCATCTGGACTATCACGGGCGGCACGAGCCCGAAGGCGATGGCGCAGTAGGCGAGGACGACCTCGGCCATGGGCGCCAGGAAGAACGGGATGGCAAGGTTGGGGTTGTACACCAGGGGGATGCCGAAGAGCAGAGGCTCATTGATGTTGAACAGGCCCGGGATGATGGCGGAGCGGCCGAGATACTTGAACTGATCTGACTTGGCAAGGACGCACATGAAGATGCACAGGCCGAGAGTGGCGCCGGATCCGCCTACCGTGATGAAGGCGTTGTTGAACTCGCCCGCGAATACCTGGACGCCGCCCTCGACGTTGGTCGCGAGGTTGGCCAGCGTGATGGCGGTGAGCGGAGAGGTGACGATGGTCGCGCCGTGGATGCCGACGAGCCACAGCGCGTGGATCAGGAAGTAGATGACCAGTAGGCCGGGCAGCGAGCCGGTGAGACTGACCACGAAGCCGAAGGGGATGGCGATGATGTCGTAGATGTTGGTGTCGAGAACGGTGAGGACGCCGTTGACGACCATGCAGGTAAGGGCAATGAAGAAGACGGGGACGACGGCTCGGAACGCACGGGAGACGCCCTCGGGGACGGACTCGGGCATCTTGATGATGATGTCCTTCTTGACGCAGTACTCGTAGACCTTGGTGACGTACCAGGCGACGATGAAGGCGGTGAAGATGCCGATGGCGGCGAGGTCGGCGAGGCCGCCGGAGCCGGAGGCGTAGCCGTTGAGGGTGCCGCCCTCGAGGCTGTCCGGGACGAGAGCGAAGACGCCGTCCTCGAAGACGAACTCGGCCATCAGCATGAACAGCGCGAGGATGCCCATGCCCACGGCGGTGACGGGGTTGATATTGACATCGTCCTCCTCGGCGATGATGTTGGAGTACTCGTATGTGGTCACGAGGAGGAAGTAGATGGCGATGATGCCCATCGACGCGTTGTATGCGCCCATGTAGAGCGGCGTGATGCGGTCGAACGAGGCCGCCCAGATGCCTTCGAGCACGGGGAATGCCTGGGGCAGGACGGAGACGACGAGGAACATGGAGCCGACGATGGTGAAGGCGATCGTCGACATGCCGGCCTGGGTGATGGCGCGGACGAAGCGGAGCTGCGAAAACTTCATCATGGGACCCATGACGTACTTCTCGAGTAACTCAAACATGCAATGCCTCCTTAGCTTCTATTCCGAGATCAGTTCGAGGTTGCGCTCGTACTCAGCGTCGCGATGTCTGCGAAGGCGCATGGCCCTGCGGATGATCGCGAGCTTTGCGGCGGCGCAGGCGCACACGAGGGCGATGCCGATCATGCCGCTCGAGAAGAACGGGAAGAACACGTCCTTCCCGAGCAGGACGCTGACGGCGATGACGATGAGGTCGACGGCAACCGAGGCGCCCGCGATGAGGGGCGTCCTCTCGAGGCGAACCGTGTCCTTATGAAGGACCTGGAAGCACTCGAGTACGGCGACCAAGAAACCCGTCATGTTAAGGGCGGGAACGGCGATCGCGGCGGTGAAGCCCGAGATCACGATCACGCTCGCCCAGTACAGGTTCACGAAGAACAGGATGCTGGACGCGTAGCGCACGAGGGTCAGGCGTGTGTTCTTGGCGTTGCGGAGACGGAGCACGCGTTCGTTGGCCTCGCGGCGCTCCCACTCCTCGTCGGACATGACCCTGCGGCGCCTCTGGATCTCCGCAGCCGTCGGCACGTGCCTTTTTGGCTTCTTCCTGCTGTTCCTCTTCGTCATCTTTCTCGTCCCGTCTTGTGTCTGGGCGCGCCTTACGCGCCGAGCAGCTGGTTGATGAGCCCGAAGATGTTGTCGAGGTTGCCGCGCCCGTAGTCGGTCATGGGGATGACACCTATGGGCTTGTCGTCGCCGAGCTTCTTGCGAACGACCTTCTCCTGGTAGGAGATCTGGGGCCCGAGCAGGACGACATCGGCGCTGGCTGCCTCCCTGAGATCGTTGACGCTGCTGGCGGCGATCGAGAAGTCATCGATGCCGTGCTCGGCCGCGTGCTTCTCCATCTTCTTCATGAGCATGCTGGTGGACATGCCGGCGTTGCATACGAGGAATACCTTCATGGTTCCTCTCCCTTCTACGTGGTCGCGAGCTCGCGTCGCAGGGCGATGATCTCGGCTGCGAACTCACGGGCGAGCATCGAGGTCATCAGGTGGTCTTGAGCGTGGACGAGAAGCACGTCGAGCTCGACGTGATCTCCGCTGGCCTCCCTGAACAGCAGCTGGTTCTGGTGTTCGTGGGCGGCGAGGGCGCTCTTCTCCGCCTCGGCCATGAGCTCGTCGGCCTTGGCGAAGTTGCCTTCCTTTGCAGCCTCAATCGCGTTGAACGCGCAGCTGCGCGCTTGGCCGGACGCAGCGATAAGCTCGAACGAGATCTGCTCGGTGCCTTCCATCTCATCCGTCATGGCCCCTCCTTTCACTTCTGGTCGTCGTGTGCGCTTGCCTGCCCGCCGCTCGACGCCATCGCATCGAACGGCGGCTTGCCTAGGGGCCGGGCGGAGATCGCCCGCCCTCGCTCGTCGTATGGGAGCCGAGAAGCCCTGTGAGCCTTTCGCGCCTCTGGTCGGCAAGGAGCTCGTCAATGGCACCGGCATCGACGAAGAGGTAAGCGAGGGCGTCGAACATCCCACCGAGCTCATCGTTGTCCTCGTCGGAGGTGAGTACCATGAAGATCGCCTGAACGGGGCTCATGCCCCAGTCGACGGGCTCGTCGAGAAGCGCCACAGCGACGAATGCGCGCTCGCAGACCGGCTCGAGCGGGTGGGGCATGGCGACGTTCGGGCCGAGGCTCGTGTCGACGTAGCCCTCGTGCCGCATGACGATCTCGAGCAGGTTGTCGGGCACGAGCCCCGTGGCTTGGACCTTCTCGCATAGGAAGGCGAGGGCGGCCTTCTTGCTGGGGAAGGCGCAGTGGGTGAAGAAGAGGCCAGGGGGAAAGCGCGTGGCGAGGCCGGGGCCGAGGACGCCCTCGACGCTTTCGCGCAGCATCCTGCGCACCCTCGAGACCTCGGGGTCGTCGAGGAAGAACTTGACCTCGCAGACGGGCACGGGAAGCGGTTTGTTGATGGGGACGGTCGTGAACACGTAGTCGATGTCCGAGAAGTCGACCTTGTCCACATGGGAGACGTCGCAGGTCTGGACGCTCGCGACGTAAGCCCCGAACTCCTCGAGGTAGCGGCGGCCGAGCATGCGTGCCAGGGCGCGCCCCGAGGTGCACACGACCAGGATGTTCTTCTTCGCTCGGGATGTGCGGTTGCGCTCGAGCGCCAGGGCGAACGAGAGGGCGATGTATCCCGCCTCGTTCTCGGAGAGCGTGGCGCAGTAGTGCTCGGCCAAGACGACGGAGCTCTCGAGCGCCATGGAGTACGCGAGCGGGTAGCGCTTGCGGATGTCGGAGATGAGCGGGTTGCCGACGCCCATGTGATAGTGGAGGCGCACCGCGAGCGGGACGATGTGGCAGGCGAGATTCATGTGGAGCTCGAGGTCGCCGCGGAAGTCGTAGCGGAAAGATGCCCAAACGGCCTCGATCATCCTTGAGGCGACGTCCCAGACCTCATCGGTGATGACGAGGTTCTGCCTATCTTCGGATTCGTTCTCGGGGGGGGGTAGTAGTAGTCCGAGAGACTCCTTGCCTGCGAGGTGGATCGCGATGTAGGCGCACTCGGATTCGGGAATCTGGATGCCGAGCCTGTCCTCAATGAGCGCGGCGATGTCGCGGGCCACCTCGAGGGCACGGTCGTTTCGGCTCCTTCCGCGCCCCTTAGGCACGGTCGGGATGAAGTTGCCGCTACGGATGCGCGAAAGCGCGATGGAGATGTGCACAAGCAGGTTCTGGTAAGACGGCGAGCATACTTTGAAGTCGTGCTCGTCGAGCGCGGCGTCGACGAGCTCGGAGATCTGGTTGAGAGGGACGAGGCCGGGATATCCCCCGCTCGAGCGGCTCCTCTTGGTGACGTTCGGCGCCGCGAGGGACTCGATGACGGAGCTGGCGAGGCAGAGACGGCGCGCCATCTCGTCGCCGGTCACCCGGATGCCATAGCACGGGCGCCTCTCGACGGAGAGCCCGAACGACGAGAGCTTCTCCTCGGCTTGCTTAAGGTCGGCCGAGATGGTGGGGCGGGAGACGTGCAGGTCGCGACAGAGCTCGTTGACCTTGATCCAATCGGTCCTCTCGAGCAGGTCGTTGATCAGGTAGGCGACGCGGTCATCGGGCGTCATATTCGCGCGGTCGTGCTGTTTCTGGATAGAATCGAGCCACTCGTCGAGGGCGCGCCCGTCGCTGACCTCGACGATATAACCGCCGCGCTTCTTCTTTCCGAGATGCGCGAAATCGCCGATTTGTTCGTTGGCTTGTTTGACGTAGCTGCGGATGCTCCGCTCGCTCACGCCGTAATGCTCGGCAAGCGCGGACAGCTCGATGCCCGGGTGCGTGAGCACGTAACGTACAAGCTGACATGCGTTCTCGACCACTTCGCACCCCCTTTACAATCGATTGTTATGGAAATGTGAAGAAAAGACCATAAAATCTGTTTCCGAGAATAACGGAAATGAGATTAACGGACCTCGATAGCGGGTCGTTTACCTGGGCATATGTTGATACATGCACCAAGATTGTGAGGGAAACTATTTCGCTCGTGTACACATACGCGTTGTCCGGCAACGACTTTTCCGAAGACCATCTACCGCTCGCCGGCAATCATCGACCGTTTGCCCTTTGCCGACGGAAGCGCCGCGCGTCGCGCCGACACGCTGCGCGCGCCGGAGACGGTTCATTGACAGGCCGAGCTGCTGGGCATCTCTGGGTAGGACCGGTCGATCAACGGCGGCTGAAAAGAGTGCAAGCCATGGATCGCCTCCCGGGCCCCGCTGCTGCAAAAGGTGTCAGTCACGGATTGCGGCCCGTGCCCCGCGACTGCAAAAGGTGACAGTCGCGGATCGCGGGAAGAACGCCCGCAATCCGAAACAGTCACCTTTTGCAGCCGGCGCGCGGGAAGGGCACCCGCGATCCGAAACAGTTACCTTTTGCAGCCGGCCCGCGGGCACGCGGGCGATTAGGCGAGGTCGGCTCCGTTGGTGGCGATGACCTTCTTGTACCAGTCGAAGGACTTCTTCTTGGAGCGGCCGAGGGTTCCGTTGCCGGCGTCGTCGCGGTCGACGTAGATGAAGCCGTAGCGCTTGCTCATCT
>CAZEHG010000080.1:0-8240 GCA_964512475.1 uncultured Atopobium sp.
CCGCCCCGCACGCCATGTTCTTCCCCGGCATGATGATCACCCTCACGGTGCTCGCGTTCAACCTGCTGGGCGATGGCGTCCGCGATGCGCTCGACCCGAAGTCCCGGAAGCGGTAGGTGACGCCGATGCTGTTAGAAGTCAAAGGCCTGAAGACCCAGTTCCCCACCCGCCGAGGCCTCGTCCACGCCGTAGAGGACGTGTCCTTCTCCGTCGACGCCGGCGAGACCGTCGCCGTCGTGGGCGAGTCGGGCTCCGGAAAGAGCGTCACCTCGCTCTCCATAATGAGGCTGCTCCAGGCGCCCGGCCACGTCGCCGGCGGGTCCATCGTCTTCGACGGGCAGGACCTCCTCGCCCTCTCCGAGAAACAGATGCAGCAGGTACGCGGCGACCAGATCTCGATGATCTTCCAGGAGCCGATGACCTCGCTGAACCCCGTCTACCGCGTGGGCGATCAGATCGTCGAGGCCATCCGGCTGCACACCGACCTCGACAAGAAGGCCGCCTGGACCCGCGCCGTCGAGATGCTGCGCCTCGTCGGCATCCCCAGCCCTGAGGACCGTGCCCGCGACTACCCGCACCAGATGAGTGGCGGCATGCGCCAGCGCGTCATGATCGCCATGGCGCTCTCCTGCAACCCGAAGCTCCTCATCGCCGACGAGCCCACCACGGCGCTCGACGTGACCATCCAGGCCCAGATCCTCGACCTCATCTACAAGCTTCGGCAAGACTTCGGCATGGGCGTCCTGCTCATCACCCACGACCTCGGCGTCGTCTCCGAGGTGGCCGACCGGGTCGTCGTCATGTATCTCGGCCAGGTCGTCGAGACCGCGGACGTCGATGCCCTCTTCGAGGAGCCCCTGCACCCCTACACGCTCGGGCTTCTCAACTCCATCCCGCGCCTCGAGGACGACGGCTCCGATCGTCTCTACACCATCAAGGGGCAAATCCCCGCGAACCTCGACCGCCCCGCTGGCTGCCCATTCTCGGACCGATGCGACCGCTGCATGGACCGCTGCCGCAGGGAATGCCCGGAGCTCGCCGAGGTGCCGGGTCGGCCGGGCCGCTCCGTGCGCTGCTTCCTGTACGACCAGAAGGGGGGCTCCGATGCCTAGCGAGGATATCCTGCTCGACGTCCAGCACCTGACCAAGAGCTTCGTCGCCGACACAAGCTTCTTCGGCAAGCCGACGTCGTTCGTGCAGGCGGTGGACGACGTGTCGTTCCAGATTAAGAGGGGCGAGGCGTTCGGCCTTGTCGGCGAGTCCGGCTGCGGCAAGTCCACCATCGGGAAGATGCTCGTGGGGCTTCTTTCCCCCACCTCCGGGTCCATCAAGTTCGAGGGGCGCGAGCTCACGAATATGGGCAAGAAGGAGCGGCGAGCGCTCTGCACGGACATCCAGCTCATTTTCCAGGACCCCTACGCGAGCCTGAACCCGCGCATGACCATCGGCAGCATCATCGCCGAGCCGATCCGCACGAACAACATCCTGCCGGCCGAGAAGGTCGACGCACGCGTGGACGAGCTTCTCGAGCTCGTGGGCCTGCCCCACACGATGCGCAACCGCTACCCGCACGAGTTCTCGGGCGGCCAGCGCCAGCGCGTCGGCATCGCGCGCGCCCTGTCGGTTAACCCCAAGCTCATCGTCTGCGACGAACCCGTCAGCGCCCTGGACGTCTCCGTCCAGGCGCAGGTGCTCAATCTCCTGGACGACCTCAAGGAGCAGATGGGCCTCACCTACCTGTTCATCGCGCACGGCCTCAACGTGGTCAAGCACGTGAGCGACCGTGTGGGCGTCATGTACCTCGGACGGCTCATGGAGATCACCGAGAAGAACGAGCTGTACCACAACCCGCTGTGCCCCTACACGCAGGCGCTTCTCTCCGCGATCCCCTCGGTCGACCCGAAGATGCGCCGGCGCAGGATCATCCTCGAGGGCGACGTGCCGAGCCCCATCGACCCGCCTGCCGGCTGCCGATTCTGCAGCCGCTGCTTCGCCAAGGTGGCCGGCTGCGACATGTCCGCACCGGAACTGCGCGAGGTCACGCCAGGCCACTGGTGCGCGTGCCACCGCTACGACAACGTGATGCCCGAGGGCGTGGTCGCCGAGGCGACGAAGATCCAGGAGATCTCCGCCCAGCCCGCCTATGGGCACGGAGAAAAGACCGTGCCCGGCGCCATGGGGCCCAATGGCCTCGGAAAGTAGCCCGCGTCGACAACGCGCTTCTTATTGAGATAAGCCGAGCCCGGCGCCCTGCAATCGGGGCGCCGGGCTCGGCTTATGTAGCAGGGCTCCAGCAGTTAGCGCATAGAAAAAGCGGCCGACCAAATGGTCGACCGCCTCGAATTCATGGAGCGGGCTACGGGGTTCGAACCCGCGACCTCCACCTTGGCAAGGTGGCGCGCTACCAACTGCGCTAAGCCCGCGTGACGCGAGGAGTAACTATACACGCCTTCGCGCGTCCGTGCAAGCACTTTCTAGAAGAAACTTCCGTACAGGCGTCTCTTCGCAGGCACTTTTCGCGCATACGGCGCTCTGCATCTTGCTGCCGCACATTCTGCTCGCGCAGCTTCTGGCTCTTTTGTCGCTCTACATGAAACCGTTCTGGTCCTTCGCTTGCGTCGCGGCCTTCTCGGCTGCCTCAGCGATCGTACCGTGGTCTTTCCTGTTCGGCGATTGGAGCATGCTGGCAAGAAACGCGCTCTACGCACCCGGGGGCCTCAACCCCTACGTGCTGGAAGCCCTGTCCATCGCTCTCTGCGCCTCATGCGTGGCAATCGGTTTCGCCCGGGTCAATGCGCGGCGCGACTTCCTCTAAATTGCACTTGCAACCTAAGGAGCCTCATGCTTCGGCACGAAAGAAAACTCGTGAGGACCTGCCTCGCCAACCGAGGCCTGGTCTTTGCGCTGCTGCTCGCCTCCATCATCGTGGTCCGATATAACCAAGCCGGCTTCCTCAGGTCCCTACCTGCGGGAACTTACCCTGACGCGATTGATTTCTTGCAGTTCGACATGGGAACGAGCGGACAGCTGAGCATCGCTTGGCTCCTCGCCCCCGCGTGCTCGATGGCGCTGGCGACGCTGGTCTTCTCCCCAGAGTCGCACGAGATGGCGGTCACGGGACAGGGGTCGCTCCGCAGGCTGTGGCGCTCCGAGGCGATGGACGCGATCTTGGTGGCCGTCCATGTCGCCACGGCAACCTTCTTGATATCCCTCGCAAGCGGCATCGCGTCCTCAGGACCGCAGATATCCAGCTCTGAGGATGTCTACCTCCTGATGACGGGGCAAGGGCCGGGGAGCGGCGCACACCCCGTTGTCGTCGCCGCAGCCTGCCTGGCCCACCTGGTCGGGACGACGCTCTTCGCGACCCTCGCATATGCGGGAACACGGAGGCTGACGGGGAGCTCGGCCGGGTCCTTCGTCCTTGTGCTCCTGCTGTTTCTTCCCGCAGTCACGAGCGGGAACTCCTTCGTGAGCGATATCCTGCGCAACCTGCCCGGTATCGCGCTCGTCGAGAACCCGATCCACACCTTCGTCTCTTTCCAAGGCGTTGAGTGGCAACGATGGGTGGAGGGCGGAGAGGGGCCGAGGCTCTGGTTTCTGCCCCTCACCTCGGCGATCATGACCTTGGCCGTGTACGCGCTGTCGAAAGCGCGTGAGCCGTGGCGGCGCTAACGTACAGAGATGAACGACAGGCGAGAAGCACGTTGTGTGCCGGTCCCTACCTGTTCGCCCCGTCAGGCACCGGGAACATCTTGACCAGGCGGACGACGGTGCCCTCCCCCGTCGATTTCGGGCTTATCGTCACCGAATCGGCCAGGAGGCGCATAAGCTTGATGCCACGCCCGCGCTCGGAGAACGGGTCGGACTCATCCCGCAGGTCGTCCAGGCAGGAGCCGTCGACGCCCCCGCCGCAGTCAGCGACGTCGACGACCACCCGGTCCGTGTACGCCGCGACCGTCACGAGCACGCCGGCGGCGCAGGTATGGTCGACCGCATTGCCGACGGCCTCGCCGGAGGCGAGATTGAGGTCGAAGAGGTCGCTGTCAGAGAGCGGCAGGCCGCAGAGCAGATTCTCGAGCCGGCGCCTTGTCCGGTCGAGCTGGTCGGCGTCCAC
Source organism: uncultured Atopobium sp. (assembly GCA_964512475.1). GTDB lineage: Bacteria > Actinomycetota > Coriobacteriia > Coriobacteriales > Atopobiaceae > Paratractidigestivibacter. The sequence goes on from CAZEHG010000080.1 coordinate 4,115, forward strand.
GCGAAACGTCGTCCTCCACACGGGCAGCGCGCCCGCGGGGAGCTTCGGCACCTCGTTCGCCGCGCCCGCGCGCGCTATGGGCACGAAATCCGCCATGCGCATGCGGCAAAGCGACTGATACACGCGGTCCGAGACGTTCGTGAGCGAGAGAAGCCCCCCGACGTCGCGCATACGTCGCAGCTCGGAGAAGATAAGGCCCATCCCGGCGGAGTCCGCATAGGCGGCTCTCCCCATGTTCAGCACGACGCGGCGGCAGCCGGAATCGATGAGACCGTCAAGCGTGCGGCGGACCCCGGGGACGCTCCTCACGTCGAGGTCGCCTTCCACAGACACCTGGGCTATGTTCGCTATCGTCGCCATAGAACTAACATGCCCACCCTGAACGGCAGCTAAACCAACATTCCCGCCAATCGAGGCAGGCGCTCGCCGCATGCCACGGCTTTATGGCAAGAAGTGCCGCCCTCCGTTCGCGAGCCGCCTAGCCGAGCTCGTCGAAGCGCACGCAGACCATGGCCACGTCGTCCTCGAGCTTATTGCCGGTAAAGTCCTCCACACAGGCAAGCAGGCGGTCCAGGAAGCCCTCGTAGGGCTTGTCGCCGGCCGACTCGCGCATAACCATGTCCCGCAGTCCCTGCTCGCCGAAGAAGGCGCCTGAGGGGTCCCGGGCCTCCGTGGTGCCGTCGGTATACAGCAGAAGCACGTCGCCCTCGCAGAGCGCCGCCACGCCGTCCTGGTACGAGATGTCGGCGAAGGCGCCCACCACGCCCGATTGGACGTCCAGCAGGCGCATCTCATCCGCGCCCGCGTGGACGAGAAGCGCGGGCGGGTGGCCCGCTGAGCAGTATGTGATCGTCGACGCCGCCAGGTCGATGATGCCCACGAAGAGCGTGGCGAAGGTCTCCACGCGCGAGAAGCCGAGAAGGAAGTCGTTGAGGGAGCGGACCATCCTGGCAGGGGCGAGCCCCTCCCAGGCGTAGGCGCCGAGCGCCGTCTTCACCGCCGCCGAGACCGAGGCCGCCTCGACGCCCTTGCCCGAGACGTCGCCCATGATCACGCAGGCGCGCCGGTCCGGCAGGCGGATCAGGTCGTAGAAGTCGCCGCCCACGAACGCCGCCGCCGTGGCCGACGAGTAGATGCCCTGGGCGCTGAGCCCGTCGACGCGCTGGAGCTCGTTTCTCATCCCCGACTGCAGCGCCTGCGAGATGCGCCTGTTCTCGACCCTTGACTGCTCGCCGCGCACCACGTCGCGCGCACAGGACACGAGCCGCGCGAGGAAGCCCTGCTCCACGTCGTCGAAGGGCTCGGCGCCGTCGGGCCGCAGCATCAGGCAGCAGCGCCTCTTTCCCGCCACGACGCCGCCGTCAAGGAACACGCCCTCGCACGGCTCGCCGAGGTCGCGGAGGGCGTCGTGGATCGCCGTCCCGGCTCCGAGGGGCACGACGGCCATCCCGTCGCTCACGTGGCCGTCGCAGAGCTCGTCGAGGTCGACCGAGAGCTCCCAGAGGCCCGTGAGCGGCAGCTCGCCCGCGATCAGGCCGTCCTCGCCCACCTCGAGCTCGACGAAGGCCGCTTCCAGCTCCAAGGCCGCGTCTGAGAGCACGTCGACGATGACCTGACGGGGGTCCTCGTCCTCGCCCATGCCCAGGACCTCCTCGCGCAGGTCCGAGAGGGTCTCGTCCAGGCGAGAGGCGCGCTGCGCCCGCATGGTCGCGAACGCGCCCGCGAGCTGGACGGCCAGGTAATGCGCCACAGAGTCGAGCAGGCGCGCGTCGTCCTTGGCTATGGGGTGTTGCCGCTTCCAGCCAACCTCGATGATGGAGATCACCGAGCCGTCGAACCACACGGGCACGGCTATGAAGCTTGTGAAAGGCGGCAGCAGCTTCGAGGGGATGCGCACGACCTCGCGGGTGTCCTCGTTCGCGACGTCGCGCACGGTCAGGCGCCCGGCCCGCAGGGCATCGCCCGTGGGGGCGACGACGCGCAGGCGCACGGCCTCGCCGGCGCGGGTGGCGAGGTTCTCGACGGTGCGGCCGAAGTGCATGAAGCGCGGCACGCGGGAGACGTCGATGTCCCCCGACGCGCCGCGCAGATGGAAGCCGTCGTTGCCGGCAAGGTAGACCACGGTGCCGTCGGCCTCAATCGTCTTGTAGAGGCTCTCGAGGGTTCGGCCGAAGAGCTCGCCGACGTCCTGGGCGTCGAGCGTGTCCAGGACGATGTTCATCGCGCCCGAGAGACGCCGGTTCGCGCGGCGGAGGTCCTCGAGCGTGCGGTCGCGCTCGCGCACCGAGGCGGCGTCGACGCCCGTCGGGTGCGCGACGAGCAGGTAGGTCTTCCCCGGGGCCTGGACAGACTCGCAGCGCACGGTCATCTCGACCAGCGACCCGTCCAATGTGCGAGCACGCACCGCCGAGGCCGAGCCGTCGAGGGCGAAAGGAAGCGCGGACAAGGGGTCCCCGTCAGCGTCACGTCCGTCGCCAGGACCCGCGAGGCTCGGGAAGAGCTCCTGGACCTTGAGCCCCGCCACCTCGACTCCCTTGGCGCAGAGCACCTCGATGGCCTCGTCATTGGCAAGAAGCGCGCGCCCGTCCCCGTCGAACGCGAGGACGGCGTCGCTCGTGAGCTGCAGAAGCCGGGAGAGGGTGCCCGCGAGGCTACCCTCCCCGATGCCCTCCATATGGCGCTTAGCGAGCGCGCTTCTTGCCTTTGCCATAGGTTCCCTCGGCTCTCGTACGGGCGCGAGGGAGGCCTAGTCAACCTGGTAGAGGTCCTTCGCCTCAAGAAATGCCAGGCCGCTCTCGCGCAGCTTGATCTCGAGCGGCTCGCCGGTGGCCTTGATCACGTCCACGGTCCGCTCACCCAAAGAGCAAGTGTAGGCGTATTCGACGTTGAGGTCGCTTGACGCCAGGCGGTCGAGCAGGCGCCCGAGCGCGCCGGGGACGTTCTCTACCTCTGCGGCGACCACACGGGCGCACATGGCGTTGTAGCCCTTCTCGCGCAGCATGGCGGCGGTCGTCCTCGGCTTGTCACAAATCATGCGTATAATGCCGAAATCGACCGTCTCGGCCACCATCAGGGCATGAATCTGGACATCGTTCTCGCCGAGCACATGGCACATCTGGGCGAGCTTGCCGGGTCCGTCGGGCAAACACACGGTGAGCTGTTCAATCATCTACGACTCCCTTCGAAAGGTTGACATAGATGCTGTTCCCCGCATCCCGTGCCTTATGCGGCGCGAAACGCCGGGGTTCCCGCGATTTTCTCGTTTGGACATGGACGAAAACAAAACGAAAAAGAGGGCCTCCGAAGAGGCCCTCTTAATTTCTTGGTGTCGGAGGCGGGACTTGAACCCGCACGACCTTTAACAGTCACTAGCACCTCAAGCTAGCGCGTCTGCCAATTCCGCCACTCCGACTTGCTGCGCTTTTGCGCGAGAAAGAATATAACATCCTCTGCAAGGGCAATGCAAGCTCATTTCTAAAAAACTTTCGCCGATTTGCGAAATCGCAGTTAAGGCACATGGCCTGACAAAAAGAAGACGGTCGCCCGTCTTCTCTGAAGGACTATTCGGTTTCCTTTGATTACCTTAGCCGATGGTCCCGACCGGAAAAGTGATGGCCATCACGATGGCGCACAGGATGAAGACCGTGGTCGTGATGACGGTAAGACGGTCGAGGTTCTTCTCCCAGATGCCGGAACCGGAGGCAGCGTTATACATGGACGACGCGATCATATCGGAAACGCCGGTGCCCTTGCCGGAGTGCATGAGCACGAGGATGACGGTGAGGACGCCGGATACGATGAGAAGCACGGTGAGGACGATGTTCAGCGGGTTCAAGAGGACTCCTAATCAGAGCTCGGTTCATACAAATTTGAAGTCTAGCACATTGCGGCCCTGACCGTAACTCGAAGCGTCGTCTCACCATATGCCCTCAGTCCGGATAACCCCCTTGACCGATTCTTCGATATAGGAAGGGCCGTCGCCGGATGTGGGCGACGGCCCTTCTGTGTTACGCAAGGAACCTCAGGTCTTCCTACTCCTCGGTGGCGAGCACGCGGCCCGTCATCTCGGCGGAGGGCTCAAGGCCGGCCATGGTCAGCATGGTGGGGGCGATGTCGGAGAGACGAC
>CAZEHG010000081.1:0-8117 GCA_964512475.1 uncultured Atopobium sp.
TCCAAGGTCATCGCCTACCAGAACAAGCTCTACTCCATGGGCTCGCGCCTCTCGCAGGCGGTTCCGCCCTTCAACGCCGTGGTGTGGGAGCCGCTCAACTCCGAGGGCTTCCGCAAGCTCTCGTACAACGCCGGGGACCAGAAGAACGCCGAGCTCTGCGTGCCGCTGTTCCGCGACATCCCGCGCGACACCCCCTACATCGGCACGCACGCGTGGCCGAGCCAGGCGGCCGTCCACGCCGGCATGACGCACGTGGTCAACGCCATCCCCGACAACTGGCCGATAGCCCTTCACCTGGCCGAGGGCTCCATCCATGCCGTTCAGACCCCTGGCGCCTACCTGGGCTACAAGGAGCTGCGCGGAATGTGGCCGGGCCACGTCCTCAAGCCGATGCCCGACGACGCCATCGTCTACACCGGCCACTACGTGGACCACGAGCTCGTGGCGAACATCGAGGCCGACTGCGCGGCGAGGCGTGGGCGCGTGCTCGGCGGCGGCCCCGTGCGCTACCTGCTGTCCGTTGGTGGAGCCGGTGCCCAGTCCGAGCTCTTCTGCGCCATCTGCGAGAAGCTCCTGCCCTACGTGCGGCGCGGCGAGGCGGCCCTCTTCGTGAACGTGGGCGACCACCGCAAGGTCTGGAAGGAGCTCGCGAAGAAGGTGCCCGGCCTGCGCGGCGAAGCGCAGCTGCACTTCGACGACTTCGCCGAGGTCCGCACATTCGCCGAGCAGGCGCTTACCGGCGAGGTCACGGGCGTCCATGCCTTTTGCGACGACGACATCTTCGCCGCCGTGTACAGCTCGAACCTGCTCATGCGCGCCTCCGACGTGCTGATCACCAAGCCCAGCGAGTTCAGCTTCTATCCCGTGCCCAAGCTGATGATCCACCGCGTGGGCGGCCACGAGGCCTGGGGCGCCATCCGCGCGGCCGAGGTCGGCGACGGCACCTACGAGATCGACGACACGGCCGAGGTCCTGGGCATGATCGATTCCTTCCAGGCGGACCGCGGGCTTATCGCCACCATGTGCGACCGCATCGAGGACGCGAACCGCATCGGCGTCTACGACGGCGCCTACCGCTGCGTCGAGCTCGCAGTCAACGGGCACGTGTAGCGGGCGAATCCCGAGCGTACGTCAATACGCCCGCCCCCAAGCCGCAACGGCTCGGGGCGGGCTTCTCTGTGTTCTCTGAGCTCGCATTAAAGATGGCCGTATACCCGGCCTCGCGTCAGGCCCTCGCCCCGAGCGAGTCGATGATCTTCTGCGCGGCAAGAAGGCCGTCGGTCGCAGCGGACATGATGCCGCCGGCGTAGCCCGCACCCTCGCCGACCGGCCAGAGCCCCCGCACGTTCACGCTCTGGCCGTCTTCCCCGCGCATCACGCGCACCGGCGAGCTCGAGCGCGTCTCGACGCCGGTGAGAACCGCGTCGGCGGCGTCGAATCCGCGCAGCTTGCGGGCCATGCTCGGGATGGCGGCGCGCAGCGTCTCGGTGATATAGGGCGGCAGGCAGCCGTCGACGCTGCCCCAGGCGACCCCGCGCGGGTAGGTTGGCGCGACCGAGCCGCCCGCCGTCGAGGCCTGTCCGCGCAGGAAATCCCCCACGAGCTGCGCCGGCGCCGTGAAACCGCCGCCGCCCGCGGCAAATGCCGCGCGCTCGCACTCCCGCTGCAGCGCGACGCCCGCGAGCACGTCGTCGCCCGGCAGGTCGTCGGGGAACACGTTGACAAGAAGCCCGGAGTTCGCGTTGTCCCCCGCACGGTCAGAAAGGCTCATGCCGTTCGTGACCACGCCGCCCGGCTCGCTCGCCGCCGAGACCACAAAGCCGCCCGGGCACATGCAGAAGCTAAACGCGGAGCGCCCGCCCGGCAGGTGCTCCGAAAGCTTGTACGGGGCCGCCCCGAGCACCGGGTTGCCGGCGGCGGAGCCGTACAGCGCCCGGTCGATCTCCGTCTGCAGGTGCTCGATGCGCACACCCATCGCGAAGGTCTTGCGCTCCATGGCGACGCCGCGCTCGCGCAGCAGCTCGAAGACGTCGCGGGCCGAGTGCCCGCAGGCGAGCACGACCGCCGAGGCCTCCACGCGCTCCTCGCCCGCCGAGCCGTCAGACGCCTCGGAGACAAGCGTGACGGCGCGCGCCTCCCCGCCCTTGGCCTCGAGGCCTGCCATACGGCAACGGGTGCGCACCTCTCCGCCAGCCTCCTCGATCTGCCGCACGATGTCGGTGACCACGCGCGGCAAGACGTCGCTGCCCACGTGGGGTTTCGCGTCCCACAGAATCCGCGGCTGGGCTCCCGCGTCGACGAAGGTCTGCAAGATAAGGCGGTGGGCGGGGCTTTTAGTCCCCGTCTGGAGCTTGCCGTCCGAGAACGTGCCCGCCCCGCCGACGCCGAACTGGATATTGCTCTGCGGGTCGAGGACCCCGGTCGCGTTGTGGGCCTCCACGACCCGGCTGCGGCGCTCCGCGTCGTCGCCGCGCTCCACGAGCAGGGGAGCTAAACCCGCGCGCGCGAGCGAGAGCGCGCAGAAGAGGCCCGCGCAGCCCGCCCCGACCACGACGACCCGCCGCTCGGGGGCCCGCTCGACCGGCTCGGGGAAGGAGAAGGGCTTCTCGTCCACCGCCGCCACGCCCTTCTTGGCCTGGGACCTCGCCAACTTGGCAAGAAGCGCGCGCTCCGCCCGCTCGCCCCCGCGCAGGCCGACCCGCACAGTGTACGTGAGCGAGATGTCGTTCTTCTTGCGGGCGTCGATGGAGCGACGACGGCGCTCAAGGCTCGCGAGCTCGCCGGCATTGACGCGGAGCTTCCTCGCGCATGCCTTGCGCAGCGCGGCGAGCTCGTGCGCATCGCCGCCGTCGAGCTGCGACAGGCGAATCCGGACGCCGGAGACCTCTAACATGAGAAACCGTCCCTTTCTGATCGGGGCGCGCGGGCCGCGGCTATGGGTGTTCCGGGGGCCGCAGACGCGCGGACCGCCTCCGAAGCGCCCCTTCCGCAGGCCACTGCCGCGGCCGCGCCCGCTCCGCAGGCCGCTGCCGCCGCAGCACCCGCGCCGGCGACCATGCCGCTCTTCCATGCCCACGCGAGATTGAGCCCGCCGCAGTCGGCGTCCACGTCGAGCGCCTCCCCGCAGGCGAAGAGGCCCGGGCGCGTGCGCGCCGAAAGCGTCGCCGCGTCGAACTGATCGGCAAGAAGCCCTCCCTGCATGACCTGGGCTTTGTTCGTCTCGACAAGACCCTCCACGCGGAAATCGAGCGCCCGTGCGCGCGCGATCGCCGCGTCCCCGCCGCCGAGGGCCCCCGCGACCCGCGGGTCGAGCAGCCCGTCCGCGCAGACCCCCTCGAGCTCCGCCGGCGCCCTGCCGCACGTGAGGTCGAGCCGCACGACGTCGCCGGGCCGCGCGCGGCGGGAGAGATCGAACATCACGATGCCCGAGAGCCCCCAGGGGCGGAAGAGCACCTCGCCGTCCTCGGCGAATGCCTCGCGGCCGCCGCGCAGCAGCACGGCGCGAACACGGGCGCGCCGGCCGTCGAGCATCGCCGTGTCGACCCGCACGTCCACGGGCGCCGCCGCGATGGGGCAGAGCACCGGCGTGAACGCCCGCGTCTTGAGCCCGAGCCCGGAGACGAGCGCTTCTCCCCCGCCGCAGGCGAGCACGACCGAGGCCGCGCGCGTCGGGAGCGCGTCCAGGCGCGTGACTTCCCGGCCCGGCGCCAGGATGACGCCGGCGCGGCGACACCGGTCGAGAAGCACGTTGCGCACGCTCGCCGCCTGCAGCGATGCCGGGTAGAGGCGCCCATCCTCGCTCACCCAAGCCAGCCCGCACGCCCGCCAGAACGCGAGCACGTCGGCGAGCCACGCGTCGCCCTTCCCGCACACCGCGCGCACGAACCCCGGGTCGTTGAAGCGCTCGGCGTCGAGGCGCTCGTTGGCGAAGTTGCAGCGCCCGTTGCCCGTGGCCAGGATCTTCTTCCCGCACTCGAGGTCTCGCTCGAGGACGACCACGCTCGCGCCGGCCTCGGCCGCGGTCGCCGCCGCGGCGAGCCCGGCCGCACCGCCGCCGATGACGGCGACGTCGCAGCGGGCGGGCACCGCGACGGCGGCCGCCGCGGCCGCGAGGGCTTCTTTCTGCTTGGCGCGGGAGGGCTTCTTCATGCGCTACCGGACCTCATTGCCCTCGTTGGCAAGAAACTCGGTGAACTCGGCCACCTGCACGACCGTCTCGACCATCTGCGGCAGCGTGCCGGCGGGCAGCGCGAATTCGAGGTCGCCGGCGTCGCAGGCTGCCGCGAGCGCGGGGTCGATGCCGAGCTGGCCCAGCTCGATGAGGTCGAACGCGGCCGCGGTCTCCTCCAGGCGAGAAGGGCCGTAGGGATAGATCTTCTTGCCGCAGTCCGGGCATTCGACATAGGCCATGTTCTCCACAAGGCCGATGACCGGCACGTCCATCATGTTCGCCATGTTCACGGCCTTGCCCACGACCATCTGGACGAGGTCCTGCGGCGAGCTGACGATGACGACGCCCTCCACGGGCAGGCTCTGGAACACGGTGAGGGCCACGTCGGAGGTTCCCGGGGGCATGTCGACGAGCAGGAAGTCGAGCTCGCCCCACGCGGTCTGGCCCCAGAACTGCTTGATGGCGCCCGCGACCACGGGGCCGCGCCAGAGCACGGGGTCGGTCTCGTTCTCGAGCACGAGGTTTGCGCTCATGACCTTGATGCCGCCCGCGGACTCCAGCGGGACGAGCAGGTTGTCCTGCGCGTAGGCGTGCTGGCCCGAGAGGCCGAGCATCTTCGGGATGGAGGGGCCGGTCACGTCTGCGTCGAGGATGCCTACCTTGGCGCCGCGGCGCGAGAGCTCGGTGGCGAGGATACCCGTGACCAGCGACTTTCCGACGCCGCCCTTGCCGGACACGACGCCAACGACGTGCTTGATCCTCACGCCCTCGGCGAGCGGCTCCTGTGTCGGGGCGGGGGCGCTCGCCGTCGCGGCCGCCGCCGCTTCCTGCTGCTTTGCCTCAGAGCCCTGCCTGCGCGATGCCTCGAACTCCTCGCGGATACGCTGCTTCTCTGCGTCGTCCATGGTTAAATCCCTTTCAATCCCGCGCGCCGGGCCCCGACCGGCGGCGCCCGACGCGTTGTTGTTGTTTTCGAGTCTTCGATTCTACCCGCACGGCCGTGCGCCCGCTCCAGCGTCTTCCCCCCGAGTTCGGAAGGCTTCCAAAGTTGAGAAGGCTTCCTAAAGTTCGGAAGGCTTCCAAACTCGAGTGGCCACCGGGCTTGAAGGCTTCTGAACTGGGGAAATGCTACCGTGCTTGAAAAGGCTCCAGAGTTCGGAAGGCTTCTCAACTTTCGGAAGGCTTCCGAACTCCGGAGGGGCGCGGGGCATGCCGCGAGACGAGGCCCACTGGCGGCGCTACGCCACGAGACGGGCGCTACGCCACCAGGATCTTGACGCAGACCTTCTTGAGCCTCGCGGGGCCGGACTCGCCGCAGCAACCGGGCTTGTGGGCGTCGCACGGCGGCGTGACCACGAGATCGCCGGCGCGGAGCGTGACCCAGGACTCGCGCTCGGGCTCGCCGTAGAGGCCAAAGTCGTCCTTCTCGCTGAACTCGCCCGCAGGCTCGAGCTCCGCGACCGGAGCGATGCCCACGTGCTCCTCGCCGCTGATGACGAAGTGGACGTCGGCGTAACGGCGGTGCGCCTCGTAGGGTTTCTTGTCGGCCGGGGCGGTCTCAAGCTCCATGACGTTGGCGAAGATCCTCTCGCCGTCGATGTCATGGCGCCCACACTCGATCTGCTCAAGGTCGTCGCGGGAGAGGAACGCGAGGACCTTGGCCATATCCTCGGACGAAATCACGTTCTGGTCGTAGTCGGAAAGAGAAGAAAAGAGCACTGTTGCCTCCTAACGTGTAGCGCGCCCGCGCGGGGCGCCGTTGCGCGGCCACATGGCCGCGCGCCTATGCCGGATAGTATCCAAAGACGCCCGCGGCGTCCTTCTGACGATAAACCAATCCCTGGTCAACAAGGTGGTCCAGGTTGGCGATGGACTCCGCGCACAAGAACCACCTGGTGGCCAAGGGCACGGCGTCGAGGCCGCCGGCGCCGACGGCGCGCCACCCCATGCCCGCTGTGAGCTCACGGGCCGTCCGACCCGGGTCCTCGCGGATGGCCGCGAGCGCGCGGGCGCTTCTCTTCTCGTGATGGGCGATGTTCGCCCGGGCTCGCTCGGCGATGCTCCCCTGTTGCTCGCCGTGGCCAAGAAACGCCTGCTCGATACCCATGTCCGCGAGCTTGCCCAGCGAGCGCAGGTGGTCGCCCAGGGAGTCGGGCACTTCTTGCCAGAAGCTAATGAACGTCGAGCAGGCGAAGAGAAGCGCGTCGCCCGTGAGCGCGAGGCGGCGGGCAGGGAGCCACAGGACGCAGTGGCCGGGGGTGTGGCCGGGCGTCGCGACGACCTCGAATTCCCAACGTCCGCAGGCCACGCGCTCGCCCGGCTCAACCGTCCGCACATCAACCCCGTCAAGCGTGAAGTCCGCGCGGCGGGTCCACAGCGTTGCCACGAGCTCGGCGGCCACTGCCGGTTCGGAACCCTCTGCGACCAGGCGCCGGACGAGGAAGTCTCGGTAGGCGGGGCACGCGTAGGCCTGCAGGTCGAGGAGCGTCCGCGAGGACATGACGATCTGGGCGCCCGCGTCGGCGAGCTCCCGCACAAGCCCCGTGTGGTCCTCGTGGGAATGCGTGCAGAAGACGGTCGCGCGCAAGGGATCGACGCCCAGGCGCACCAGGGCGCGCATAAGGCGCGTGTCGTTGTAGTCGTCCCAGGTGCCGGCGTCGACGATGAGCGCGCGCCCGCCGTCGAGCACGACGTGCACGTTCACGCTCGGCAAGAAGGTCCGGCTCATGGCGAGCTCGACGCGCCAGACCTCGGGCTCGGCGCACACGCGCGTGCACGAGAACCCGTCGGAGTCCAGCCGGAACGATTCGCTCATCTCTCCCCCTCCTTGCCCGATTTAGGGACGTTGGTTGAAGCTCTCGCTTGACCCGCTGTAACCAACTCCCCCGAACTGCTCACTTGACCACTGTAGCCGACGTCCCCGGACCGTTCATCTCAGAACCGGGCGCGTCGCTCCCCTACCCCAGGACCGCGCGCAGGCCGGCGGCGATCCGGCGCGCGAGCCGCTCGTATCCCGCCGGCGAGTAGTGCAGCCCGTCGGGCATGTAGCGCTCGCGGTGCTCGGGCAGGAAAGGCGAGATGCCGCTCTCCGCATAGAGATCGATCACCGGCAGGGAATAGCGGTCGGCAACCACGCGCACGGCGTCGACGTAAGCCGCCTGCGTGAGGCCGGCGCCGTTCTTCTCGAAGCTGCCGGGAAAGCCCCAGGCGGGCTTGCCGCAGGTCTTGCACGGTGTCATGACGACGAGACTCGCCTCGGGCGAGCGCGCCGCGATTCCGCGAACCAGCAGGTCATAGGCCCCGTAGAACGTGCACGGGTCCGTGGAGCCCATCTCTCCCAGCGGCGCGCCGAAGCAGAAATCGTTCACGCCCCCGAAAAGGAGGTAGACGTCCGCGCCGGCAGGCAGGCTGCCCAGCCTCTCGACGAAAGGCGCATACTCGTTGGCGCCGGAGGCCACACACGACCCCCGGGCGCCGAAGCTCACCACCTCGGCGCCGCCGAGAAGCGCGCCCAGGTGAGCGGTCCAGCTGATGCTCGGCCCGCCTCCGCCGAAACCGTCGTCCCCGTCGGTGGTGGAGTCGCCGAAACACACGATCCTCTTGCCGCCGCAACCTACGCTGACCTCGTCGCCGTTCATGTCCTCTGACCCTTGTCGCTCGCTGTTCGCAAGGCATCTTACGCCACCGATGACCGATTTGGGGACGTAGGCCGCAGCTCTCGTTTGACCGCCGCAGCCTACGTCCCCAAACCGATCACTCCTGCACAAGGCTCTTCGCGCCTGCCCGCGACGCTAGCCGCGCGTCCCTAAGCTCGCGCCCCTAGCCGCCCCCTAGCCGCGCACCTTGGCCACGACGTCCATGGCGCCCTTGCAGGCCTCGGTGACCTTGGAGAAGTCGCCGTCGGCGAAGAGGGCCGGCTTGACCATCCAGGTGCCGCCGCAGGCGA
>CAZEHG010000082.1:0-8095 GCA_964512475.1 uncultured Atopobium sp.
CCGTCGAGGGCATGGCTGACGGCGAAACGGTCGTCTTCGTCTGCCACCCCGGCTACCTGGACAACTTCATCCTGCAGAACTCGTCCCTCACCACGCCGCGCGTCAAGGAGGTCGACGCCCTCATCGACCCCGAGCTCCGCGCCTGGCTCGAGTCCCAGCCCGACCTGCGCCTCGTCGACTACCGCGACCTCTAGCGACGACGGGGGTGCGTCAGGCGAATCGCTCTCCCACTACCTGAATGATCGTCTCATTCTAGGTTCATCTTTTATTCCCAAGAGAAGAGGGGCCATGTCTGAACTCGAGATGAAGCAGCTCGCCGACGAGGAAATTGTCGAGGCCAGCGGCGGCGTCATTCCCGACGGCGATTCCGACGACTGGCTGCTCTGGGACCGCGATGTCACTTAGTACTGCCCGGGTTGCGAGGACCATGACCTGGGCTACCAGATCCGCAACCGCAAGTATCGCCTGCACTGCAACACCTGCGGCAACACTTTCTGGGAGAGTCAGTCCGGAGGCTATACCGTCAGCGGCACTTTCTAAACCGCAGCGAGCGCGGCCGGATCAAGGCTCACCCGCCCAACATCACAAGCAAGGGCCCGGCGAAGGAGCAAATGCATCCCCGCCGGGCCCTTCTCATGAGTGCACATCCGAATTTTGCAGGATTTTGGCCATTCTTTATCCGTATTTTGCGGAAGCTGCAGGTAAAGGCTATCATTCGCATTAGCTGAAGGGTTTGTCAGCATCGCTGAACTCGACAGCCCAAAATACGGCCGCATGGCGCTGAAGACAATGCCCCTGAGGCCCGTATCCGGCCTCAGGCGGTCCCCCGATAGGGGTAAAGTGTTTCAAATTCACCGTACTCTGCCAGAACGGAAACGGGAGCGACCGCTGTGGATTAGATTCGGAAGCACGGAACCAAATGGGTGGAGGCGGGCGGCGGTGGCTGTCTACTCGTTGCGATCGTCCTCGGGACGCCTCCCTTCTTTACTCCCAAGACCGGCTCGCTGCTGGACTCGACCACGCTCACGCTTTCCGCAAGCGTCGTGCTCGCCGCCGGTGCTGTTGCCGGCGAGCCGATCTGCCGCGCCAAGGCAAATCGCCGCTTCGTCGGCAAGAAGCCCTTGGCTCTGGTTCTCGTTGCGCTCTATGCCGTGCTCGGATACGGCGCGACGACCCTATCCTGCTTCTCCCCGGACTCACGGCTGTTCGACATTCCACCTGTCGCCGGGTTTCTTCTCGAAGCCGCCTTTGGAGTAGCGCTACCCTGCGTGGCAGCGTTCACGAGCGCCGCGGCATTTCCAAAGAGCGCATCCGAGGCGGCCTCTACGGCTCGCCGAGGGACAACGGCCGCGATGTGCTTCTTGGCTGGCGCCATGGCCCCGCTTGCTATGGCGAGCTACTACCCGAACCGATGCCTTTATGTTGTGGGAAGCCCCTCGGCGGTATGGGGATCAACCGTTCAGCAACTGATCGGCGCGTTGACGGGGGCAGCCGCCCCGCCTTGGGCAGCTGCAAGCGCGGTGAGCCCGGCCTCCTTCGGAGTCGATTGCGGCGTCGTTGCGCTCGTACCGCCGCTGTTCTATGTCGGTGTCCTCTGTGCCGCGCAAGCCGCAGGCGGCCCCCTGTCTGTAGTTGCTCTTTTGATTGGCCTGCTGTCAACCTGGTCTCTTTCGTGGGCGGACCCCACCTTCATTCGCCTCACCTGCGGATACAGCCATTGGTTCTTGGCGGCAACTGCCGTCGCAATCGCCGCGCTCTTGGCAGCGAACCGTTTTAGGCGGCATCGTCTCCATGCAGCCGACGCCCTTGCCAATAAGGAGCCTTCGCAGTCCACGGCAGAGGATTTCGAACTTGATGTATCGCTCCTCACCGAAAACGAAGCAAGGGCGATTACTCTCATGCTCGACGGCCACACCTCCGCGGAAATCGCCTCCTTGATGGAAAGAAGCCCTTCCACCATCAGGAACACGCAAGCGCATGCCTACAAGAAGCTCGGTGTCTCATCCGCGGCAGAACTCAGGGAGCGGAGCGCGTCCGCAAAGCAGGAAGACACCCACGCTGATGGACAGCCGCAAACGACGGAAACCGCGCACGTCGGCATCCCCACAAACACCCCGGCCCTCCTCGCCGGCCTGCTTGTCCTGCTCCCAATCGGCATCCAGCCAGGCGCCACAGCCGTTCCCCTCGATTATTGGCGAAGCGCGGTTCTCGCAACAGTTTGCGGATATGCCTTGGGAAGGGCCCTGGCTTGGGCTGCCGATAAGAACACCAGCCGAGTCCGTGGCCGGTTCGTAATCCCGATCATTGCGATCCTTATCTGCTCCGCCAGGTTCTTCGCATTAAAGAGCTCGCTTTTTTTATGCGCAGCCGCCCAACTAACCTGTGCCGCGTTTCTAGCCGTCGAAACCGGGGCGCGCCGTTTCGACAAGGGGCTTCTTGGCAATGCACCGGCATCTCTCGCAGCACTGCCGACTTTTCCCATGGCCATCGTCCTCGGCATGGCATTCGAAGAGTGCTGGAGATCGACCTATTCCGGGCGATCGCTGCTGCCCTATCTTGCAGTGGCGTTAGTGGTGTGCGTGGCGGTCCGAATATGGAAATCGGCGCGGGACGGCGCGTGGCAGACGCCTGCGCTCATATGCACCGGCTCGTTCATCGTTGCGCTTCTTCCCGCCGGCAACGCGCCGGCGTATCAGACAGGGCTGTTAACGGCGGGACTTGCCTGCTTTTGCCTTGAACAGGGCGACGCGCGCCTCTCGGCCCCCATTATCACAGGCGCGCTTGTCGGCCTTGCTTTCGGTGAGGCCTGCGGCTCCAGCGGCGTCGGCGTGTATTGCTCGGGCAGCTTGGCCGCCGTCGCGATCTATTCGACCGTTCTTTGCCTGTTCTTCGCAGTCGTCGCATTGGCAATTTCGGGGCTTTACGTCGTGACCGTGGTCGGAGGCGCCCTGGAGGACACGGCGAGCGCCGCCTCCCACGCGCGCCCCGCAAAGACGTCCGAGCGCCTACGGCTTTTCCTGGCATCGCGCGGCCTGAACGAGACGCAATGCTCGGTCGCCCTGATGACCTTGGACGGCTTTCCGAGGCAAAGCATCGCGCACAAGTTGCGACTTTCGATGGGAAGCGTGAACTCTGCGCGAGCCGTCATCTATAAATGTTTCAATGTTCACACCCGGTCGGAGTTGCTTGACGCGATAGACACCGCCATGGGCAAGAAGGGCATCTGACCTGTTGTTTCGTTATAGACGTCGCCAGATACGTTTTTCATAAGCAGTGTCTATAGCCATGTTCCGGACACGAATGCATGCTCTAGTCCAGGAATCCGCCCGTTGCGGAGAAGCTGGTTGCGAACGCCTCGCAACCCAAACGGATTGGAGTGATTGGGATGTCAAGCTCCGAGATCAACGTGATAGCTTGGGCAATCAGCGTGAAGTATGTTCTGCCGGCAATCGTTCTGCTCGTTTTGGTCGGCCTCGTTGTGTATTTCACTGTCCGCAGGGCTGTCCGCGATGAGCTGGGAGCGGCACACAGTCTCGAGGGGAAGGCGCCTTCGGAACCCGCTGGGCATTGAGCGAAGTGTTGAGCAAGTCAATTTGACGAGCAGCCCCGAGCGTCCCGTCCCCGGGCGCCCCCGCCCCCCTGCCCGCGAGCTCACTCGGACACTCCCGAACGCCCCGTCCCCAAGCGCCAAAACAAACAAACCCTGCAATTAAGGTCCCAAATCCACTCCGATTTTGACCTTAATTGCAGGGTTTGTCGGCAACCGGCGCCAGCCCGGCACCCGTCCGGCGGCGAGAAGCCCTTACCTTCCGCTCTCGCGCACGAGCTCAGCAAGGTGATCGGCCGCGGCGGCGACCTCGCCGGCATCGGCGCGCCAGCTCCAGTTGCCTTCGGCCACGCCGGGGACGTTCATGCGCGCGCCGTCGTCGAGGCAGAGCACGTCCTGCAGCTGCATCACGGCCACGCCGGCGTCCGTCGCGAGCACGTCGCGGCCGATACGCGCCGCGAGCTCGCGTGCCTCCTCGCCGTCGGCACCGAAGCGCGACTTGACCCACCCGAGCAGGGTCTGGTTGTCGTGCGTGCCCGCATACACGATGGTGCCGGGCTTGGGCTCGTAGCCCTCGCGCACATCACCGTCGTTGAACTGCACAACGTCCATACCCGGGATACCGGTCTCGGCCACGAGGGCGCGGACCGCCGGGGTAATGGCGCCCAGGTCCTCGGCGATAAAGCGCAGCGGGCCGAACTGCCTGTACGCCGCCTCGAAGAGCCCGGCGCCCGGCCCGAAGTTGAACTCGCCTTCGGAGGCCTTCTTGCCCTTCGGGATCGAGTAGTAAGAAGAGAACCCGATGAAGTGGTCGAGACGCACATAGTCGTACACGTCGAACGCGCGGCTAAAGCGGCAGAGCCACCAGCCGTAGCCCTGCTCGCGCAGGACGTCCCAGTTATACGTGGGATTGCCCCACATCTGGCCCTCCGGCGCGAAAGCGTCGCCCGGGGCGCCGGCCTGTGCACCGGCATAGCCGTCCTCGTCGAGCCGGAAGATATCCGGCTCAGCCCAGGTGTCGGCGGAGTCGCCGCACACGTACATGGGCATGTCACCGATGATCTGGATGCCGCGCTCGTTTGCGTAGGCGCGCAGCTCGCTCCACTGCGCATCGAACGCGTACTGAAGCTTGATGTGCTTCTGGACACCAGCCTTGAGCTGCGGGTCATTAACCAGGTCGGGAGAGAAGGCGCGGTACTTCTCCGGCCACTTCTGCCACTCGACGGGACCGAGCAGGTCCTTGATGGCCATAAAGCACGCGTAACTCGTGAGCCAATACTCGTTCTTGTCGCAGAACTCACGGTACTCACGCGTCTGCTCGCACCCCTTGAGCTCGGCGAGCGTCGTGGCCTCGTCCTCGGCAAGAAGCGCCGTCGATCCCGCGAACGCGCCCAGACCCGCGTACGGCGAGCCGAAACTGTCGGGCGGCGTGACCGGGAGCACCTGCCAGTAGCGCACGCCCGCCGTGGCCAGCCAGTCGACGAATGCCTTGGCCGGCGCGCCCATGGTGCCGGGCTTGCCGCCATTGGGGACGGAGGTCACGTGGCACAGCACGCCCATGCCGCGCTCGAGGGGCTGCTGAAGGCGCTGCTTCTTGTGGAAGTGCAGGATGGCGGTACCGAGCGGCCAGAGGAACACCTCTGCGCGGCCGTGCTGGACCTTGGGGCCCATGCCGGACACGACGTCGCTCACGGCCTCGTCGACCATGGGCAGCGTAACGGTATGCGCGTTCGAGAGGCTCGCGTTGGCCAGCACGCACACGCAGCTGCCGTCCTCGCCGCGGCGCCAGAAGCCGAACACGTCGTCGCCGCTGCTGAACGGCTCGAAGTCGCCGTCGGTGAGGACCGGTAGGGTCTTTCGGATGGCGATGCAGTTGCGCACGATGTTGAAGCAGTCCTTGCGCCCGCCGCCCCAAGGGAAGGTCCCGCGGTTGAAGGGGTCGCGCAGGCCCTCGAGGCCCAGCTCGTCGCCGTAATACACGCACGGCACGCCGGGCAGCGTCATCTGTAGCAGGACGGTGAGCCACAGGCGGCTCATCGCGAGGCCGGCCTGGCCCTCGGGCAGCCTATACGCCGCGCGATCCGCCTCGCTCATGGAGTCGGGGTCGGGGGCGTTGCCCAGCATGGTAAAGAGGCGCTCGCGATCGTGGCTGCCCAGCAGGTTGAGGCAACTGTAGAACGCCTCGCGCGGGTAGTTCTCCTGCAGCTGTTCCAGGCGGGCGACCAGCTCGGAGGCCCCGATGCGGTTGCACACGAAGTCAAGAAGCCCGGTGCGCATGGGGTAGTTCATGACGCCGTCGAGCTCCTTGCCCTCAAAGTACTGGCGCAGCACCCCGTAGGCGGTCTTGTTCGACGCGTCCTCCCACACCTCGCCGATGAGCACGCCGTCTTCCTTCTCGGCAAGAATGGCGTCCTTGATCTGCGCGATGAAGTCGTCGGTCAGCTCGTCAGCCACGTCCATGCGCCAACCGGCGGCGCCGGCGCGCAGCCACTTGCGGACCACGCCGTCCTTGCCGCAGATCAGCTCGTGATACTCCTCGGCATCCGCGCGGAACGTCGGCATGTCCTGGTTGCCCCACCAGCCGGCGTAGGTGCCGTCGTCGTTGAAGGTGAACCAGTCCGCGTACTCGCTCTTCTCGCCATTTTCGTGGGCCTGCCACGCGCCCGGCTCATCGTAGTTCTCATCGCGATTGAAGTAGACGGAATCGCGGCCGCAGTGGTTCCACACGCCGTCGAGAATAACGGAGATGCCCATCTCCGCAGCCTCGTCGCACAGGTGCCCGAACGAGGCCTCGTCGCCGAGCATCGGATCGATCCGCAGGTAGTTAGCCGTGTCGTAGCGGTGATTGCTCGCCGCCTCAAAGATCGGGTTCAGGTAGATGACCGTGATGCCCAGGCCCTTGAGGTAGCCGAGCTTCTGGCGGATGCCGTCGAGCGTGCCGCCGTAGAAGTCCCAGCGCGCGATACTCTGGTCGGTCTCCGAGACGCGCTTGTACGTGACCGTCTCGTCCCAGTCCTCCACAAGCGCGCGCTCGATGCCGTTCTTGTGCTCCTCGAGCGCGGCCTCGGCGAGCTCGTGCCAACCCTCGCCGCGGGCGAAGCGGTCGGGGAAGATCTGGTAGACAATGCCGTTCTTGTACCAGTCGGGCTGCGTCGCGCGCGGCTCGTACACGGTGAGCTGAAAAGAAGGCGGGTCGCCGTACGCGAAGGCGCCCTCGCCGGTGGTCCAGCCGGGACGCGCGCCGTAGCGCCACACGGCTCCGTCGGACGCCTCGATGTCGAAGCTGTACCACACGATGCCGGTCTCGGCAGGCTTATAGTCCACCGAGAAGTGCAGGTGGTCGCTGTGCTCGGAGCCGCGCATCTCGATGAGCTGCTCGCCGTGGGCATCGGTCCACACCCTCAGCGTGCAGAAGGTGACCTCGTCGTCCCAAATATCGATGCCAAGCGTGACGACGCCGCCCAACTGGGCGGCGCCGAATGGAGTCCTGTACTCCTTCTCTGAGGTAACGTGCCTTGCTCTCAAAGAATTACCTGTCTCTTCTCTTGTTATACCGAATGATCTCCGGGTGGAGCCAGTGGTATATGTCCATGTAGTCGTTCGCGGCGCGGCGCCAACTGAAGTCGGCCGTCATCGCGTTGTCTACGAGCTTATCCCAGGCCTGCTTATCCGTCCAGAAAATCTCACAGGCTCCTAACAAAGTGTCTGACATCTCGTCGGCGTTCATGTTCGCGAACGAGAAGCCGGTGCCCTCACCGGTGAACTTGTTGTACGGGGCAACGGAGTCGCGCAGGCCGCCGGTCTCGCGGACCACGGGAAGGGTGCCGTAACGCATGGCGATCATCTGGGAAAGGCCGCACGGCTCGAACTCGGACGGCATGAGGAGAAGGTCGCCGCCGGCGTACATGCGGTGGGACAGCGCGTTGTCGAACGCGATGCGGGCGCACATCTTGCCGGGGTACTTGGACTGGAAATACTTGAAGGCCTCCTCGTGGTCGTGGTCGCCGGTGCCGAGAATGGCAATCTGGACGCCGCGCTGCATGAGGTGATCCATCGAGTAGCGGACAAGGCCGAGGCCCTTCTGGTCGGTCAGGCGACCGATGCTCACGATGAGCGGGCGCGTCGGGTCCTGGTCGAGGCCCAGCTCCTCCTGGAGAGCACGCTTGCACTCGGCCTTGTTGGCCAGGCCATCCTTGGAGAAGTTGGCCGGAATCATCGGGTCGGAGGCGGGGTTCCAGATGGTCTGGTCGATGCCGTTGAGGATGCCGGAGAGGATGTTGGCTCGGCGACGGAAGATGCCGTCCATGCCCTCGCCGTAGAACGGCATCTTAAGCTCGTTGGCGTAGCTCGGCGAGACGGTGGTGATCCAGTCCGTGTAGCAGAGGGCTCCCTTCATGTAGTTGATGGAGTCCTTATCGCAGCGGAGCTGGTCGCGAGCGGCGGGAATGTGACCGAGGCCCAGAATCTCGTCGACGACCTTATCGCCGTACTGCCCCTGGAACTTGACGTTGTGCACGGTGAAGACGGTCTTCACGTTGTTGCACTGCG
>CAZEHG010000083.1:0-7991 GCA_964512475.1 uncultured Atopobium sp.
CGAGGACGGCAGCGTCTACTCCGGCCGCGGCGCGGACACCGACATCATCGTGTCGAGCGCGAAGGCGTACATCAACGCCATCAACCGCATGATCCAGACGGCCCGTTCCAAGGCGGGGAAGTAGCGAAAGCGCTTCTTCGTTGGGAAGAGCTTGGGGCGGCCGGAAGCCACGCGCTTTCGGCCGCCTCTTGTTGTGCGCGGGCTTCAGGGCCAAGACAGTGCGACGGAAGGTCGCGGGAGGGGCCTGGGCCCGGGCCTGGGCCCGGGGCGCGGGCACGGCGCGTTAAGGCGGTGCGTGAGGTCGCGCCGGGGAAGACGGGCCTCTTGCCGATATTTGCCCCGTCCTGCAGATGCCCGAAAGTTTCTCAAAAAAGTTCTTTGACGCGCGGAGAGAGTTTGCTATAGTAATCCCCGCACACATTCGGCTGGGTAGCTCAGTTGGTAGAGCAGGGGACTGAAAATCCCCGTGTCAGGGGTTCGACTCCCTTCCCCGCCACCAGTACATTCGCAGGCCAGAGGCTATAGCTTCTGGCCTGTTTTCGTTTAGGGCTTGCGTGCCGCCTTGCGCGCCGAATCCGCGCAGTCGTGGGCCGTAGGGGCGTGCCTGTAAACAAACGGGCCGAGGACGCGTGTCCCCGGCCCGGCTCACTGCGCGAAACCTGCCCCTATGCCTCGAAGAACCGGAAGTTCGCCGGGTACTCGGCGGCGTCCGCCGCGCGCTTATCGACAAAGACGGTGTCGAAGCGGTCGAGGCGCTCGAGGTTGCAGAAGCCGACCTTGCCGAACTTGGACGAGTCGATGAGCAGGTGCTTGTGCATGGACTGCTGCAGCGCGAGCAGCTTGAAGTCGCGCGTCTCGGTCTCGGTGCAGTAGGAGTAGTTGCGGCCCACGTCCACGCCCGCGCAGGCGATGAAGCAGTGGTTGAAGTTGTAGCTCTGGATCTGCGTGTAGGCCGTCGAGCTGTAGGTGAGGGCGTGCTCGGGCATGTAGGTGCCGCCGATGAGGATGAAGCTCGCCGTCACGGGGAGCTCGATGGCCGCGACCAGCAGGATATTGTTGGTCACGATGGTAATGCGGCGGTCTTGCAGAAGGTTGAACAGGGACGCTGTGGTGGTCCCGCCGTCAATGAACACGCAGTCGCCGTCGGCCACGAGCTCGGCCGCCATCTCGCACGCCTTGTGCTTGGCAGCGGAGTTCAGGTAGATCTTGTGCTCGACGTCCTGGTCGGACTCGAGCGTGGCAAGAGAGTTCTCCGGCACGGGGATCGCGCCGCCCGCGACGCGCCTGAGCTTGCCGTCTTCCTCGAGGGCCATGAAGTCGCGCCGGATGGTCGCGCTCGAGACGCCGAGCTCGCTTGCTAGGTCGTTCACGTTGAGGAAGCCGTCCTGGTCGAGCTTCTCGAGGATGTAATCGGTTCTGTCGGCCATGTTATCAAACCTCCTAAATGTTCATCGATAAGCATATTACAACAATGTCTGTGTCGTCGCTCGTGCAATTCTATGTACATACCTACGAAAACTTTCGCCAAAATGATTGACGACGAACACTACTGAGCACTACTATTTTCATCAGCAAAAGCGAATGTTCAATTTCGCAAATCAACTAATCGCGGAGGCGACACATGAAGAAGTTCGTGCAAGACCAGATCAACCCGGAGCTGCCCGGCATCGTCCTGCTCTCGCACGGCGGCCTCGCGGTCGGCCTCGTGGACACCGTGAGCATGCTGCTCGGCGAGCCCGAGAACCTCGCGGCCTTCTCGCTTGAGCCCGGCGACGACATCGACGAGTACCGCGCGTCCTTCTCCGCCGCATACGAGTCGTTCCCCGAGGGAAGCGTCATCATGGCCGACCTCTACGGCGGCACCCCCTTTAACCAGACGGTTCGCTATGTACTCGAGACCGGCAAGCCGGTCGAGCTTGTCGTGGGCCTGAGCCTGCCGATGCTCATCGAGTCGATCGGCAACCGCGACTGCATGCGCGCCGGCGAGCTCGCCGACCTCGCCGTCGAGTCCGCCAAGGTCTCGACCATGCACGTCGACACCAACGAGTTCCTCGCCGACGACGAGGAAGAGGACGACGACTAGCCGCCGCCGCGCCGTCCATGCAACGGCGCCCCAAACCACAGGTTCGATGTTCAAACGTGAACATCTTTAAGAAAGGACGTACCCAAAATGGCAAAGAAGCTCCTCGTTCGCGTTGACGACCGCCTCATCCACGGCCAGGTCGTTACCCAGTGGGTCGGCACCATCAACGCCCAGAAGATCGTCGTCATCGACGACGAGGTCGCCGTCGACAAGATGCGCAAGAACATCCTCAAGTTCGCCTGCCCCACCGACGTGAAGATGAACGTCTACTCCGTCGAGAAGGCCGCCGAGGTCTGGGCCAAGAACAAGTTCGGCGCCTACAACGTGATGGTCCTGTTCCGCGACGTGAACATGATCAAGAAGTCCCGCGAGCTCGGCGTGAACCTCGACGAGATCTCGCTCGGCCAGATGTCCATCACCGGCGACCGCGTGCAGATCCACCGCACCTTCGGCCTCTCCGAGTCCGAGGCACAGACCCTGCTCGACCTCGAGCGCGACGGCGTGAACATCTACTTCCAGATGACGCCGATGGACGGCAAGGAGAACCTCGATGTCCTGCGCTCCAAGATCCCCGGTCTCAAGTAACGCGCCCTTCTTAAGCCGCTCACCAAACACCACGTTACCAGGAAGAGGGAATCCCTCGATGAACCAGAGAATCGCCAACCTCAAGCAGCACATCCTCGACCTCAACCGGGGCGTGCGCGAGAAGCGCCTCTACGAGTTCGTGGGCGAGTCGCTCGCCCAGACCGCCGGCGAGCCCGCCCAGATCCGCCGCGCGAAGGCGTTCCGCAACGTGATGGAGCGCACCCCGCAGGTTATCCTGCCCGACGAGCTTATCTGCGGCACGATGGTGGGCCAGTGCCCGCTCAAACAGGACGTTCTCACCGTCGGGCAGCAGCGCGAGCAGGCCATCGCCTGTCTCGACGCCTACCTCGAGCAGAAGAAGTCCGACAACGCGGCGCACACCATCGCCTACGCCGAGGGCCATATCAAGTCCTTCGAGGAGAACTTCGGCAGCAAGAAGTCGCGCTGGTCGCTCATGGCCCGCGTGTACCAGGACTCGAGCATCCCCTACGACGACCTGCAGGACCGCATCGCCGAGATGAAGGAGCGCTACGCCGGCGAGCTCGCGGCCTACGAGGTCGGCCGCGAGCTGGAGCGCCTCTTCAAGATCGAGTACGAGGGCGACGCCAAGCGCCTCTTCGACGAGCTGCCGTACTTCATCGGCAACCACATCAGCCTCAACTACTGGCACGTGCTCGAGGTCGGCCTCGCTGCCGTCCGCGATGACGTGGCTGCCCGCGGCGAGGCCGCCAAGGCCGCCGGCGACGCCGAGAAGGCCGAGTACTACGAGGCCGCGCTCATCACCGCCGAGGCCACCATCGCCTTTATCCACCGCTATGCCCAGACCGCGCGCGACATGGCCGCGGCCCCCGGCGTCACGCTTGAGCGCGCAGGCGAGCTCACCGAGATGGCCGAAGTGCTCGACGCCGTGGCCGAGGCACCCGCCGGCAGCTTCCGCGAGGCCGTCCAGCTCACCTGGATGCTGCACATCATCGCCAACATCCAGGGCGGCAGCGCGCTTTCGCTCGCCCGCATCGATCAGTACCTGTGGCCCTACTACAAGGCCGACCTCGACGCCGGCAAGGTCGATGAGGAGGCCGCCCACGAGCTGCTCTCCTGCGTTTGGCTCAAGGTCAACGAGCCGCGCATGCGCACCGTGGAGTCCGCGACCCTCGGCGGCTGCGACCGCGACGGCAACGACGCCGCCAACGACCTCACCCGCATCTGCCTGCGCGTGACCGCCGACGTCCGCATGCCGTACCCCAACATCGGCCTACGCATCCACGAGTCCAACCCCGATTGGCTCTACGACGAGTCCATCAAGACGACCGCCGCCGGCGCCGGCCAGCCCATGATGCTCTCCGACAAGGTCTGGATCCCGAGCCTCATGAAGCTCGGCTTCTCGGCCGAGGACGCCCGCGACTATTACAACATGGGCTGCGTGGAGCTTGAGGTCCCCGGCAAGCAGCCGAGCTACGGCGTGTGCGATTCCATCGCCTTCCCGGTGCTCATCGAGGAAGTCATGAGCAAGTACATGGCCGGCGAGTACAAGATCGAGACCTTCGAGGACTACATGGCGGCCTACGGCGCCGAGCTCGACGCCGCTATCGAGGCCGACTACCGGCAGGCCGTGGCCGAGAAGGAGCTCGAGACGGGCCGCTGCTTCGACCCGTACTCGTCGCTTCTCATCGACGGCTGCATCGAGTCCGGCCGCGACATGCTCCAGGGCGGCGCCGAGCTCGCCCGCGAGTGGTCCGTCTACGCCTACGGCATCGGCACCGCCGCCGACTCTCTCTACGCCGTCAAGAAGGTCGTGTTCGAGGACAAGGCCATGACGCTCGAGCACCTCTACGAGGTCCTCGAGGCCGACTTCGAGGGCTATGAGCGCGAGCGCGAGCTGCTTGCCGAGTGCGGCCAGCACTACGGCAACGACCAGGCCGAGGTCGACGCCGTGGCCAACGACGTGCTCCAGCGCTTCACGGGCTCCGTCGACGCCCTGAACGAGCGCGGCCTCGGCGACGTCTTCGTCTCCACGCTCTTCGGCTACTTCTTCCACATCTACCACGGCGAGATCGCCAAGGCCACGCCCAACGGCCGCAAGAAGGGCGAGCCGTTCTCCGACTCCATGGGCCCCAGCCAGGGCATGGACGTCTGCGGCCCGACCCGCCTGCTCAACAGCGTGCTCGCGCTCGACGTGGAGAGCATCACCGGCGCCTTCGCGCTCAGCTTCAAGATGTCGCCGTCGTTCTTCAAGGACGAGCCCGGCATCGAGGCCACCAAGCAGCTCATCAAGACCTACATCGACGCGGGCGGCCCGCAGATCCAGGTCTACACCACCAACGAGGAAGACCTTAAGGACGCCATGGTCAACCCCGATAAGCACCGCGACCTCATCGTGCGCGTCGGCGGATACTGCGAGTTCTTCGTCGACCTCGACCGCACCCTGCAGCAGGAGATCATCACGAGGACGATGTACGGAGAAGACTGATGACCACGGGGATAGTCTTCGGGCTCCAGCACTTCTCGGTGCGTGACGGACCGGGCATCCGGAGCAACGTGTTTCTCAAGGGGTGCCCGCTGCGTTGCCGCTGGTGCCACAACCCCGAGGGGCTGGCCACGAGCATCGGCATCCAGTATCGCGAGCGCAAATGCGCCCATTGCGGGGCATGTGGGGGAGCGTTCGCGGATATGGCCGCGGCAAACGATGCCGATGAGCAGCGCAAATGCGAGTTGACAGGACGCTGCAGGTACGGTGCGCTCGAGCTTGTGGGAAAGCGCATGAGCGTGGACGAGGTCTTGGCCGACGTCGAGAAGGACCGCAGGTACTTCGAGCCGTCGGGGGGCGGGATCACGATCTCGGGCGGGGAGCCGCTGCTGCAGGCGGACTTCGCGCGCGAGCTCGCGGCCCGCGCCAAGGGGGACAAGATCTCGGTCGCGATCGAGACGAGCGCCTACGCGCCCAGGGCCTCGCTGGAGGCCATCGCGCCGCACGTGGACTGGTTTCTCATCGACTATAAGGCGACGAGCGAAGAGCGTCATCGCGAGCTCGTGGGGGTCTCGAACCGCCTTATCCTCGAGAACATCGAGTACCTGTACGGATGCGGTGCGCAGATCATCCTGCGTTGCCCGCTCATTCCCGGGGTCAACGACTCCGAGGAGCACCTGCGCGGCATCGCACAGATGCACAAGAAGTACCCCGACCTGGCCGGCATCGAGGTCATGCCCTATCACAAGATGGGCGTTTCCAAGGCGAGCCGTGTCGGTCTTACGCAAGAGGAGTTCCGCGTGCCCGACCGCGCGCAGAAGGATGCGTGGCAAGCGGCCATCGAGGGCTACGGTGGCCTGCTCACCAAGATGAACTGACGAGCATCCATTCGCTCAAAGCAAGGGTTTTGCACGTCGTATTGGAAAGAAGAAGGAGGGTTTTACACATGATCACTTTGCAGACGGCCTTGGTCTTGGGCCTCATGTGCGGCTTCTGGAAGAGCTGCATGTGGTACACGATCGGCGGCTTCAACATCAACACCGTCATCTTCAACGCGGTGTTCGTCGGCATCGCCACGGGGCACATGGCCGAGTCGCTGATCATCGGCGCCTCGCTGCAGCTCATCTACCTGGGCGTCGTTGCCGCCGGCGGCAACCAGCCCGCCGATCCGTGTCTGGCGAGCTACGTGGCCATCCCCATCGCCGTGGCCTCCGGCCTCGACACCAACGCCGCCGTGGCGCTCGCCGTGCCCATCGGCCTTCTCGGCGCGCAGGTCACGAACCTGGTCTACATGATCAACGGTTTCTTCGTGGACCGCGCCAACGCCGAGGCCAAGAACGGCAACGCCCGCGCCGTGACCATCTGGGGCCTCGTCGTCCCGTTCGTGGTCCGCACCCTGCTCGTCGCCGTCCCCGTCGCCCTTGCCGTCTACTTCGGCGGCAGCGCGCTGGCCGGCGTGACCGACAACATCCCCGGGTGGCTCACCAACGGCCTCTCCGCCATGGGCTCGTGCCTGCCCGCCGTCGGCTTCGCCATCATCACCAACCTGATCTCCAAGCCCAAGTACGTCGCCTTCTTCTTCGCAGGCTTCTTCCTGGTCCAGTACGCCGGCATCAGCACCATCCCGCTGCTGCTCCTGGGTGCCTTCCTCACCTTCCTCTATGTCACCTTCATGACCCACGGCAGCAAGTCCGCCGATGACGACGATGACGAGGATGAGGACGAGGAAGACGACGAGGAGGCCGCCTCCGAGCGCCTGCTCTCTGGCAAGGACGTCTTCCGCGCCTGGTTCAGCTGGTGGACCTGGGCCGAGGTCGGCCACAGCTTCGTGCGCATGATGGCCCCCGCATTCTGCCACGCCATGATTCCCGCCCTCAACAAGTTCTATCCCGAGAAGGAGAAGGACCCGCACTACGCCGAGGCCCTCGACCGCGAGCTCACCTTCTTCAACTCCGAGGCCCACTTCGGCGGCGGCGCCTGCCTCGGCCTGTCCCTCGCCATGGAGGAGGCCAAGTCCAAGAACTACGACGCCGTCCCCGGCGAGATGATCGTCGACATCAAGACCGGCCTCATGGGCCCTCTGTCCGGTATCGGCGACACCATCACCTGGTCGACCCTGATGTACCTGCTCATCGGCCTCTTCCTGCCGCTTGCCCAGGAGGGCAACATCATCGGCGGCATCGGCCCCGTGGCCGTGCTCACCCTCATTTGCTTCACCATCGGCTACCTGCTGGCCAAGAAGTGCTATGAGCTCGGTTACTCCTTCGTCGAGAACATGATGGGCTCCGGCATCATCAACGTCGTCATCATGGCGGCGAGCGTCCTCGGCCTCTTCATGATGGGCGGCTTGGCCGCGACCTACGTGACCGTGAGCACCCCGATCGCCTGGACCGTCGCCGAGTCCACGACCACGCTGCAGTCCATCTTCGACGCGATCCTGCCCGGCATCCTGCCGCTCATGACCGTCATGCTCGTGTGGGGCTACCTGCGCAAGCACACGAACTACTTCATGGCCGCCATCCTCGTGACCGTGATCTCGCTCGTCCTTGGTTGCCTCGGCGTGATTATCTAAGGCATCGCCGCATAAACGCGCTGTTTGAGCGGCTGGAGGCCTCGCGCTTCCGGTCGCTTCTTTCTGTAAAACCGCTGCCATCTCGAGCGCGAATTCTCAGATGCCCAGTTGCCGCTCGGCGCGGCGTTGGGTTGGCTGCAGGCTGTTTCAATGCGACAGCCGTCGGGGGAGAGTATCATTAAACCATTGCTGCGAAACAGCCCCTAGGAGAGGAACCAACATGGCACGTCCTATGACCATGGCCGAGAAGATCCTGGCCGCGCACGCCGGCCTTGACGAGGTCGTCC
>CAZEHG010000084.1:0-7972 GCA_964512475.1 uncultured Atopobium sp.
GCCGATCCTTACTCTTGGGCGGGGCGCTGGGCTGAGGCTTGCGCGCCGGCGGGCGCGGCGGCCTTCCGAGAGGTGAGGCTCGACCTCGGGTGTGGCAAGGGGTCCTTTACCGTCGAGGCGGCTCGACGCGAACCCGACGTGCTCTTCGTGGGCATGGACTCCGAGCCCATCTGCATCGCGTACGCGGCGCAGCGCGGCTTCGAGTCGAGGCTTCCCAACGTCGTCTTCGTCCCCGGCACCGGCATGCGCATCGGCGAGATGTTCTCGGCAGGTGAGCTGGGCGTTATTTACCTGAACTTCCCCACCCCGTTCCCGCGGAAGAAAGACTCGAAAGGTCGCCTCGTCAATCTCGAGCGCCTGATGGACTACCGCCGCGTGCTGCGTGACGGCGGCGAGGTTCGCCTGCGCACGGACTCGCAGCCGCTCTTCGACTTCGCGCTCACGCAGGTACCTCTTGCCGGCTACGAGCTCACGTGGCAAAGCCGCGACGCGCGAGGCGAGCGCCCTGACGACCCCATGAGCGAGTACGAAGAGCGGCTTTCCGCCCAAGGCGCGCTGGTCAACAGCTATATCGCCGTGCCGGGCCCGGTGCCCGCGAACCCCGTGCAGACTGCCGAGATGAGCCTCGCCGCCTATATCCCTGACGACCTCTCGAGCTTCGACGGCTATGCGCCCCACGGCATGCAGGGCACCATTCAGAACCTCCGCAACCGCGCCGCAAAGGACGGCGGCGACTGGAGCCGCGGCATCACGCTGCCGTAAGCCCTTGCCGGCCGCCCCTCAAACGAACGCGGCGACCTCCAAGAGAGACTACGCCGGCAAGAAGCCCTCGAAGATGACCACTGCGCCCTCCGCCTCGGCGGCAAGAAGGTCGTCCTCGCACTGAATCGTCCAAGCAACCAGGTGGGCACCGAGCACGCCGCAGGAAAGGCGCACAGCGGCATTGTCGTGGTCCTCGTATCGGTAGGCGACGAAATCGGGCCGCACCAGGGCGTTGCTCGCGAGCGTCATGCCCCCGACGCGCATCCAAACAGGAAGGTCCTTCTTGCCCAGGCAATTCTCGGCAAGAAGCCCGCGGATAACATCCGGCCGGTTGTTCCGCAGCCACGCGACCACGCGCGGGTCGAAGCTCTCGACGCAATACCGGACCAGGTGGGCGTCGAGGCAAGCCACGGCCTTCTCGCACAGCTCGACATGGTTGTCGCCCCAGGTCTTGAGCTCGACGATCACGAACGGCGGCAGCTCGGTCTCGCCGGTGGGGTCGCACGCGAACACGTCGAGCGCCTCGTCGAAGGTCGGGATGCGCTCGCCGGTGCCGACCAGGCGGCACTCGGAGAGCTCGTCGAGCGTCATCCGCTCCACGATGCCCGGACGGCCGCACATGCGCGCGATGTCGGAGTCGTGGATGACGACGAGCCCGCCGTCGGCCGTCAGGTGGACATCGAGCTCGACGCCGAACCCGTTCTCGCGGGCATGCTGGAACGCCGCCAACGAGTTCTCGGGCATGCCGGCCCCATGCAGGCCGCGGTGCGCGAATCGATAGCGGGAAAGCTCGCGCCACTGTTGGTCGATCACCGGATTGCCGTGGCGGGGCGAGAGCACGGCGCAGGCGGCGGCGCCGACCGCCACGACCGAGCCCGCGACCACAGCCGCCGCGCCGAGAACCTTGGATGCCTTCATCTGTAACCATCTCCTTTCTTCTTCGTCCAAACAGTATGACAGTCGACCGCCCGCCTATGCCTTGGAGGCGTGAGCGGATTTGGGTAGTAAGGTAGAGATTCGATTCTTCGCGAAAGGTCCAAGAACATGCCTCAAATAAAGCCGGGACACCGCCTCTACCTGTACCGCCTTTTCTCCCAAGAGCTCGGGGTCGGCAAGCAGACCGCCCTCGACCGCGCGGCGTCGGTCCTCGACTCCGACGGCCTCGCCCCCTCCGACCTGGGCTTTGACGACGCGCGCAGCCTCTTCGAGGCGCTCGACGACTGCGTCAAGCTCACCGTCTTCAAGAAGGGCGCCGTCTTCGTCACCGTCATCTCGAACGAGGAGTACGACGCCGCCCTAGCGCGCGCCGAGAAGGGCACCTCCGACAAGGCGCCCGCCGGCAAGCCCTGGAAGCAGAAGCGCGGGACCAAGAACCTCAAGCCCCTGCGCCCCAAGCACCTAGAGCCCAAAGTCGAGGCCGAGCCCCAGGCCAAGGCCGAGCCCCAGGCCAAGGTTGAGCCCCAGCCCGCCCCCGAGCCCGCCCCCGTTGAGCAGCAAGAAGCCCCCGCAGCGCCAGAGGAGCCCCAATCCACCCCCGAGCCCGCCCCAAACGAGGATCGGCAGGCCCCCGTCGCCCCCGACGGCGGCAGCTCACTCGACGCGAGTCGCAAAGGGAGCGAGGAGCGTAGCGACGAGCGCCGAGCAGTCGGGCGAGCTGCCGCTGCCGGGGGCGACGGGGGCCGGACATCCGAGGGCGACGAGCGCCGAGCAGACGGGGGTCTCGCCGGCGACGGCGGCAGCGAGGGCCGGACATCCGAGGACGCCGAGCGTCCCGCAGCTCACGAGCCCTCGATTCACCTGACGATCACCTACGCCCCTGAGCCCATCGAGCAGGCGCCCGAGCAGCCCGGTTCCGAGCCCCAGCCGGCGCCCACGCCCGAGCCCGCCCCGCAGCCCGAGCGCGCCCCGCGCCCTTCTCGCCCCGCCAACGACCTGCCCCAGGACTTCTACGCCGACGTCATCGTGACCGACGAGCCCCTCTCGGCCCTCTACCAGGTGCTCCCCATGGACGTCGACCCCATGGCGACGCTCGAGGAGGACTTCCGCATCGCCCGCTCCACCGGCGCGCTCAAAGGCATCCGCAGCGAGGTCAGCTTCCCGCTACGCTTCCAGCGCAAGAACGGCGAGCCCGTCGTGGCCACGCTGCGCCGCCGCGCCCGTGCCGTCGCCGGCAAGCGCTGGGCCCTCGCGCGCATCGACGCGGACGCGCCCGAGGAGGTCGGCATGGGGGCGCTCGAGCACAAGGCCGCCGGAGCTTGGGCGGCGTTTGCCGACGAAGAGCAGCTCAAGGGTGCCGTGAGCCCCGAGGCCGAGCTCGCCCAGTTCGCCGTCCTCGGCTCTTGGGAGAAGCTCCTCGAGGAGCTCGCGTCTCTCGCCGCGCCCGAGGAGTGGGGCGAGGGGCGCGCCGTCCTTCGCGAGTGCCTGACGATGACCTTCTGGCGCGCGCAGCGCCAGCATCGCCTCTCCATGGCTGACGACGGGTCGGGCGCGGCCTTCGACACGGGCCTCGTCACCACCGCAGGCGAACCCATCGGCGCCGTCCTCGAGCCGCACGACGGGGACATCGCCTGGGAGCTCACGTGCTTCTCCATCAACGCGCAGGCGCGTCCCGCGACCTTCCCCTCGCCGTTCACGCAGGCCGAGAAGGGCCGGCCGGGCCGTATCGCGCCCACGGCCGACCTGAGGGCGCGCGCCGCCGAGATCAACCTGCCGCTCCGCCACGCGCTCCAGCGTGCCGAGCGCAACCCGCGCTACGCCACGCTCGCCTACGACGCCGTGAGCGACCGCGTGGTCGGGCTTCTTCCCGTCGACGGCAAGGTGACGGCCTTCGTGCCCGACGCCGACGGCGAGGCGCAGGTCCTGGCCACCGTCGACGCGCGCGATGCCTACATCTGCGCCCGCGTGATCAGCTCCGACCAGCCTTCCTGGCTCACCGAGATGGCGGGAATCTAAGTCCCGGCCGCGGGCCGGCAAAGAGACGCACGGGCCCGGCGCGCGCACGAAGCGCCTGTGCCGGGCCCCTTCCTCGGCAAACATCGCTCGCAAGATGCGCCGCAGGTCAGCCCGCCGCGATCTCGCGCACCGCGCAGACCGCCGCGTCAACCTCCGCCTCGGTAGTGAACCACCCCGTTGAGAAACGAACAATGCCCTGCTCAACGGTGCCGAGCGCCGTGTGCATGAGCGGCGCGCAATGGGCGCCGGGGCGCGTGGCGATGTCCCAGCCCTCCATGAGCAGGTCGGACACCTCGGCCGACGCCAGCCCCTCGATGTTCAGCGCGACGATGCCCGGACGCGCGGAGCCGGCGGTCGCCTCGGGCCAGTCCCCGTAGACCGTCACGCCGGGGACATCGCGAACGCCCTCGTAGAGCCTGCGCGCCATAGCCTCCTCGTGCGCCGCCATGGCTGTGACGCCGCCGTTCTCCTCGATGAAGGCCAGGCCGGCATTGAGCCCCGCGAGCCCATGGGCGTTGAGCGTCCCCGCCTCCAGGCGCGTGGGCCAGCCTTCCGGCTGCATGGCGTCGAAGCCGTGGACGCCCGTGCCGCCAACGTTCCACGGACGCACGTCGACGCCCTCGGCCACGGCGAGGCCGCCCGTGCCCTGCGGGCCCATGAGCGCCTTGTGCCCCGTGAAGCAGACCACGTCGAGCCCCTGCGCCGCCATATCGACGGCAAGAAGCCCCGCCGACTGCGAGGCGTCCACGATGCAGAGCGCGCCCGACGCATGGGCGATGCGCGCCACCGCCGCAACATCAAGGGCGTTGCCCGTCACGTTCGACGCGCCCGTGACCACGACCGCCCGCGTGCCGGGCGTGACCAGCCGCGCGAGCTCCGCCATATCGAGCCGCCCGAGCGCGTCGCAGCCCGCGCGCTCCACGCTCACGCCCCGCTCGGCCGCCAGGCGGTTCAGCGGCCGCAGCACCGAGTTGTGCTCGAGCACCGTGGTGACCACGTGGTCGCCCTCGCCGACCAGGCCGCCGATCGCGCAGTTCAAGGCCGCCGTGGAGTTGGGCGCGAACGCCACGTGGTCGGCGCGCGGGCAGCCGAGGAGCGCCGCCACATGCTCGCGGCACTCGTGCACCACGCGCGCGCCGGCCATCGCGCCCGCGCCCGCGCCTCGCCCCGCGTTGCCGAGCGATCCCATGGCAGCGACCACGGCATCGATGACCTCTCGCGGTTTGCGCATCGTGGTCGCGGCGTTATCCAGGTAGATCACGGGATCTCTCCTCTCTTGGCAAGAAGGGCGCCACCCGTACGGCGACGCCCCGCGCACCCGCTCTCGCCAGCCGTCAGCCCTTCACGAACTCGAGCATCTCCACCACATGGAAGCCCTCGACCGCCACGCCGCCCTCGGCGAGACCCGCCTCGAGCGCCTCACGGTCCCCAGGCGCCGCCTTCCACGCGAGCCCGCAGCCAGCAGAGATCTCGCCCGGCACCGGAATCATGCGACCCGGCAGGCCCTTCTTGCCGCACAGCTCCTCGCAGCTCATGGCCGCCGCCGTGGTCGG
This sequence comes from uncultured Atopobium sp., assembly GCA_964512475.1. Lineage (GTDB taxonomy): Bacteria > Actinomycetota > Coriobacteriia > Coriobacteriales > Atopobiaceae > Paratractidigestivibacter. Next base: position 5,268 of record CAZEHG010000084.1, read on the forward strand.
GAACGTGACCACGAGCGCCGGCCTGCGGACGCGCGGCACAGCCTACGGCCTCACGACGACGGAAGCGCCCGAGAGCTTTTGCGCGATGACGTACATGTTCGTGACCTCGCCCACCGCGAGCTTGTCGGTAATACCGTAGAAGTCGGTGCAGGTGCCGCAGGTCAGGATCTCGACTCCGGCGTCGGCAAGGTTCTTCAGGTCCTCGAGCGACTCGGAACCCTCGCAGGTGAGGAACGCGCCGCCGTTGTAGAAGAGAATGGTCTGCGGCAGCTCATCGAGCTGCGTGAGCGAGAAGATGAACGCCTTCATGAGCTTCTTGCCCAGGACATCGTCGCCCGCGCCCATGACACCCGCAGAGATCTGCACGACGACGTTCTTCCGCGCGGGGACGTAGCACTCGGCGGACTCCGCCTCGCCGACGGCGACGGCCACGGCCTCGGACGCGGTGGTGACGCAGCGCCACTCCTTCTCGGCGACCTGTTCGCTCGCGAAGACGCAGCCCTTGGAGGCGGCCATACGGCTCAGGTTCTCCACAGCGATTGTGTTGTCCACGAGGGTCTCGACCTCGCCGGGACCGGCCAGCGCCCCCAGGGCCTTCAGGGTCTTGACCACGGGCAGGGGGCACGCGTCGCCGCGGGCATCTATGACGAGCTTGGTATCGGACATGGGGAGCTTCCTTTCTCGAAGCGTTTGTTGGCAAGAAGCGATTGGCAAGGAGCTATTGGCGAGAAGCGAACAAAGCGCAGCTCACAGCTACATGGTAACGCGCACAGAAGATCCGGAGCGCGCCACGGCGCGCCCAACGGCCGCCGCCGGCTGGCCGAGGTCGCGCAGGCGCGCCACGTAGCCCGCGGCCTCGTCCTCGGGCAGCGCCACGAGCAGGCCACCGGAGGTCTGCGGGTCGAAAAGCACATCGGCGAGATCGAGCGGGACGTCCTCGGCCATCTCCACGCGCGGGCCGAAGAAGTCGCGGTTGCGGTAGGCGCCAGCGGGGATCAGGCCCATCTGCGCCATCTCGCGGGCACGGGCCATCACGGGGACGTCGGCCGCGCCGATCTCCAGCGTGACACCGCTCGCCTCGGCCATCTCGCAGGCGTGGCCCATGAGCGAGAAACCCGTGACGTCGGTGGCCGCGTGGGCGGAAAGCCCCTCCAGGGCCTCGGCGCCGTACTTGTTCAGCGTGATCATCGAGTCCGTGGCCACCTTGACGCCGGCCGCGTCCAGAAGCTCGGCCTTGTACGCCGTGGTGAGGATGCCCGTGCCGAGGGCCTTGGTGAGCACGAGCACGTCGCCCTCGCGCGCCCCGCCGTTGGCAAGCATGTGGTCGAGCTCGACGAACCCGGTCACGGCCAGGCCGAACTTGGGCTCGTGGTCGTTGATGGAGTGGCCGCCCGCCACGATAACGCCCGCCTCGCGGCACTTGTCGGCGCCGCCGGCGAGGATCTGCCCCGCGACTTCAAGCCCCAGGCAGTTGGGGAAGCACAAGAGGTTCAGCGCGAGCGCGGGGCGTCCGCCCATCGCCCACACGTCGGAGAGCGCGTTTGCGGCCGCGACCTGGCCAAACAGGAACGGGTCGTCCACCATCGGCGGGAAGAAGTCCGTCGTGCCCACAAGGCCGCGGCCGTCGCCCAAATCGTAGACGTAGGCGTCGTCGGAGGCATCAAAGCCCACGAGCAGCCGCGGGTCGTCGACGCGTGGCAAATCCGAGAGCACCTGCGAGAGGTACCCGGGCGCGAGCTTGGCGGCGCACCCCGCGGCCTCCACAAGCTCGGTGAGCTTCACTCCGGTCATGTCCATGAGGCTCCTCCTCAATAGTGAGGTGTGTAGTTGAGTCTAGGCTAAGGCCAGCGCGCGCTCAGCGGCACCGAGCGCCCCGGCCAAGCGCGCCTCGGGGCAGGTCGTCACCGTGCTGCCAAGAAGCGCGCCCAGCCGCTCGACGAAGTACGCGTTCTCGCAGAGGCCACCGGTGAGGAAGAAGGGCGCGCCGGAGCCCTGCCCCGCGAGCGTGACCACGCGCGACGCGACCGACTCGATGACGGCGTGGGCAATGTTCTCGCGCGCCTCTCCCCTGCCGACGAGGCTGATAACCTCGGTCTCCGCGAAGACGGTGCACATGCTCGAGATCTTGACGCCCGATCCCGTGCCGGCGGCGGCCAGACGCGAGAGCTCGGCCTGGCTCACCCCCAGCCGGTCCGCCATGACCTCCAAAAACCGCCCAGTACCTGCGGCGCATTTGTCGTTCATGGCAAACTTGGCCACGCGCCCGGCGCGCAGCTGGATGACCTTCGTGTCCTGGCCGCCCACGTCGATGACGCACCCGTCCGGTCCAAAAAGCCGCGCCGCGCCCACGCCGTGGCAGGTGATCTCGGTCACGACCTTATCGGCATACGGAACGGCCACGCGCCCGTAACCGGTGGCCACGATGCGCGAATCATCGCCATCCACGTCCATCCCGCGGGCGAGAAGCGCCTGCCGCGCCCGCTCGGCCGCGTCCACGCTCGAGAACCCCGTGGGCATAACGTCGCAGCTCACGAGCCCGCCGCCCGCATCGAGCACCGCAACCTTCGTCGCCGTGGAACCGATGTCTATCCCGATGCCGATCCTCGCCACGACGTCTCCTTAGAGCATTTCAATGAAGGCGGCGATGCGCGTATCGATCTGCCCCTGGTCGCCCGTCGAATAGTCCGTCTCGATCTTCATGTACG
>CAZEHG010000085.1:0-7949 GCA_964512475.1 uncultured Atopobium sp.
AGCGCGTCGCCCCCGCCGTGGCGGCGGCCGTCGCCGAGGCCGCCCGCAAGTCCGGTGTCGCGCGGGTGTAGCGGGAGGCCGCGACCTCAGCCTATAAGGACGGCTCAGGATGTTGTAGAAGTGCTCTGCCCGGTTCTGGGCGGAGCACTTTCTTTTTGCCTCGCCTCATCATCTATCCGTGCTTCTTGACACGTCAAAACTACTTAGGCTTGTTTGCGAGCGGATTTCCGCAATGGTTGAGTCGACTTTGGGAATTGACCTTGATGTTGCGAGCAAGGTGTTCGTCTTTGCGGTTGCGTACGAGGCGCAACGTCTTGGGGGAAGTCGGCAAAGTATGGGAATCGTCCTCTCCCACGGCTATTCCACGGCCACGAGCATTGCCGACGCGGCAAATCGCATCCTGCGGTCCCGTGTTTTCGAGGCCATCGACATGGCATATGACCAGGAAATCAAAGACGTCATCGTGCCGTTGCGAAACCTCTTGGAAGCGTATGCCTTCTGCGAGGAGATTGTGATTCTTGTTGATATGGGCTCCCTCGAGCATGTCCTTGAGGATATGGGTGAGCTCGCGAACGTCACGATAGGCATTGCGAATAACGTCTCTACGGGAATGGCGCTGGAGATAGGTGCTGGGCTTCTTTCAGGAGAGCCGCTGGGGGAGCTGTTGCCCGCGGTGATGTCGTCCTGCGCGAATCGCTACCGAATCGTGGAGGCGCGTGCGCTCGACCGTGCGGTGGTCTTCTGTTCTGAGGGTGGTCCGCAGGCGGCGGAGCGCATACGTAGCCTCGTCGAGCATAGTCTCGAGAAGGAAGTGCCGATCCACTTTGTGACCTGCTCACCAAGGCAGTTGCGTCGCGAGGGAATCGCTTCGCGCTACGATATCGTCGCCGCGATCGGAACCGACGACCCGGTCATTGAAGGAGTTCGCTTCATCGCACTCGAGGACATCATCTCGGGCGGCAAGGATTCTGGCGTCGACGAGGTTTTCTCACAGTTCCTGTCAGAGGACGAGCTGGAGCGCTTCCATCAGAACCTGGTCAAGAGCCTTACGCTGAAGAACGTCATCGAGTCCATTACCATCCTGAATCCCGAGAGGGTCCTGGAGGAGGTTGAGGAGGCGGTCGAGCGCCTCCAACGTCTAACGGGGGAGCGGCTCGGGGCTCATACGATGATTGGCCTCTGTGTGCATCTCTGCTGCCTGATCGAACGCCTTGTGACTCGAAACACCATAGAAAGCTATATGGATGTGGAGCGATTCGAGGAGAAGCACTCGGACTTCGTAGATATCTTCCGAGAGAGTTTCCGTGACATCAGCGGCCGATATGGCGTTGAGGTGCCTGTGGCCGAGATCGCCTACGCCTACGACTACGTACACCACAACTGAGGGGAATCGCAATGAGAAAAATCGTGCTTGCGTCTCATGGGACGCTCGCGGCGGGCATGAAAAGCTCGCTTGAGATGATTGCCGGTGCCCAGCCTCAGGTCGACGCTCTCTGCGCCTATACCGACGAAGTGCCGGACCTGAGGATGGCGTTGAACGCGATTATTGAGAGGCTCGGGCCTGAAGACGAGCTCGTTTTGGTCACAGATGTCCTGGGAGGTTCGGTCAATACCGAGGTCTCGCAGTTCCGTGATTTGCCGCGCGTGTACGTGGTGACAGGCATGAACCTGGGTCTGGTTCTTTCCCTTGCCTTGGGCGATGGAGATAAGACGGAAGCCGTTATCGACGAATGCCTCGAGAATGCTCGCGCTCAAATGGTCCGTATCGAGCCACACGGGGATGCGGAAGACGAGGATTTCTAAGGGGTCGCTTATCCCGTTCATGCCTCTTGTCTCGGTTCTGTAGACAGACGTTGCTCAGGCGCGTTTTCGCGCCTTTGGAGATTCGATTGGCCGCACAGGCCGGAAAGGAGTCGACAGATGATTGCGTTGTTCCGGGTTGACCACCGTTTATTACATGGACAGGTTGTCTTCTCGTGGTGCTCGGCACTCAACCCAGACTGCATCCTCGTGGCAAACGACGATGTGGTTAAGGATGAGCTGCGCAAGACCACACTCAAGCTTGGGAAGCCGGCGGGCACCAAGCTCGTGATCAAGTCGATCGACGACTCAATCGCTGCCATCAACGCTGGTAAGACCGACAAATACACCCTCTTTGCCGTGGTCTCGAATGTGGCCGATGCGGTCCGAATGGCGGAGGCGTGCGAGCAGATCGTCTCTATCGACCTGGGGGGCACGAAACCCAATCCCGGGACCCACCAGGTCGGGAAGTCCGTCCATCTGACCGATGAGGACGAGGCCCTTCTTGCGGGTGCCCAGGCAAAGGGAATCGACGTGTATATCCAAGCGGTCCCCAGCGAGTCGAAAGATGCGTTTAAGGCCAGGTTGGCCAACGAATAAGGAAAGGAAGGAACCATGCAAGCACTTATTGTAGGCGTCATCGCGTTCATCGGCTTCCTCGAGTGCGGAGTCGGCAACTCGATGATCCAGAGGCCCATCGTCATGGGGCCTCTCGTCGGGCTCGCGCTGGGCGACCTCAACACCGGTCTGCAGATCGGGGCTACTCTCGAGCTCGCCTTTATGGGAACCCAGGCCATCGGCGCCGCTTTGCCGCCGGAGATCACCGCCGGCGGCATCCTGGGCACGGCGCTCGCCATCAGCTCCGGGGCTGGTGTTGACGTGGCGCTTACGCTCGCCCTTCCGATCGCGACCCTGGCGCTGCTCATTAAGAACGCCTACTACCTGATCGTCCGTACCGCGATGCTCCATGCCTCGGACAAGTGCGCCTCCGAGGGGAACGCGCGCGGCGTTGAGTTCTGGCACCTGTTCAGCTTCTTGTCGTATGCCCTGGTCATGGCCATTATCTGCGGCGTTGCTTTTGCCGCCGGCGGCCCGGCCGTTCAGGCGCTGCTCGACGTTATCCCGCAGTTCGTGAAGAGCGGACTCGCGGCTGCTGCCGGAATCCTGCCCGCCCTTGGATTCGCGCTTCTCGGATCCATGCTCGTCAACAAGGACATCGCGCCTTACTTTTTCATCGGCTTTCTGCTCGCCGCCTACCTTAAGATTCCCGTCCTGGGCATCGCCCTTCTTGGCGTGCTGCTCGTGCTTCTCATGATCAAGGGCAACCAGCTCGCCCCCGCAACCGTCGCCACGAACACCGAGGAGCTCGAAGATGAAGACTTCTAACGAGAACGCCGTTGCCTCCGAGCGCAAGCTCGGCAAGAAGGAGCTCATGGGCATCTTTTGGCGCTCCTTCACCATCAATGCCTCGTTCAACTACGAGAGGCAGATGAGCCAGGGCTTCGTCTATTCCATGCTCCCTGCGCTTAAGAAGCTCTATCCCGCTAAAGAGGACCTCGCCTCTTCGCTTGAGCGGCACAGCGAGTTCTTTAACGTCACTCCCATGGTTGCTCCGCTGACGATGGGCATCGCGGCAGCCATGGAGGAGGAGAACGTGAAGTCGGGGGACTTCGACATCAACTCCGTCAACAGCGTCAAGGCAGCGCTTATGGGACCGCTCTCGGGTATCGGCGACTCTATATTCTGGGGAACTCTGCGCCCGCTGGCCGCCGGCATCGCCTGCTCGCTCGCGCTTGCCGGAAATGCGTTCGCCCCGATTCTCTTCTTGCTCCTGTTCAACGTCTTCAACGTGGCGTGTCGCTACTTCGGCTTGTTCAAGGGCTATGAGATGGGGACGAGCTTCCTCACCAAACTCGAGCAGTCCGGCGCTCTTCAGAAGGTCTTCGTCGCAGCAGGCATCATCGGCCTGTTGGTCATCGGGGCGATGTCTGCCTCAATGGTGTCGGTCACGCTTTCCCTTGCCATCGGCTCGGGCGACTCCGCCATCCTGCTGGACGACGTCATCAACGGCATCATGCCTAAGATGCTGCCGCTGCTGGTGACCCTGCTGCTTTACAAGCTTATCCGTAAGGGCTACAAGGTGAATACCCTGCTTCTGGGCATTATTGTGGTGAGCATCGTGCTGTGCTTCTTCGGGGTCATGTAGGCTGAGGTTGGCACTGTTTAGCTGAGACCATCTGGGCCCCGCATGCCGGGGCCCTTTCTTATAGGGGGAATCGTGGAGAAGCGATACGTTGAGGTTCAAAGCCGTGGCCTTACGTTACGGGGGTACCTGGAGCTTCCGGATGGGGCGTCGACTGAGGCTACCGTGCCGCTCCTGGTGATGTTCCATGGCTTCACGGGGACCTTGAGCGAGAAGCACTTCGTGCTCTCGCGCCTTTCCCGCAGGGTCGTAGGCGCCGGCGTGGCGACGCTTCGGCTGGACTTCGGCGGCTCTGGTGAGTCGGACGGGGAGTTTATAGACGTCACGCCGAGAACCGAGGTGGAGGATGGGCGGGCAATCCTTGCGTTTGGCTGCGACCTGCCCGCGGTCGACCCCGCTCGCGTGGGCCTCTTCGGCTTCTCTCTCGGCGGTTTCGTGGCGATTAACGTCGCCGCGCGCGAGCAGTCGAGGCTTAAGCGCCTGATTCTTATGTCCCCGGGGATGATTACGCACAAGAAGATGGAGCGGATGTTTGCCGAAACCGGTGATGCGGGAAGGGGGGCGCTGAGGGTCTGCCGCGAATTTGTGTCGGATGGCGATTCCCTTGATCCGCTGGCGGCGGCCCGGACCTTCCAAAAGCCCGTCTCCATTGTGCAGGGCACGCGGGATTTGGCCGTCTCGCCTGATACTGCCGTCGCATATCAGGAGGCGTTTCCGAATGCCGAGCTTGCCTTCATTGAGGGGGCGGACCACGCCTATGACAGACCGGATTGGTTCGAGGGGCTTTCTCGTGCCGTCGTGGCGGCGGTAAAGAAGCTCTAGAGCGTTGGCTTTGGCCCCCGGGTTCGGAAGCCTTACGAACCCGGGGGCTTGACCACGCATGGTGCCATTCGGCTCGTGTTAACCTGAGAGACACGTCCGTTCTGAAAGGACTTCTCATGAGCTGGTTCGAAGAGTCTGTGGTGTATCAGATTTATCCCTTAGGGCTATGCGGAGCGCCGTATGAGAACGATGGGGTCGTCGCTCATCGCCTGAGTAAGATCATCGACGACGGATGGGTCACCCATATGGGTAGGCTCGGCGTGTCTTGCTTGATCCTGAATCCGGTGTTCGAGAGCCTGAGCCACGGTTACGACACCAGCGATTATACCAAGGTCGATTGCCGTCTCGGCACGAACGAGGACCTGAGGGACCTTGTCGACGCTTGTCACGCGGCGGGGATCAAGGTACTTCTTGACGGCGTGTTCAATCATGTTGGCCGTGGGTTCTGGGCTTTTAAGGATGTGCTCGAGAAGCGCGGCGAGTCTCCCTACCGTGATTGGTTCGAGATCGACTGGGGTGGGAATACCGAGTGGGGCGATGGCTTTTCCTACTCAACCTGGCAAGGTGTGCCTTATCTGGTTAAGCTGAACCATCGCTCGTTCGAGCTGAACGAGTATCTTGCGAACGTCATTCGGGCCTGGGAGTCCGACTTCGGCATCGATGGCCTGCGTTTGGACGTCGCCTACTGCCTGGACCGCGGTTTCCTCGGGTACTTGCGCCAGGTAGCCGACGAGCTCTCTGGAAAGAGGGGCGAGAAGTTCCTGCTCCTCGGCGAGACGATGTTCGGGGACTATAACCAGTGGATGGGCGAAGGCCTCTGCGATACGGTGACAAACTATGAGGCGTACAAGGGCCTCTGGTCCTCTCTTAACTCGTCGAACATGCACGAGGTCGCCTATGCCCTCGAGCGCCAGAGCGGGTCTCATCCGTGGGACCTCTATACCGGAAAGCATCTGCTCAACTTCGTCGACAACCATGATGTTCCCCGCATCGCGACGAAACTTGACGACCGGGAGCAGCTGAAGCCGCTCTATGGCCTGCTTTTCGGCATGCCCGGCGTCCCGTGCGTCTATTACGGCAGCGAATGGGGGATAGAGGGCGAGCAGAAGTTCGGCGACCATGAGCTTAGGCCGGCGCTCGACGCGCCCGAGTGGAACGGGCTCACCGACTGGATCGAGCTTCTTGGCCGCGCCCGCTCCTCGTGCAAAGCCTTGGCCTGGGGTAGCTACGAGCAGCTACAGGTCACGCCGCGACAGCTGGTTTTTCTGCGCGAGTACGAGGGCGAGCGCGTGATCGTCGCCGTCAACGTCGCAGCCGAGCCTGCAGTCGTCCACTTCGATGCCCGCAGCGGCCGAGGGCGCGACCTCATCACCGGCCGGGCGCATGACTTTGGGGGCGGCTCTGAGCTTGAGCCGTACTCGGTCTGCTATTGGGTTCTTGAATAGCAGACCCCTTTCTCATTGATATTCGTTTAGTAAGCGCCGCTTACTCGGCACTTACCTACCGTTCACCTGTTTTATACTTACTTCTCGTAGGGTTTCAAAAGGTGTGCGCGCTTTACGCGGCAATCGAAAGGGACTATACGATGAAGATTCTGTTCTACGGTACCGCGAGCTACGACAAGGTGTCCTTCACCAAGGAGCTCAAGAACTACCCGGACATAAAGATCGACTTCATCGACTCCAACCTGACCTCCATGACCGCCGCCCTCGCCCGCGGCTACGACGGTGTCTGCGCCTTCGTCAACGCCGAGGCGGGTGCCATGACGCTCGAGATTCTCTCCGGTTTCGGCGTCAAGCTCGTGCTTTTGCGCTGCGCAGGCTACGACGCGGTCAACGTCCCCGTCGCCAAGGACCTGGGCCTTACGGTCACCCGCGTGCCCGCGTACTCGCCCGAGGCCATCGCCGAGCACGCCATGGGACTCGCCCTGTGCGCGAACCGCCGCATCCACAGAGGCTACAACCGCGTGCGCGACAACGACTTCAACCTCGAGGGCCTCGTGGGCGTGACCCTGCACGGCAGGACCGCGGGTATCATCGGCACCGGCAGGATCGGCGCGGCGCTCTGCCGCATCTGCAAGGGCTTCGGCATGACGGTCCTCGGCAGCGACCTGTACCCGAACCAGGAGCTCGTGGACGACGGCATCATCGACGAGTACGTCGAGTACGATGAGCTCTATCGCCGCAGCGACCTGATCTCGCTGCACGCCTTCCTGAACAACGAGAGCCACCACATGATCAACGATGCCTCCATTGCGAAGATGAAGGACGGCGTGATTTTCGTCAACACCGGCCGTGGCGGCCTCGTCGATACCCAGGCGCTTATCCGCGGCATCCTCTCCGGTAAGATCGGCGCCGCCGGCCTCGACGTCTACGACGAGGAGGGGCCGAACGTCTATCAGAACCGCTCCGGCGAGATCGTCGACTCCGTTACTTCTCGCCTGTGCTCGTTCCCGAACGTCGTCATGACTTCTCACCAGGCGTTCTTTACGGTCGAGGCTCTGGGCGAGATCGCGCGCGTCACCCTGGACAACGCCCAGGCGTTCAAGGACGGCACCGATTACGTTGAACGTTCCGTGGTTTGCTAAATAACATTTATCAAACGCGTTAATATAAGTACCAACGATATATCAAGCCATCGTCAGAAAGAGGAAAAATGGCTTACAGCAAGAAGACCAAGATCGTCTGCACCATGGGCCCGGCGACCGAGGACGAGGAGGTCCTGCGTCAGCTCATCCTCCACGGCATGAACGTCGCCCGCTTCAACTTCTCCCACGGCAGCCACCAGTACCACCGCTCCATGATCGAGAAGGTCCGCAACCTCTCCGCCGAGCTCGGCATCCCCGTGGCCATCCTTCTCGACACCAAGGGCCCCGAGATCCGCACCGGCCTGCTCGAGGACGGCAAGAAGGCCACCGTCAAGACCGGCGACACCCTCGTCGTCACCGCCCAGGAGACCTCCGAGGACTTCCACGGCACCTCTGAGCACATCTCCCTCGACTACCTCAACCTCCCCTCTGAGGTCGAGAAGGGCTCCGTCATCCTGATCGACGACGGTCTCATCGGCCTCGAGGTCGACCACGTCGAGGGCCAGGACATGTACTGCGTCGTCACCAACGGCGGCG
>CAZEHG010000086.1:0-7848 GCA_964512475.1 uncultured Atopobium sp.
GCTGCATCGGCTGCGGCCTGTGCACCACGCGCTGCGAGTTCGACGCCATCCACCTGGAGCGCGACCATCCCGAGTGCTCCACCATGGTCGCGTCCGAGGACAAGATGAAGGTTATCCTGCCCAACGCGGCCAAGCGCGGCATCAAGCTGCTGCTCCACGGCAACAAGAACAAGCCCGGCAAGCAGAAGTAGGGGACGCGCGTGCACGAGCTCGGAATCGTCTTCCACATCGTCAGGATGGTCGAGGAGGTGGGGGAGCAGAACTCCCTCACCTCCGTGAGCCGTGTGAAGCTCACGCTGGGTGAGGTCTCGGGCGTCGTGCCCGACTACCTGGTCGACTGCTGGCGCTGGACGGCCGAGAAGAACGACCTGATCCGCGGCTCGGAGCTCGAGATCGAGGAGGCTCCGGCTGTCACCGTGTGCAACGCGTGCGGCAAGACGTACGGCACCGTCGAGCACGGGCGCACTTGCCCGCATTGCGGCAGCGAGGACACGGTGCTTCTTACCGGCGACCAGGTCGAGCTCACCGAGATCGAGGCCTGCTGACGCGCGTTCGGGCTTCCAAGCTGGCAAGAAGCCCGTTCACCCCGCCTCCTGTTCGTCCCGCCTCCTGTTCGTCCCGCCTCCCGCTCGCCGCGTCGGCCTAACGCCCGCTGCGAGCGGGCAGGGGGAGCGCTACCATGGGAGCCGGGGTATATCGCGCGGGGAGGCGACCATGGTGGAAGACGAACGGGACGGCGAGGCGCTTTCGCTGGTATCCGCCTGTCTGCTCGTGTTCATCGCGGCTTCTCCGCTCTATCTGGCGCATCCGGACAAGGGCCCCGCGCTATCGCCGTTGTACACCTCAGCTTGCCTGGCGTTTCTTGCCGGCCAAGTTGCCGGCCGCGCGCTCAAGCCGATAGCAACTGCCGGCGTGCGGGCGCGGTTCCGGGCGCTGCTCCTTGCCGTGGTCGGGGTCGAGGCGCTCGTCCTGCCGGAGTGGGCGCTTCTCGGCGAGTACGTCGCGAGCTTAACCGGCGGCGAGGCGTTCGGTTATCTCGGCGACCTGCGCCTGTTTATCCGCGCCGCCCAGCCGTACGCCCTTCCCGGTATATGCTGCCTGGTCGGCGCGGTCGGGCCGCTCCCCGCGGCCGCGAAGGAGGGAGAAGGGGCTCCCGCGCCCGACCGGTGCCGGTCTGTGACGCCCGTTGTGCTTGCGATATGCGCGGGCTACGCGCCGCGCGTCGTGTGGAGTCAGCTGTTCCCGACGCCGTGCGCGGGCCTTGTCGCGGGGCTCGTCGCATACGGCGTCCTCGTCGCGTGCCTAGTCGGGCATTGGCGCGCGATAGGCCTCCCGGCTGCCGCCTTCGGGAGCTCCTTCGCTCTCGGGATGCTGCTGTGGGCGCTCCTGACCAGGGCGTTTCCGGTATGGGAAACCGCGGCGTTCGCCGCGAGCCCTCTGGTTGTTATGCTGCTGCCCGTTGCGGCCGCGGCGGCGCTCCGCTGCCTGCGCGCCAGGAAGGCTGCCCAGGCGGCAAAGGAGGCCGAGCCGGATCACGACGGGGCCGTGCCGCTTCCGGAGAAAGTCGCCGCGGCCCTTACGGCGAGGGAACGCGAGGTCGTCGAGGCGGCCCTTGCCGGAAAGAAGTCCACGGAGATAGCCTCTGAGCTGGGCGTCTCTGCCTCGACGGTCCGCGGCACCCTGTCCAAGGCCTACAAGAAGGTCGGCGTCGCCAACCTCGAGGAGCTCAAGGGGCTGGCGCGCCCGTCCGCCGACGCCGCGAGCAGGGCGAAATCCCCTCGGCCCGTGGCGCGGCCCGTCCGGCGCGCGCTTCTCGCCGCCGGCGCCCTGCCGCTTCTGCCGGTCGTCATGCTGGGCGGCTGGGGAGAGGGGCAGGCGCTCGTGATGGGCGTCGGTTTCGCGCTGGTCGCCTGGGCAATCACCGGCTTTTCGTCGGGCCGCCGGACGCCGCCGCGCAGTCCCGAGCAGAGAAGAGCCGTCGCCGCAGCGCTTCTTGCCGCCGGTGACGCCGAGGCCCTGCTGTCGCTCGCGTGGCGCGTCTTCGAAGTTCCTGTGGCCATGTGCCCGTTCGGCCCAGTGTTTGAGTTCGCTGCCGGGCTGGGGATAACGCTCTCCTTCTTGACGTTGCTTCGTGTCGACGGGGCGTCCGCCGACCAGGCCCCGACGCCTCTCTGCGCCTGTTTCGTTCTGGGGCTCTGCTTCGAGGAGCTGTGGAGATCGGCGTACGTTCCCGCCGGGCTCCTCGGGTTGTTTCCGTTCGCGGTGGTCGCCGGCCTGCTGAGCCTCAAGCTGCTCGTTTCCGCGCGACGAGAGCGGCTTCGCTTCGACGTGGTCATCGCGGCCGTTGCCCTGCTCGGGCCGGCCGGGCTGCTGCGGCCGTGGTTCGCATGCGTCCTCGCCCTGTTGCCAGTGGTGGCCCTGGCCGTAAAGCAGCGGAAAGACGGGCGCTTCTCACCTGCGGCTGCTTGCGCGGGATGCCTTTCGCTCGGGTGCGGGGGCCTGGCGGGGGTCTACGTGATGAACCTCTTCGGCGATTGGTGCCTGCGGTGGCAGGCGTTTCCGCTGTCGAACCTCGGTCGCGGCCTGCTCTCTATGAGCCCCGCCGCGATGACCCTGCTGCTCTCGCTGCCGGGCATCGCCTCGGCATGCCTGGCGTGCGGCCGGGAGGCTTCTCGCCTGAGCGGGCTCACGGTCCCGTCGGAGTCCGAGCGAATCCAAGGCCTCCTGGTAAGCAAGGGCCTCAACGCCGTTGAGTCGCAAACCGCCGTGCTTATCGCCGACGGGTTGACGACGCGCCAGATTGCGGAGCGGATTTGCTACTCGGTGGGGACCGTGAACTCGGCCCGCCGAGGCGCCTACGCCAAGCTCGGCGTGAGGAGCAAGGCGGAGCTTCTTGCCCTGTTTGCCCAGTTCAGGAGCAGATAAACACCTCGCGCGCCGACTTCATACGGCCTGTTTATTGAACGTTGGCGGCCGTCCGAGCATTCTTCCCTCAACTTCCGGGCGCACCGCCCGGGCCGGACGAAGGGAGTTGGCATGGGTCGTTTGCGGAAAACGTTCGTATTTGGGGGAGCTGCCGTCGTCACGCTCCTGATGGGCCTCGCGCTCGCGGTGCCCGCTTATGCGGAAGAGGATGTGATGCCGACGTCGACGGAAGACAGGGGGTTCAGCTTTTCGTTGGGCTCGGGGGACGAGGTCGATGGTACAGCCTGGCGTGAGAAAAATGACTATTCGGCAACCTACGTAAACCCCACTTACTTCTTTGGCTATCGATGCAGAGTGTACGTGGACGGCTCGAAATACGAGGATGGCTCCGACCGTGATCAGGGATGCATGATTGGGACGGCATACCTGTTTGATGTTGGCAAGTATGTAATCCATAACAATGTCAAGGAGCGCGGCAACGGCTACGCGCAAATGACTGTCTGGGCGTACGAAGGCGGAACCACAGTAACGTGGGGGGTATGGAGCCCCGATGTGTCGGACGCGAGCAAATACACCAGCTTGAACTAATGCTACGGGCGGGCCGCCGCAAGCGCGGCGGCCCGCCGTCTCGAAGGGGACGCTTATGAGAAAGAAAGAGATGGTCGCAGCGATCGCCGTCGTGGCCGCGGTGGCAGTAGCTGTTCTTGTGGCGGTTGGGCTCGACGCTGCGCAGCAGCAGCAAAGGGCGGACGCCAAGTCCGCTGCGGAAGCGGCGAGGGCTGCGGAAGATGCGAAGAGGACGTATCCCCAAGGTGCGACCGTCCACGTCTCTTTCGACGACAAGGACGCCCAAGCCTTCTCGCAGCTCGAGGGGTCGATGGACGTGACCGTCCTCGAATCGAGGCTCTACGACAGCTATGAGGCCACGGGTCTTCCGACCGGGGACGGGCATTTCTTCGGCGTCCACGACAGCACCGGGGCCAGCTCCCCCTATTTCCTCGTGTGCAGGATAGACGTCGCGAACATCGACGCGGTGGCGCTGCAGCAGTCGAAGAGCGGCGATTACGACTTTATTTTGGGCGGGCCCGATGCGAACTGTGCTTCATACGTGTATTTCGACGGAAGCAAGGAGAACTGCATCGAAGCGGCCATGAACTGCTTCCCTATCGACCCGGGTGAAGAGAAGACGCTCACCGTGTGTTGGCAGATTCCCCAAAACGACGGTGCGAGCAACCTGCCGGAGAGCGTCGACCTCGATTTTCTCGGCTACATCATCACGCTCACCCCCGAGGATTGCCGGTAACCGCCATGAAGAGGCTTCTTAAATACGAGTTGAACCGCGCGTTTCTCAACCGGTGGTTCTTCGTCGCGCTGGCGATAGGATGCGGACTCGCTGTCGCGTGCGCCGCGAAGGCGTACATCGACTTCGCGCAAGGAGAGGCCGGGAAGCTCGTCTCCGACGAATGGCTCGGCTTTACCGTGGGCGGCTGCTACGGACTCTGGATGGGGATGGGCGCGATCGAAGGCGCCCTCCGTTACGTCTTCTTTATACTGGCGCCCCTGCTTGCGGTGATGCCGTACGCATGGTCGTACCGCTCGGACCTGATCGACGGCGTGGCGAACCAGGTCGCCGTGCGCGCGGATAAGGCGTCGTACCTGTTCGCCCGCGCCGTCGCCGTCTTTCTGAGCGCCTTTGTGGTCATCGCGGTGCCGTACCTGCTCAACCTCGCCATCCTCGCCTGCCTGGTGCCGGCGTACACGCCCGACATCACCGAGGTGCTGAACCTCGCGGTGCAGGACCCCGAGTTCTTGTCGGCGCTTCTTTACACGAAGCCCCTGCTCTACGTGCTCGCGACCGTGGCCGCCAACGCGGCGCTCTGCGGGCTTTGGGCTCTCGTGGTGCTCGGCGTCTCTACCCGGGTGGACAATCGCGTGGTGCTCCTGGTCCTGCCATACGTGGCGCTTCTTGCCTGGGCGTACTACGGGGATAGCGCGATTTTCATGGCCGCCGACGTGGGCGGGTTTTGCCTGAGCCTTATCGGGATGCTTGATTGCGTGGCGCTCGGCACGTTTCCGCGCATGACGGTCTCCTACGTTGTGCAGGCCGCGGCGATGCTGCTGATGAGCATGCCCCCGCTGTGGCTGCAGAGGAAGAGGGACCTCCTATGACGACGCTTCGCCTGCTCAAAGCAGACTGGCAAGAAGGGCTCCGCGGGCTTCTTCCCGTGCTTCTCCTCGCGCTCGTGCTCTTTGTGACTGTGGACGCGATGCTGTGGCTCAAGTGCGCGAGGTTCGTCCGGATGGGCAAGGAGGCGGCGTCCCCGTCCTTCGGCGATTGCTTCGCCGCGCTCTTTGGCGGCTCGCTGGACATGGCGACCCTCGACATGAGCCGCGCGAGGCTGCCGATGAGCTGGATCGCCGTCATGGGGCTTGTGCTCTATGCCCCGCTCGCGTACCCGTACTCGAACCTCATGGGCTTCGGGAAGCAGGTCCTCGTGCAAGGCCGGAGCCGTTGGCGCTGGTGGCTGGGCAAATGCCTATGGGTGCTCCTGTGCGTTGCCGCGGTGTTCGCGCTCGCGGTCGCGGTGGCGCTCGCGATGGACCTGGCGGCCGGGGGCGGGCCGACGCTGGCTGTGCAGCGCGCTCTTCCTGGCTTGCTGAGCATGAGCAGCAGGGAGTTCCTCGAGGTGGGGGAGCCCATCGGTCCCTTCGTGGCGCAGGTCGCGGCGTGCCTGGCCGCGCTGTGTCTGGCGCAGTTGGCGCTCTCGCTCGTCTTGCGGCCGCTGCCGAGCTACCTGCTGATCATGGGGGTCGTGACGCTCTCGTCGTTCTATTCCGGCTTCCCCTTCGTGGGGGAGCTGTGCATGTGGGCGCGCACGTCGCTGGCCGCCCTCGTGGGCGTGAGCCCCGCGCAGGGCATCGCGGCGTCGGTCGCGCTCGGGGCGCTGGCCGTGGTGGCCGGCGGCGTCTACTTCTCGAAGATGGACATCTTGGATAAGGAGCTCAACGCATGAGTGTGATCATAGAGGGCTTGTCGAAGCGCATCCGCGGCGTTGACGTGCTCAAGGACGTTGCCTTGAGCGTCGGGCCGGGCCGGGTGGCCGGCCTCGCCGGCCCCAACGGCTCGGGTAAGACGATGCTCATGCGCTGCGTCGCGGGCCTCATCGCGCCCACGTCGGGAACGGTGGAGATAGACGGCAAGGTCCTGGGGCGCGACATCGCCTTCCCGCCCAGCATCGGGCTGCTCATCGAGAGCCCCGCGTTTCTCGCCGGCAGGTCGGGCTTCTCGAACCTGCAGCTTCTGGCCTCCATCCGCGGAACGACCGAGGACAGCCAGATCCGGCACGTTATCGGGCTGGTGGGGCTCGACCCCGACGACAAGCGCCCCGTGCGGAAGTACTCCCTCGGCATGAAGCAGCGCTTGGGCATCGCAGCCGCCGTGATGGAGAGCCCCGACATCGTGGTCCTCGACGAGCCGACGAACGCCCTCGACGCGTCCGGCGTCCAGATGGTCAAGCAGGTCGTGGCGGCGCAGAAGGCGCGCGGGGCCACGGTCATCGTCTCGTGCCACGACGCGCAGACGCTGCGGATCATGGCGGACGAGATCTTCTATTTCGCCGAGGGCCACATGGACGGTTACGAAGACCTGACGGGCGGGGGCGAGCGCCGTGGGTAGGGGGAGGAAGCTCGTCGTCGCAGCCGTGGCCGCGGTGGCCCTGGCCGTATTCGGCGCCCGCGTGTGGTTCGTGAACGCCCATGCGCAGGCCATCCCGGTGCAGACCCACCAGATGGGCGAGAAGGTGGACCTGGACGGCAACTTCCTCGAGTTCGCCAGCGAGAAGACCGAGGGATATTCGATCACGGTGCTCGGCGCGCGTGCCATGACCTCGCGAGAGTACGCGGAGGCGTATGCGGCCGAGGGTGTGGACGTGGACGCCGGGTTGGGGCAGATCGCGCAGGGGATGGGCGCGGGGGACTCCGAGGGCGAGGCCGCCCTGGACGAGAAGACCGAGATTGTGCTCGACGTCGAGGTGAGAAACGACGGCAACGAGGACGGCTACCTCATGGCCATGAGCTGGCGCGTGATCCCGGACGGGGCGCGCGACGCCGCCTACCAGCCGGACTTCAGCCTGTGGAGCCTGGCGAACCCGGCCATGGGGTCGCAGATAGGCTTCACCATCCGCAGCGGGACGACGATGACGCTGCACATCCCCTTCTACCGGAACCTCACCAGGCCGCCGTTCAAGTCGGACGACTACAGCTACGTGGCGGTGGTGGGGGAGGAGCCTTTCTTCCTGCAGGTGAGCAACGTGCCGGTGCGCCAGGTGGTCGAGCTCGGCGTTCCTGCCGGTAGCGAGTGAGGGGCTGGGCGCCGTGCGGCCGGTCGGGCTTCTTGGCGGCTCGGCGGGCTTCTTAGCAATCTGAAAACACTGACGGGATTCTGACAGCTGTTCGGGGCCGAAAAACGGGCCGTAACGGCTGTGAGAATCCCGTCAGTTGTTTCAGGTCCCCAAAGCCGGCAAGAAGCTGGTAAGAAGCGCGCCCCGCCGCCCGCCGCCCGCCGCGCACCGCTACCGGCCCTGCGCCCCGCGAAAATGGAGAGCCGGGTGAAAGGGATACGCCCGGCTCCGTGGCGTTTTGACAACAGCTGAACACCAGGCGTAAAGTTCAACCTTGCGTCAATCCGGGGCGGCGGTGCTGCGCAGCCCATGAATATCGTAAATCAGCACGTCGATAGGTATAAGAAGGAGAGAACTTTGCCTACTATCAACCAGCTCGTTCGAAACGGTCGCGTGAGCGTCAAGGCCAAGTCCAAGAACGCAGCCCTGCAGCACAACCCCCAGAAGCGCGGCGTCTGCACCCGTGTCTTCACCACCACCCCGAAGAAGCCGAACTCCGCTCTTCGTAAGGTCGCCCGTGTCC
>CAZEHG010000087.1:0-7797 GCA_964512475.1 uncultured Atopobium sp.
CGCCCGCCAGCGAGTAGAGCGCGCTTCTCCAGTTGGAGTAGTCGGCGTGGCCGGTCAGGGTGTCGTTCATGGAGGACTCGACGCCCGAGGAGCCGTAGGTGGACGAGACGTAGCCCACGGTGTGGGCCGCGAGCGACCCGAGCGGGTAGTTGCGCTGGTAGGTGCCGTCAGCCTGCTGGACGGACTCGGCCAGGGTGACGCCGTCGGAGGTGACGATGGCGCCTCTTTGCACGTAGGCGGTCTTTGCTATGGTGTGGTTGTTGCTCGGCAGCGCCCGCACGCGCGCGGCATCGATCTGTTGCACGTAGGTGAGGTTGGCTATGAGCACGGCGAAGAGCAGCGAGAAGACCGAGATCAGGGCCGTGAGGCGCTTGCTCAGCGCGACGCGCCCGAGCACGCCCGACTCGGCGGACTGGACCTTGAAGGCCCCGCGCGCGTGGCGGCCGTGGACGACGCCCGCGACGCGCGCGCCGGCCGCGTCCCTGAGCTCGGAGGCGGTGCCGAGCAGCGTGCTGCCGGCGTCGTCGCCCGCGCCCTTGAGCTCGACCGCGTGGCCGGTGGCGTCGTCGCCCGCACGCAGAAGCAGGCCGACGATGATGAAGCTGGCAAGAAGCGACGTGCCGCCCTGGCTCATGAAGGGCAGCGTCACGCCGGTAAGGGGCAGGAGCTTGGTCACGCCGCCGACGATGAGGAACGCCTGGAAAGCCAGAGCGCTGGTCAGACCCACGGCCGAGAAGGCGGCGGAGTCGGACTTGGCGCGCGCCGCCGTGGCGAAGCCGCGGACGCACAGCAGCAGGTAGCAGATCAGGACGGCGGAGCCGCCGAGCAGGCCGCACTCCTCGGCGACCGCGCTGAAGATGAAGTCGGACTCGACGACCGGGATATAGGTCGGCAGGCCCTTGCCGATGCCGGTGCCCACGATGCCGCCGTCGGCCAGCGAATAGAGCGACTGGACGATCTGGTAGCCGCCCTCCTGGGCCGCCGACCACGGGTCGATCCAGATGTTCACGCGGTTGCGGACGTGGCTGAACGCGAAGTAGCAGAACACGCCGCCCACGGCGAGCAGCAGCAGGCTGACGACCACGTAGCTCACGCGGCCGGTGGCCACGTAGAGCATGATGACGAAGAACACGAAGAAGAGCAGCGCGCTGCCCAGGTCGCGCTCGAACACGACGAGCAGCAGGCAGACGCCCCATGTGATGAGCAGCGGCAGCAGCATGCGCACCCGCGGTACCGCGAAGGGGCCGAACCGGCGCATGGTGATGGAGAGCGCTTCTCGGTTGGAGGCCAGGTAGAAGGCCAGGAACAGCACGATGAGAATCTTCGCGAACTCTCCGGGCTGGAAGCCGAAGCTGCCGACGTAGACCCACAGCTTGCTGCCGCCCTTCTCGGTGCCCACGAACATGGGCAGCAGGAGCAGCAGGACGCCGACGGCGCCGATGGGGTACTTGTACGCGGCGAGACGCTCGAAATTGCGCGCGAGGGCAAGAACCGCGACCATGGCCGCCACGCTCACGAAGAGCCAGACGACCTGGTTGACGGCGAGCTCGGGCTTCAGGCGCGTGAGGAACGTGATGCCCACGCCCGAGAGCACGAAGACGATGGGGAGGATGGCGGGGTCGGCCGCCGGCGCGAGGCGGCGGATGGCCAGGTGGGCGAGGGTAAAGGCGACGAAGAGCCCCAGCGGCACGCCCAGGGCCTCGAGGCCGAGCTCGTTTCCGGAGGTGACCACGTACATCGAGTACAGGAGAAGGACCGGCAGGGCGCCGAGGATGAGCAGGAAGAGCTCGGTGTGGCGCCGCTGGAAGCCGCGGCCCTCCTCGATTACCTGGGAAGAGAAGCCCTGCTGCGCGTCGGCGCGCGCCATGGTGCGGTGCTTTCTGCGCATGCTATTCCCCCTCTTCCCCGGTCGTGTCCGCCGTGCCTGCCGTGCCTGCCGCGCCGTCAGCCGAGCCGGCAGCGTTGCCGGCGTCGGTGCCCGACTGGGCGCCCGCGTCGTCGGATGAATCGCCGACAGCCCCGTCTGGCTCGCCCTCACCCTTTGCCACCTCGGCCACGTTGGCGGCGGCGGTCTTGTCCTTGTCGATCTGCTCGCGGTAGGCGTTCAGGGTCTCTCGCCCGGCCTCCTCGCTCTGCACACGGATGCCCTGGACGAGCTGATCCTGCACGGAGGCCGGCAGGTCCGAGACCGAGACGGCGCTCGTCTCGACGAGCGTGCTCAGGCTCACGCCCATGAAGGTCGTGTTCACGCCCCGGTAGATGCCCACGGTGTCGCCGTTCACGGAGAGGAACCACTCGCCGCGGATGAAGACGAGCGCGACGGCCAACGTCAGCGCCGCGACGCCCGCGAGGACGCTCGTGACGACGCCGATGCGCTTGGCCAGGCGCTTACGGTTCTCCTCGGCGCTGCCGTCGTCGAGGACGTCGACGACGAGGACGGTCACGTTGTCGAGGCCGCCCGCCGTGAGAGCGCTGGCCACGAGGTTGTCAGCTGCCTGCTTGGGCGTCGCGCCCGAGACGGCGACCGCCTCGATCTCGCTGTCCGGGATCATGGACGAGAGGCCGTCGGAGCACAGGATGATGCGGTCGCCGCTGCTCACCTCGAGGGTGAAGTGGTCGGCGTACATCTCGGGATCGGAGCCGAGCGCGCGGGTGATGATGGAGCGCGAGGGGTGCAGACGGGCCTCGTCGGCCGTGATCTGGCCGGAGTCCACGAGTTCCTCGACGTAGGAGTGGTCGTGCGTCACGCGCACGAGCGTTCCGTGCCGCAGCAGGTAGATGCGCGAGTCGCCCACGTGGGCCACGGCCATCTTGCCGCGCTCGATGAGGCAGCAGGAGGCGGTGCAGCCCATGCCGGGCTTGCCCACGCCCTCCTCGGCCGCGCGTAACACGGCGATGTTGGCGGACTCGACGGCGGCGCCCAGGAGCACCTCGTCGGCGATGGCCGGAGCCTCGTCGGCGAGCGTCTGCACGGCGATGGCGCTCGCGACCTCGCCTGCCGCGTGCCCGCCCATGCCGTCGCAGACCGCGAAGAGCGGCGCGCGCATGAGGAAGGAGTCCTCGTTGTGCGCACGGACCAGGCCCACGTCTGAGCGGCCGCCCCACGAGATGAACTCGTTGGCGCCCTGTACGGCGTCCGCGCCGGCGCGTCCCTCGACGGCCATCTCGGCGCGACCGGGGGCGTTCGTCGGCCCGGAGGAGGCCGTGTTGTTCAGCTCGTCGGAGCTCATCCGCGGCTCACCCTCATGATGGTGTCGCCGACCTGGACCTCGTCTGCCTCGCGCAGCGTGACGGCCTGGGTGATGGGGTGCCCGTTGACCAGGGTGCCGTTGGTGGAGCCGAGGTCCTCGAGGACGAGCGCGGGGCCCTGCAGGCTAAAGCGTGCGTGCATGGACGAGACATACGGCTCGTCGACGACGATGTCGGAGCTGGGGGAGCGGCCCACGACGACGGGGCCGAGGATGTCCACGTGCAGGCCGCGGAGGCTCCGCGTGCCCTTCTCGACGTCGATGGACCAGATCGCCGAGTCGCGGCGCTGGCCCTTGACGAGGCCCACGCCCGTGCGCATCACGGCGAAGAGGAACAGGTAGAGGACGACGACGAGGATGACGCGCCCTATGAAAAGGACGAGGTCGATCATCGGTTGTTCTCCCGGAACTCGAGGTTCACCAGGCCCAGGGTGAGAAGATCGCCGTCGCGAAGGACGCACTCGTCCACGTCGACGTCGTTGACCAGGGTGCCGTTGGTGGAGCGCAGGTCGTAGATGTGCCAGTCGCGCCCGTCGTAGCGCAGCTCGGCGTGGCGGCGGCTCACGTTGGGGTCGCGCAGGACGATGCCGGACTGGCTGCGCTCGCGGCCGATGACGGTCGACGGCGCGGTGCCGGTGAAGGTGCGCCCGGTCTGGCGGTCGATGAGCAGGCAGGTGACGGCGGGCTGCTCGTAGGCGGACGGGCCGCCGAGTCCCACGCCGTAGGGGTCGATCTGCGCCTGGGCCTGCTGAGCGGCCTGCGCCGCCTGGGCAGTCTGGGCCGCGACGCCGGCCTGTGCCGCGACGGAGGCGGCCACGCCCGCGGAGGCGCCGGCCGCGACGCCGGCCGCGACGTTGGCCGCGGCGTCGGAGCCCACGCCGCGGCGCAGGTCGACGAGCGGGCTCGGGGCGGGGCGGCGCTGGGTCACCGGGACGGGGACGGCCGCCGGCGCGGCGGCGGGGGTGACCAGCGGCGCGGACGCCACCGGCATCGGGGTCGAGGAGGTGGAGGAGGCCACGGGTATCGGGGCCAGGTCGCGCTCGTAGTCGTCGAAGCCGGCGGGCATGACGTCGAGGCCCGCGTCGGCGCGGCCGGCGGAGGGCACGGCGGAGGCGCCGCCCGCGGAGAACGGGTCGGCGGCGGACATGCCGGCCGCGACGTTGGCCACGCCGCTCACCGGGACGACGGCAGCGGCGGGCTGCACGGCGTTGGCGCGGGAGCCGCGGGCCGGCTGCCTCGACGCGGCGGCCCCGCCCATGCTCGAGCTGGCGCCCAGGAAGGCCATCTCCTCGGCGCGCAGGTCGGCGAGGGTGCGGGCGTCGACGTTCTCGGCGAAGACGGCGAACTTGCCGCTCTTGAGCGAGGGGTCGACCATAAAGCGCACGAGCGGCTCGCCGACGAACGCGTAGCCCTTCTTCTGGGCCTCGGCGGTGACGAACGCGGCGGTCTCGAAGGTGATCTTCTGGTACAGGGGCCTCATGAGGGAGTCGTCGGAGGACGAGACGAGCACCGTGAAGAGCGCGGGGGCGGTGTCCACGCCGTCGATCTCGTAGGTCTCGTTCTCCATCTCGCGCGCGGCCTTCTTGGCCAGCTTCTTGAAGGAGAAGGGCTCGATGTAGCCCTGGGGGGCCTCTCCGAAGACGGCGCCGATGCGGCCCTCGAACTCATTGAGGAAGTTCATCTAAATCCTCGCCTTCCTGGCCCTGATAGAGCGGGCCCCTGAGGACGGTCAGAATGCACATAAAACAAAAAGAGATTACCGCAACGGCGCAGGGGGCCGCTTCCGGGGCGCCCCATATACCGCCATTCTCCACCGCGGCGGCGAGACACGCGGCGCCCAGCAGCACGGCCGCGCCGAGCGCCTGGCCGACGATTCCCGAGCGCACGGAGCCGCGCATGGCCACGAGCGAGCTCAGCCAGGCCGCCAGGCCTGCGGCGACGGCGAGGACCCACGTGGCCGGTCGCGAAAGGGCCGCCAGGGCAAGGCCGCTCGCCTCGGCCGCCGAGAAGCCCGCCCGCGCCGCGGCGAGCATTAAGGTCCCCGAGAGGTATGTGAAGGGGCCGGTGAGGAGCGCGGGCACCGGGTCGAGGCAGAAGCCCGCCATGAGGGCGCCCGCCAGCGGCTGGCCGAAGGCCCACGGCGCGAGCACGGCGACCGACGCCATCCCCTCCTCGCGCCCGACGAGCACCCACCAGGCGACGACGGCGACGCCGAGCGCCGAGGCGTAGATGAACGACGAACTCACGGGGTTCGTCGTCGCTACGGCGAGCGCGCAGGCGAGACCGGCCACGATGCTCGCCGTGGGCGGCCACAGCGCGGCCAGGGCGCAGGCGAGCGCGCAGGCCGCGAGCTTGGCGGGCGTCTCGGCGGCCACGTGGGGCTCGACGCTCAGGCAGCACAGCAGGGAGACCAGGGCGGGCAGCGCGCGCTCGGCCACGGCCCATGCTTGCGGCATGCGCAGGTGGAAGGGGAGGTGCCTGCGGCCCCAGGCGGCCTCGTCCGGCTCGTCGTCGGCCTCGGACTGCTCGATGAGCTCGGACAGCGAGGCCTGCCCCGCGCTTGCGTCGCCGAGGAGGGGCACGAGCTCGCAGGCGAGCTCGTCGACGGAGCTCGTGCGCTCGGAGGCCGTCGGAGCCATCGCGCGGACCAGGGCGTCCTCGATCTCGAGGTCGAGGACGCCGTCCGTCTTTGCGCCCGAGACGCGCGGCCCGCGGCGGATCTTCTCCAGCGACGCGCCCGCCGTCGGGGCCAGGAAGGGGTCCTTGCCGGTCAGGGCTTGCCAGGTGACGGTCGCGAGGCTGAACACGTCGGCGCGCTCGTCGACGAGCATGCCCTCGATTTGCTCGGGGGGCATGTAGCCCACGGTGCCGCCGCGCGCCCCGCCGTAGCCGGCCGCCGCGCCGAGCTCCGCCATGCCCAGGTCGGCGAGCTTCACGGTGCCCAGGCGGTCGATCATGATGTTCGTCGGCTTGATGTCCATGTGCAGCACGCGGTTCTCATGCGCGAACGCGAGGGCGCGAGCGCACGAGGTCAGGATGTGCGCGCACTCCTCGCGGGTCAGGCGTCCCCCCTCCACGCGGGCAAGAAGCTCGGCGAGGTTGAGGCCGTCCACGTACTCCATGATCAGGTACGCGTAGCCGGCATCGCGCTCGAAGTCGATGACGCTCACGATGTTGGGATGGGCGAGCAGGCACGCGGTGCGCGCCTCGAGCAGCACGTCGTCCAGGGACGAGACGGGGACGGCCCCGGCGTCGTCGCCCGCGATGGGCATGCGCTTGATGGCCACGCGGCGCTGCAGGCGGGTGTCCCAGCAGGTGCACACGGCGCCGAAGCCCCCGGTGCCGCGCCGTGCCAGCACGCGGTACCGCCCGAGGAGCAGCTCCTCGGGAGGCTGAGGCTGGGGTTGCGGCTGGTTCTGCGCTCGGCTGACGAGCGGCGTTGGAGTTGGAGTGCCCACGGCGGCTCCTTGCGTGTTTGAGTTGTGTCTGACTGCCGTGTGGGGCCTATTCTAGCGAAAAAAACCTTTACATAGTTTGCGGGGATTTGGTATCATTCATTCTCGCACGCGGGCGTGGCGGAATTGGCAGACGCGTACGGTTCAGGTCCGTATGGGGGCAACCCCGTGAAGGTTCAAGTCCTTTCGCCCGCACCATCGAATGTTGAAGGCCTCGGCGCTCGCCGGGGCCTTTTGCTTTGGCTGGTACCCGACTGCCGGCGCCGGCGGCCGTGGCGGATCACCGGCCGCGCCCCGGAATCGCCCCGCCCAGCAACGAGAAGCGCTGCTGGGCCCTCAAAACGAAGCGCCCAGTGATCGTTGGCTACTGGGCGCTTCGTTTTGAGGGCGGGTTCCTCGAGGTCGTTGCCGGGCGCTTCGTTTTGAGGGCGCGCCGCTGCCGAAGCGTGTCCCGTGCCGCGGCGCGGTTCCGGCCCCTTGTACTTCTCGCCGCCTACTCGTCCTCGTCGTCATCGTCGAAGAGCGACCAATCGTCCTCGCTCTTCTCGTGGTTGAAGTACATGGTCTTGGTCTTGCGCTCCATGACCACGGCGATAACAAGGCACAGCACGATACCGCCCAGGACCAGCACAATCACGCCTGTGCGGTCGCCGAACAGCCAGGATATGAAGTCGCTTATTGCCTGCATGTCTGCCTCCTGTGAGCATCAGCGTGTTTTTGCACGCACAAGTATATACTTGGAGCGCTGCCGCGCTTTTGCGCGGGACCGAACCTTAGCACCGCAAGAGCAAGGAGAGCACGCATGCTCGACATCAAGTTCGTCCGCGAGAACCCCGACGTCGTGGACAAGGCCTGCGAGTCCAGGCAGAACGCCCACTGGGACCGCGAGAAGTTTTTCGAGCTCGACGAGGAGCGCCGCTCCGTCATCGCCGAGGTAGAGAAGCTCCAGGCGGACCGCAACGCCGTCTCCAAGCAGATCGGCCTTCTTATGAAGGACGGCAAGAAGGACGAGGCCGAGGCCGCCAAGGCCCAGGTTGCTGCCAACAAGGAGCGCATCGCCGAGCTCGGCGAGAAGCGCACGGCCGTTGAGCAGG
>CAZEHG010000088.1:0-7762 GCA_964512475.1 uncultured Atopobium sp.
AGGGCGGCATCCAGGCGCTCTCGCGCTCCGAGTTCGGCAAGCTCTGCCCCAAGGAGCGCTCCAACGAGTACTTCGGCTTCTTCGACATCTTCGGCAAGTACGCCGCCATCCTCGGCACCTTCCTGGTAGGCACCTTCACCGCCCTCACCGACAACTCGAGCCTGGGCGTGATGAGCATCGCCATCCTCTTCGTCGTCGGCTTCCTCGTCATGCTCAAGGTCCCCAACGAGGCCGGCGCCTGACGCGATACGGCTCGCGAGAGAAAACGGGGCCGCGGCCCGGGTCATATCCCGGCCGCGGCCCCGTTTTCTCGGACGCGCGAGGATCGGCCGTGTCCTGGCCGTGCCCTTACCGAAGGTCGAGGAGCGCCGAGAGCTCAACGTCAAAGACGTCGCTCAGGGCATTGAGCGTGTAGAGCTCCGGGTTCATCGGCGTGCCGGGGCGGCTCTCCCCCTTCTCGTACTTCTGATACGTGAAGGTCGCGATGCCCGCGCGCGAGGCGACCTCCTCCTGGGTGAGCCCGCACTCGCAGCGCAGGTCCCTCAGGCGGGCCCCGAGCTTGAGCGAGAGCTCGATCTCCGCGTCGGTTATGTTCCTTCTCTTCGGCATGAAGAAAAGGGTCGAGCAAGCGCGTCTGGCAGACCACCATACTTGGATGGTATTCGGCCATCGCCATAAATCTCAGGGCCGCGGCCGGGAAGCGACGCGGGCTTCTCACCACCGTCGCCCGGCCAGGGCGAGGACGGCGGCGAGAAGGGCAGCCGCGCCGGCGGCAATGCCGGCCACCAGCGCGAAGTGGAGCTCGAGGACGTCGGTGGTCACGCGGAAGCCCCTCACCTCCGCCCGCGCGACATGCCCGGCGAGGTCGGTGGCGAGAATCACGAGCTCGCGCTCGGCGCGGGGCTTTGCCTCGATGCAGAAGGTGTAGTTCCCGTACCCGTCGTCGACGGTTTCCGCCTCGCGCCCGTCGACGAGGACCTCGACGCTGCGGACGCCGATGTTGTCGACGACCTTGAAGGCCCCCCTATACTCACCCGCCTCGATGACGTCGCCGTCACCGATGCTCGGCCCCAGGATGGACGGGTCGACGGTGTCGAGGACGAACTCGACCTCCGCCGATGACCCGGCCCCCTGCTCCCTGTCGAAGAAATCCGAGCTCGAGTTGACGTTGCCCGCACGGTCGCGGGACCGGACGCTCACGTGGTAGCGGCCGTCGTGTGCGAAGTTGCCCGCAGCGACGGTGTAGCGGCACACGCTCCAGCCGCGCGTCCCGTCGGCTCCCGACGTCCCTTCCTCGATGGCGTAGCCCGTGGAGCGCGGGTCCTCGGTCCGTTGGAGCTCATGTGCCTGGGCCCCGCAGGTGACGACGACCGCGTGGCCCTCCGCACCCACGCCCGAGACGTTGATCTCCTCGAAGACGATGGGCCGGGCCTCGGAGAGGTAGCCGCCGTTTACCGCGAGCGCGTCGGCGTCCGCCACGCGGAACGTCGAGCCAAAGCGGTTGACGGAGAAGGTGGCCTCGGCCGTGGCCTCGTTGCCGGCCAGGTCGACCGCCCGCGCCGTCAAGGTGTAGATATCGTCGGCTGTCTCCTCGCGCGCGAGGTCGTCGAGGCGCGCCGTTCCCGAGGAGCCCTCGGAGGCGACCCCGCCCGGCCAGGAGACCTCCCCGTTCCTGCTGCCGACGACCTCCCAGGAGATACCGCCGGCGTCGAAGTTTGCCTCGTCGGTGAAGTCGATCCGCGGCGCAGCCACCCCGTTGTAGGCGCATGAGTCCTCGACTCCGGATATCGCCACGGTCGGCGGCGTCAGGTCGACCACGAACTCATCGCCCTGGTACGGCTCGAGGGCGTTGCCCGCCTTGTCCTTGCCGGCGACGCGGAGCCGATACACCCCGTCGGCCGCGAACGCGACCACAAGGGTATGGACGTCGCCGTCGTCCGACCACGCACCGACCGTCCCGTTCGTCTCGACCTCCATGAGGGCCGCGTCGAAATTGCGCTCGGTCACCTTGACGGTCGCGGTGCGCGGGGCCCGGTAGTACTTTCCGTTGCGCGCGTCCTCATTGTCGAAGCTCACCTGGACCGTCGGGGACGTCGCATCGATGGTGAACTCCCCGATGCTCGCGGAGCCCACATTGCCCGCCGGGTCGGCAACGCGCGCCTCGACCGTGTAGCGCCCGTCCTCGAAGAGCGTCTCCGTCAAGCCGTAGCGGCTATACGCGACGCGCTCTCCCCGGGAGTCGATGAACGCAAGGGTGTCCAGGCCCGTGGCCGAGAGCTCATGCGCAGCCCGCCCCCATAAGGACGCGGAATCCCCGGAATCCCCAGCGAGCCTCTGGATGCTCAGGACCACCTGGCCCGGATCGTGCCCCAGCAGAAACGGCAGGTTCAGCTCGTCCACCGAGAGCGAGACGGTGCGGGCGGCGTTGTAGTACGCCCCCTCGTCTGCCCCCGTGAGCTCGACGGCCGGCGCCGAGGCATCGAGCAGCAACGCCTCGGGGTGGGCATTCTGCGCGGGGAGGACCGACGCGTTCTCGACCTCGGCCTCGGAGACGACACGCGCCGTGCCGCGCGGCGAGAGGCTCCAGAGGCGCTCGTTCTTGGCAAGGTCGACGACCCGGATATAGACGTCCCGGTCGAGCGCATGGCCCTCGGCGAGCTCGACGGTCGCCGTCCTTCTCGCCTGGCCATCGACGGCCTCACCGGGTGCGAGCACGCTGCGGCTATAGAACCCGTCGCCGGCGTCGACGATGTCCACGGACCAGAGGCCGGCCTCGTCGAAAACGTCCACGGCGAGCGACGCGGGGCACGCGTAGAACCAGGAGCCGTCCGAGTAGCTGTTCGCCGGATCGGCGCTCATGCGGGCGCCCGTGACCTCAGGGGCGCTCGCGTCGACGGTAAAGGGGCCGTACGAGCAGCCCACGCGCGCGACCCTCCCCG
Organism: uncultured Atopobium sp.; assembly: GCA_964512475.1. Taxonomy (GTDB): domain Bacteria; phylum Actinomycetota; class Coriobacteriia; order Coriobacteriales; family Atopobiaceae; genus Paratractidigestivibacter. The sequence continues at coordinate 2,940 of CAZEHG010000088.1, forward strand.
CCTTATCGACCGCCACGACGTCCACGCGGTTGCCGGCGCCCTCGGCGAAGACGACCTTCTTCACCCATCGGTGCGCGTCGGTCTCGTCGCGTTCCCATTCCGTCTGGGAGCAAGCGCCCGTGAGCTCGAGCCGCGAGGATCCCGGGTCCAGGTGGTCGTCCACGACGGCCACGCTCACCGTGACCCCCTCGTTGAAGTACTCGACGCCGTCGTGGACGTTGGCTGGGGGACTGCCCTGGGTTATCTCCACCAACGGGTCGACGGTGTCCACGTAGAACGTGCCCGAGTCGTAGCGCGTAGACTCCCCTCCCCGCCCGTCGAGGACACGGGCGCGGTTGCCCGCGAGGTCCGTCGCCTCGACGGTCAGGCGATGCGCCGCGGCCGAGTTCTTGAAGGTAATGGCGCCCGTGTGCACATCGCCCTCCCCGGCCGACCACCTGACGTCGGAGACCGACCCCTCGTCCCCGGTACCCGAGATACGCACGAGACGCTCGTCGAAGCTCGTGTCCCGCACCGTGACGACGGCGGTCCGCTCCTGGGCAAGACACGAGCCCGCCCGGGCATCGTCCCCGAAGGCGACCGTCATCTCCGGAGCCGTGGCGTCGATGACGAAGGAGTCCATCTTGAAGACCTCGTGGCCCGCGGCGTCGCGCACCGAGACACACAGCGAGTGCCGGCCGTCGTCGGTGAACGCCACCGTGGCGAGGAAGCGCGTGCCCTCCTGCGTCCACACTGAGCCGTCTCTGCCCTTTTGGACAGACCCCGTCGTCTCGATAAGGGCGCGCTCCTCGTCGAACCCGTCGGCGGCGACCTCGATGGTCGCGGACCGGGCCGCCGCGAAGTAGGAGCCGTTGCGCGGTTCGGGGTCGTCTGAGCCGTAGTCGAGCGTTATTACGGGGGCGAACGGGGGCTGTCCCCCGCCCTCCTGGCCGGAGGCGCTCTCCCCAGCGGAGTCCCTGGCATCGCAGGCCGCCGGAACCGGCGCCGCGAGGACAGGCGCGGCGATCCACGCCAGCACAAGGAGCGCGGCGAGGATCGCCCGCGCGAACGATGCCCAGGCGTCGGTATTCAGGTTTCTCTTAGTTCCCATAGTGCTTGCCCTCCAAACCATCGGCGCAGCTCGCGACGATCTCTTTGTGGATGACGACGAAACATGCGGGGGCGCCCCCGTGTGCTGCCGGCGCCGCCCCCGGGAGCGGCGCTGCGGCACGCGGCCCCGATCGGGGATGGGCGCTCCCAGGCCCATCCCCCGATTGCAGCCCCAAGACGCGCTGCCGTCGGCGGAGGCCCCGGATGGGAGTCATCGCCGCACCCGCCCCTGCATCCGCGCAAGCCTTCCCGCAGCCGGCCAGGTCCGCGCGAACGCCCCGTATGTCGAGCACGCGGTAGGCCCGAGCCGCGAGGGCCGCGCAGGCTGCCGCGAGCACCGCCAGGACGATGCCCGCGGCACTGAGGATCTCCGGGGCGCTCACGGCGCCTCGCTGACTTGGTCGCCTCGCGCCCGCGCGCCAGTGCCTCCGTAGACCGCCTCTATGTTGGCCATGGCCTGCGCCTCGCCCGAGACGACCGAGGCGCAGAGCGCGCGGGCCTTCTCGCTGGACGCGGCCTCGTCGACGAGCGAGCGCGCCGTGCCGACCGTTTCCTCGAGGAGCGCCTCGGCAGCCTCGCGGCCCACGCCCGCGCGGCGGAAACCGCCGAGATAGGTCGGCGACGAGACCGTGCCTTGGATGAGCGCGCAGAGCCGCAGGTGAACCATCGCGGGCTCGTCGTCGGACAGGCCGCGCAGGGCGCCCTCGAGCGAGTCCCAGTACTCCCCGTAGACCAGCCCCTCGTTTCCCTCGAGCGTCGCCTGCGATAGGCTCCGGTAAAACTCCCCTATGACCGTATACGCCTCGGCCGCCCTTCTCTCCGAGGGCGTGAGGGTGCAGGGCGCGCCGGACGCCGCGCGCTCGTCGTAGGCGTCTGCGGCGAGCCCGAACCACTGGGCCGCCTGGGCGCCGGCGCTCGCGGCGTAGACGCGTGGCTCTTCCTCCCCTGCCTGCTCGAAGTAGACGTAGTACAGGACGCCGATGTCGTAGCAGAGCTTCGCGTAGGCGGGCGAGCCCTGGATGCTCGTCCGGCGCCGGTCCATGAGCGCCTGGAGGCGCGCGGCCTCGTCCATCGAGAAGCTCTGGTCCGCCTTGTACACGTTGCCGACGAGCTCGGTGTACGCCTCCGGCCTCGTCGGGTCGGCCTCGACGGCAAGCAGGTATCTCCTCTCGGCCTCGGACTCGCCGCCCGTCTCCGCGGGAGCGCTCACGGCCCGCGCGTCCGCGAGCCTGGCCTCGTAGGTGGCGCGCTTGAGCGCGAACGACGAGGCGAGGCTCGCGACGGCCGCCGCGGCGAGCGCCGCGGCGAGGCCCCGCAGCAGGTTGAAGCGCCCGAGTCTGCGCCTCAGCCCTTGCCGATATCCCTCGGTGAGCTTCTCGTGGTTCAGGAGGTCATGGCGCATCTGGGCGCAGCTCTGGTAACGCTCGGCCGGGTTCGCGCACGTGGCCTTGGCAACGATGAGCTCGAGCCCCTCCGAGAGCCGCGGCTCGATCTCCCTAAGCGGCCTGAGGAACGCCTCGTCGGCCGGCGAGCGCCCCGTCGCGAGCGCATAGAGCGTCACGCCGAGCGAGTAGATGTCGGAGCGGGCATCCGTCTGCGCGCCGCGGGCGAGCTGCTCGGGCGCCGCATAGCCGCGCGTGCCGAGGATATTCGTGTCCGTAAGGGCGCCCTTCTTGTACTCGCGCGCAATCCCGAAGTCCACGAGCTTGACCGCGCCGTCCTCGCGCAGCATGACGTTGCCGGGCTTCATGTCCCTATAGACGATCGGCGGGTTCCTCGTGTGCAGGTACTCGAGGACGTCGCAGAGCTGCACGCCCACGTCGATGACGGCACGTTCCTCCATTGGGCGGCCCGTCTCGCGAAGGACCCGCCTAAGAGATTTGCCCTCCACATAGTCCATGACGACGAGGACGGTGCGGCCGTCCTCGACGATGTCGACGATTCGCGGGAGCATGGGATGGTCAAGGCCTTTGAGCAGGTTCGCCTCCGCCACGAGGCTCTGCGACACGACCTCACCGCCCGGGCCTTCCACGGCGCGGTTGACCTCCTTGACGGCCCATAGCTTGTTCAGACGCCGGTCGCGGGCCAGGTAGACGCGCGACATGCCGCCCTCGCCGACGAGCGAGAGGATCTCGTACTTCCCGTCGACGAGCTCGCCGATGCGCGCCACGCTACTCGCCCCCGAACAAGGCGAGGGTAGGCTCATCGTCGGCGAGAAGGGCGAGCGAGGAGCCTACCCGCGGCGCGCCGGCGGATGCCGCACGGTCCCGTTCGGGCGTGGTTGCCGGATACGGCTCCTCGACGCGCAGAAGCACGCCGGTGATGTTGTCGGCCTCGCCCGCGTCGAGCGCCGCCGCAATGAGATCGCCCAGTGCGTCGAGAAGCCCGTCCTCCGCGTCGCCGGCGCTCACGAGCGCCTCCTCGATTCCCCTCTCGTCCTGCCTTCGGTAGAGCCCGTCGGAGCACACGAGGAAGAGCTCTCCGCCGCGGCATGCGCCCTGCGCGTACTCCGGGACCACCTCGTCGCATGCCCCCACGGCCTGAAGGATCACCGACCCCTTGGGATGCGTGAGGGCCTCCCGAGCGTCGATGCGCCCCGCGTCGATCTCCGCTTGGATGAGCGTCTGGTCGCGCGTGAGCTGCTCCACGCCCTTCTCGCCTAAGCGATAGGCACGGCAATCCCCCACATGCGCGACCAGGAATCGCCCCCGGTGGACGACGAGCGCCGTCAAGGTGGTGCCGAGCCTCACGTTGAGGTCGGCGCCGTAGCGGCGCATCCGTGCGTTGAGGTCCCCGACGAGGCCTTCCAGGGACGCCTGCGCGTCGGCCACCCAGGCGTCGGCCCGCGGCGCGGGGCTGGCGTCGGGGCTAGTCACGATCGCCGCGAGATCTTTCTCGAACCAACGCGAGAGCTCGCGGACGGCGACCGAGCTCGCGAGCTCGCCGCTCGAGAGGCCGCCCACGCCGTCGCACACGGCGACGAGGGCGGCGTCGCCAAAGGGGGTGTGGGCGCTGAGCGCGCAGTACGCGTCCTGGTTCACGCTCTTGCGCGCCCCGACGAAGGAGCTGCCCGCCAATCGATACATCCGCGCCCCTTCCCTGGCCGGTCTCCCGCAAGGCACGCGCCGACGCCGGGACCGAGGGCGCGTGGGCTCACGAGGGTAGCAGGCCCGGCTTCCGGGACGCCGACGCTTTCCCGACGGCTTCCCGGCGCGCAGCGGCCGCGACGCCGACGGGCGGGCGCAGCGCCGAAGGCAGCGATGTAGAGAACCCGCGCGCCCGAAAGGCCGGGGCGCCCAGGCGCTCCGCCCGCATCCAGCGCTTCTTCATAGAGTCGACACAGCCCGCCTTTTGGCCGCATGGCCCCGTTATCCTCTCAGAGGACGAGGCACGCCCTTCGACATCAAGCCGGGTTCCACCAAGGACGACATGTGCGACAACAACCCCGACGGCACCTTGAACGCAGGCGCTCCCGCACGTCGGGTGACGTACGGGAGCGCCTGCTTTTTGTATGGGCATGACGGCGACGCAAGGTTGCCGAACAAGAAGGGCCCGGCAGTGCCAGGCCCTTCTTTCCATGCGCGATAGGACGAAGACGCGCTTCTCCGCTCTCTACGCGAGCTTGTTGATAAGCGCCTCGAACGTATCCATACCCTTATCGATCTGCTCGCGGGTAATGACCAGCGGCGGGAGGAAACGGATGATGGAGTCGCCGATGTGGTTGAGCACGAGGC
>CAZEHG010000089.1:0-7748 GCA_964512475.1 uncultured Atopobium sp.
GAACTCGGCCAGGCCGCTCGTCTCGAAGACCTGCTGCTCGAACTCGCCGTTGTGGGTGAGGCAGCCGTCGAGGGCCTGCAGGCTCACGTTGCGGCCGCCGAGCACGTCGATCACGCGGACGGACTGCACGTTGTGGAAGAACCAGCGGCCGGTCCTGCGGTGGAACGCGTCGTTCAGGAAATGCTCGCCGGCGTGCCCGAAGGGCGTGTGCCCGATGTCGTGGCCCAGGGCGATGGCCTCGATGAGGTCGAGGTTGAGGCCGAGCGCGCGCCCGATGTCGCGCGCCACGCGGGCGACGAGCTGCACGTGGAGGCCCCGGCGCGTCAGGTCGTCGTTGGCCCTGAAGGAGAAGACCTGCGTCTTTCCGGACATGCGGTTATACGCCGGCAGGTGAACGATCTTCTCGGCGTCGCGCACGAAGGCGGGCCGTACCTGCGTGTCGCGGTCGCGCTCGGCCGAGCTGCGCCGGATGGCGGAGGCGTTCTTGCAGGCGAACGGCGCGAGGCCGCCGGAGGCGATGCGCTCATGCACCGCGCGGGCGGCCTCGGCCGAGAGCTCCCCGGTAAGGCCCGGGGCGAGTTTGTTCACCTGTAGCATTGGGCTCGAAGACCTCTCGCGCGGCACACTCGCCCGCGCTAGTCGCGGACGACGAGGCAGCCGCGGAACACGTGGTCGCGGCACTCGCCCATTATGTCCTTATCGGCGCCGGCGGGGAAGACCCCGGCGAGCTTGCCGCCGAAGACGTAGAGGCCCAGGCGCTCGCCTGCCACGGAGGACTCGGAGCCCGGAGCGGGCACGTGCGCCTCGACGAAGGCCATCTCGTCGTCAGAAAGGCAGCTCATGGCCTCAGGGGCGCGCAGGGCGTCGAAGAGCGCGTCGGTGCCGCAGCTCCAGGTCGAGAAACCGCCGATGACGCAGGCCAGGCCGCGGCGGGCGGCCTCGACGAGCGCCTTCGTGCCGGGACACGGGCGCCGCGCGATCTCCTCGGTGGATGCCAGGCGGTAGACGCAGGCGATGGGGCCGTCGTCGTCGACGAGGCGGCTCTGGCCGCAGGCGTCCTCGACGCGCAGGCTGCAGATGTCGACGAAGCGCGCGAAGGTGCCCTGCTCGGCCATGCGCTCGCAGATGTCCGCCACCTCATCGAGGTCGGCCTCCTCGGGATAGCCCACGATGCCGAGCGCGGGGCTCACGGCGTGATGGGTGCCGATCCCGGCGTTCGCCCAGGTGCGGTAGGTGGAGCGCAGGGTCTCGACGAGGACGCCGACGGAGTCGAGGGACTCGATGCCGGCATGGGAGGCGGCGAACTCTCGGTAGGCGTCGGTCATCTGCTCGGCGCGCGTGACCTCGACGGTGGCGGTCATGCCCGTGAAGCCGTCGACCGAGATGCCGCGGACCTGTAGCGCGCCGGTGCGGCCGCAGAAGTCGACGTCGACGCGCGCCAGCGGGACCATGGCGTCGTAGCCGGTCGGGACGAGGGAGAGCTGCTCGACCTCGGGTGCGAAGCCGAAGCGGGAACGGAAGGAGGGGTCCTTGAGGTAGAGACCGGTGACCTTGTCCATGATCGCGCCGCAGGTCTCGGCCGCGGCCGAGAGGACCTGGAACTGGCCCGCGTTGAGGATGCGGGGAGTGGCGGACCAGGGGAGCGAGCCGGAGCGGTGGGCGGCGTGGGTCGTCGCGAGATAGCGATCGGCCTTGGCGACGCTCGTGTCGTCCTCGGGAAGGGCGTCGACGATGTCGGCAAACTCGCGCTCGAGGGCACAGAAGGATTGCGCCATGTTAACCTCCAAAATGAGGGGTCGTCTTTTCGGTGAACGGTAGGAAACCAACGCTCACCGGAACGGCACGGCATTGTAGCCGTTTTGCCGCGCCTGGCAAGAAGCTCATTGCCCTTCATTCGTTCACTTTGTGGGCGCCTTGTGGAGGTAAAACGATTGAAGCCCTCAGTTACCTGCGGTTTTACGCGCCAGAAACGAAATTCTTTCCTTCAATTGTTCGCAGAGGATTCGTTGCCCCTCAGGCCCCGGGTGGTCGGACCCGTCGGCAAGGAGCGCCGGGTCGCTGGGAAGGATTCCGTCCCCCTCGACCAGCCAAACCTGGCCGTGGGGCGCGGTCGCCTCCCGGACGATCCGGGCCACGTCGGCGAAGCAGCTCTGGGGATGGGTCGGGTAGAGCGCCTCGGTATGGAACAGCGGCGTGAGCGCGAGCACGGGGACGCCCGGCCAGGCGCGGCACACCTCCGAGAAATAGGCGCGCGCGTCGCGCTCCACAGCTTCGGCGCGGCAGGGCTCGAATCGGTAGTTGGCGCCGAGCTCGACGACGATGAGCGAGGGCGAGACGGCGCGCGCCGCGTCCGCGACGGAGCCCGGTTGGAACACCTGGCCGCCGATGCCCTGGTTGACGAGCTCGAGGCCGAGCTCGCCCGCGAGCAGCGCGGGCCAGGACAGGGCCGGGTCGCAGGCGGTGAAGCCCTGCGCGATCGAGTCGCCGAGGACGAGGAGGGCCCCCTCGGCGGCAGGCGCCGGCTCGATGAAGGTGCCGTCGCCGTAGACGCCGCGCAGCCGGCACCCCGCGAGGCACGGCAGCCAGATGCGGGCGCGGCGCTTCTTTCCGGGGGCGAAGCCGAGGGCGAAGATGAGACCGCCGCCGTCGGCCGGGACGCGGGCGCCGCCCAGGCGCCTGCCCCCGCAAACGAGCGAGAAACCGTCGAAGGGGGGACGCGCGGAGGGATTGTTGTTCACAAAGTCTGCGACCATGGCGGCCGACCCCGACGGCAGGGGGTCGAGCTCGGCCTCGAGCGCCACGTGGGCCGAGTCCGTCACGAAGTCGAGGCAGATGCCCGACGTGCAGGCGGCCATCTGGCGATAGAGCCGTGGGTGCCAGGCGGCTATGCCGCCCACCTCGGCGAGCTGGGCGGCCGTGAAGCGCCAGGGACGCGCCCAGCCGTCGGCCGAGGAGTCTACGCGCAGGGCGCCGCGGACGAAGTCGGAGGCGTCGGCCCTGATGGTCACGTCCATGCGCTACCTCCCGAAGACTTCCTCGAGCACCTTCAGGACGCCCTGCTCGCGGCACGGCCCGCAGACGAGGTCCGCGGCGTCCTTGACCTCGTCCAAGGCGTTGCCCATGGCCACGCCCAAGCCCGCCAGGCGCAGCATCTCGATGTCGTTGCCGGCGTCTCCGAAGGCCATGACCTGCGACGCGTTTATCCCGAAGGCATCCATGAGCGCGCGTACCCCCGTGGCCTTGGAGACACCGCTCTGCACGACGTCGAGGTAGCCGAACCTCCCGTCCACGCCGGAGTCGACGACGTCCATGGAGCCGCCGAGCGCGCGGCGCAGCAGCTCGGCCGAGCCGGGGAGCTCGGGGGCGCCGACGCGCGACCAATACATGAGCACATCTGTGCGCGCCGCCTCGTCGGCGAGCGAATCCACCGCGTGCATGTTGTGGGAATACATGGTCATCTCGTCCACGAAACCCGCGTCGGCGCCGCGCTCGACGAAGGCGCCCTGCGCGCAGACGGCGCACAGCGGGATGAGCGGGTGGGCGGCGTGGGCCGCGAGCAGGCGGTCGACGGCCTCCGGCGCGGCAACGCTGAGCTGCGGATCGTTTCCCTCGGGGCGGACGAAGGCCCCATTGGAGGAGATGATGGAGATGCTCGGCGCCAGGTCTGCGAAGATGTCCTCGACCTGGAAGCTCTGGTTGCTCGTGGCAACGGCGAAGCGGCAGCCCGCCTCGCGCATCCTGCCGAAGACCGCGTAGAAGCGCTCGCGCGAGAAATCCTCCCCGCCCTGGTCCAGAAACGTGCCGTCCTCGTCGACGACCACGAGCTTTACCTGGTCTTTGTTGATCACAGTATTTCTCCTTATATATAGTACGCGCACGCAAGTCTATACTAGGCGCGCCGCAAGCGAACGAGAGGACCCGCGATGACCAAGTATCTGCGTTTCATGAGGCACGGCGCAACCGAGCTGAACGTCGCCGATTGCTGGCAGGGGCGCGCCGATTCGCCCTTGACCGAGCTCGGGCGGAGGCAGGCCGCCGAGGCGGGTGCCCACATCGCCGACGCCGGGATCGTGCCGGACCACGTGTACTGCTCGCCGAAGGGCCGCGTCGTCGAGACGCTCGCCTGCGCGCTGCCGGGCCTCTACGCCCGCGGCGCCTACGAGCTCGACGCCGGCCTCGCGGAGATTTCCTTCGGGTCCCTGGACGGGAAGAAGCACCGGGCCGGCGGGCCGGCGAGCCCCTTCCGCGACAGCCTCGTTGAGCTGGGCGGCGAGTCGGAGGACGACGTCGAGAGGCGGGTCTGCGCCGCCGCCGAGAAGATTATGCTCGCCGACGGCGCCCACGACGTGCTCGTCGTCTCCCACGGCACCTGCGGGCGCATCTTCCGCGACCATTGGGCGCGCCTCCAGCGCGTCGAGGCGCCGCGCCACCTGGCAAACTGCAGCGTCTACACCTACGAGTTCGACGAGGGGGCGCGGACCTTCTCGCTCGTCGACATCTATGAACCCGGGCTCGCCACGAACCCCGACGACTTCGCCGCGGCGCGCTAGGCCCCCGGCAAGAGGTCATTGGTTTAGGCCGGAAACGCGACCCTGCCCCCGGCCCGGCGGCAGCGCCTACTCGTCCTCGCCGATATCCTCGTAGAACTCCCGGCCGTCGTCCAGGCGCAGCACGAGCACGCGGCCGAAACCGTGGCCGCCCGCCGCGCCGGCGTCGATGTCCCAGCGGTCGGCGACGCCGCCCGTGGACCCGTCGGCCCCCAGGCGCACGAGGCACGCGCGGCCCTCGTCGTCGCGGCCGAGGTCGGCCGCCTCCCCCGTGACCATGCCCAGGTACGGCGTGGGCGTATGGCCCGCGATGACGACGGGCCCCTCGCCCTTCTCGTCGATGAGGCCGGTGTGGCGCGACCAGAAATCCTCGCGGATCCACATGAGGTCGTCGGGGCGCTGGGCGGCAAGAAGCTCGTCGAGCCGCTCGGGGGTGTCCCACGGCCCCTCTCCCACGCGCACCGGGTCGATGCCCGCGTGCGCGAGGGCATAGGAGCACCCCGCCACCTCGACGTGGGCGCACAGCGGCAGGCCCGCCACCCAGGCAACGACCTCGTCAGCCTCCTCCTCGGAGAGGGAGGCCAGGGCCTGGGAGGTGACGATGCCCCCGTTCATGCCCCAGTTGACGGCGTTCAGGGTATTGTCGGGCTCCCTCATGCAGGACATCATCAGGTCCTCGTGGTTGCCCATGAGCACGTGGGAGCCCGGCAGGCCCCTCACGAGCGAGATGACGCCGAGGGGGTCGGGGCCGCGGTCGATCATGTCGCCGAGGCAGTAGTAGGCGTCGCCCTCCGACGGTTCGGTCCGCTCGAGCGCGCGGGCAAGGGGCGCCGCGTGCCCGTGGACATCAGAGAATACGTATGTGGCCATCTCGCCCCCCCGAGCCGTCGTTCGATTCAAGATGCTAGGTTACCTGCCGCCTTGCGGCGGGGGGGTGAGAAACCCCAGCGGCGTGCCGAACGGTAGCAACCGGAAAAGTCAGGCCTTCCAGCCCACGGGGCCGTCGGGGAGCGCGGGGGCGCCCTCGAAGTTGAGGTTGCCGGTGAGCACCTCGCTCGACGCCTCGTCGAAGCCACAGGAGAAGACCTCTGCCAGGGCGGGCAGCACGCAGGCGCGCGCCGACTCGAAGAGATCGGAGAACGAGTCGGCGGAGACGTCGCCGGTAAAGGGGTTCCTCCACAGCCCGTGCCCCCGGTTGTCGAAGTCGCTCACGGCCTCGGCGCGCACGCGGTGCGCCATCGCGGCGATGCGCGAGTGTCCATGGGCGCTGACCCGCCGCTCCACGAGAGCCATGGCCGCGACCTTCTTGCCGCCTGGCGAGTAGAACGCGCGCTGGACCAGGCGGAACTCGTGGACCGCGGTCGAGAAGGTCCGCGGGTCGATGGCGCGCCCGTAGGCCCACAGCGCGACGTAGAAGTAGACCTTGTCGACGGCCGCGAGCACGCGGGCGGACGCCCTGAGGACCTCGGCGTAGGGCCGGTACTCGCGGATCGTCTTATGCTCGGTGCCCCACAGGACCGCCTCGTCGAGGTCGCGCTCGATCTCCGCGTGGACGACCGGCGCGGACTCGGGGCCCAGGCCCTCGACGCCCGCAGAGGTGAGCCCTTCCTGCCAGTGGTACACGAGCGGGTGGACGGACCGGTCGAGCAGGTAGTGGCACACGAAGCCGGCGAGGTAGGCGCGGGCGACCATGCGGTCGATCCCCTCCAGGCGCTCCGCCGCCTCGCGCATGGCGAAGACCAGGCGGGCGGGGCGCGACTCGTGCATCACGTTGCCGAGCGGCTCCCACTTGCTCATCAAGGGGTCGATGCACAGGAAGAACAGGGGGTCGGGCCCCTGGTTGCCCAGCAGGAAGGCGCGCCTCTCGTCCTCGGTGGTGAAGCCGAGGAGCTGCGAGACGTCGTCTTCGACGCTCTTCCCGAAGAAATCGTGCGTGAGGATCGCAGGCATCGTGGGGTCCCTTCGACGGATGTGCTGCATCCGATTATGCCCCAGCGGGCGGCGTCCCCGGCGGAGGGCCGGGGCGAATCCTCGCCATTTGCGGGCGTTTACCCAACCCTTACGGCGATTGGGCGCCCGGGCGCGGCGCGCAGGGGTAACGTTGGCTTATTATTGCGCGGAAATAGAGACGGGCCTTCTGGCGAGAGACGGAGATGCGATGTCCCGACACAAAGTAACCCATGCCGAGCGGACCTGGATCATGTACGACGTGGGCAACTCCGCCCTCGTCCTTCTTGCCACGAGCGTGATCCCCATCTACTTCAGCTCGCTTTCGCCGGACGGCGACACCGTCGTGGCCTGGAGCTACGCCGAGACCGTCGCCTCGCTGATCATCGCCCTGCTCATGCCTATCCTCGGCTCCATCGCCGACATGGAGGGCATGAAGAAGAAGTTCATCGCGGGATGCGTCGGCACGGGCGTCGTCGCCACGGTCGCCCTCGGCATCCCAACGAACGCGATGGCATTCCTCGTCATCTACGTGATCAGCTCGGTCGCCCTCAATTCGTCCATGGTCTTCTACGACGCGCTGCTCATCGACACCACCAAGGACGAGCGCATGGACGAGATCTCGAGCCTCGGCTACGCCTGGGGCTATATCGGCAGCTGCGTGCCCTTCATCGCCTGCCTGCTCGTGGTGCTCAACTACGACAAGCTCGGCATCAGCCTGCAGAACGCCATGCAGATAGCCTTCGTCATCACCGCCGGCTGGTGGCTCGCCTTCACCATCCCGATGCTGCGCCACATCCAGCAGCGCCACTTCAAGCCCCGCGAGAAGCACGCCATCAAGAAAGCCGTCGCCGGCATCGGCGCCACGCTCAAGGAGATGTGGACGAACAAGGCCATCAAGTACTACATGATCGCCTACTTCTTCTACATCGACGGCGTCCACACCATCATCAAGCTGTCGACGAGCTACGGCACTGACCTTGGCATCGACTCCACGCAGCTCGTGCTGGCGCTTCTCGTCACGCAGTTCGTCGCCTTCCCGTCGGCCATCATCTACGGGCGACTCTCCGCCAAGCACGGCACGCGCAGGATGCTCCTCATCGCCATCGCGGCCTACTTCGGCATCACGCTCTTCGCGGCGCTCTTCTTGCGCACCGCGACCGAGTTCTGGCTCCTCGCCATCATGGTCGGCATGTTCCAGGGCGGCATCCAGGCGCTCTCGCGCTCCGAGTTCGGCAAGCTCTGCCCCAAGGA
>CAZEHG010000090.1:0-7521 GCA_964512475.1 uncultured Atopobium sp.
CACGATGATGACGGTCCACGCGGCCAAGGGCCTCGAGTTCCCGGTCGTCTTCGTGGCCGGTATGGAGGACGGCATCTTCCCGCACATCAAGTTCGGGGATTCCGACCCCGAGAACCTCGAGGAGGAGCGCCGCCTGGCCTACGTGGCCATTACGCGCGCCCGCAAGAAGCTCTACCTCACCTACGCGGTCACGCGCCGCACCTTCGGCTCCACGTCGCAGAACCCCGTGAGCCAGTTCCTGCGTGAGATACCCGACGAGGACTGCGAGCGCGTGGGCGTGGGCAGCTCGGGCTTCTCCGGCGTCGGCTGGGAGAAGCGCGGCGACCGCCACGGCACTTTCGGCAGCGGCCGCGGCTCGGAGGTCTACGGCGGCAACGTCTTCGGCTCCCGCACGCGCTCCACGGGCGGTAGCCGCGAGCGCGCCGCCTCCGGGTCCGGCTCGGGTTTCGGCTCCCGCACGAGGACGGGCACCCGCCGCACGGGTTTCGGCGCGTCCTCCTCGGGCGGCGCCTACACGTACAATCCCGCCGGTGCCGGCTCGTCGTTCGGTTCGCGCACGCGCGTCGGCGGCTCTGCCCGCGCCGCCTCCGAGACCGCGGCGTCGCCGGCCCCGGCGCGCCCGGCCGCGTCCGACGCCTTCGCCAAGGGCGACCGCGTCTCTCACAAGACGTTCGGCCCCGGTGTCGTCCTCGGCGTCTCCGGGGACACCATTGAGGTCAAGTTCACCCGCACGGGCAAGACGAAGAAGCTGCTCAAGGGCTTCGCGCCGCTCGTCAAGGTGAGCTAGGGGGTGCCTATGGAGGAGCAGATCGTCGCGCAGGTCGACGCGCTGTTCGGCAAGGCCGTGGTCGTTGCCGTGGCGGTGGGCGTCGCCCTCGTCGCGCAGCGCGTCTTCGTGCGCCTGACGAAGAAGGTCCTGGAGGCCTCCGAGGTGCCGAACGCCTCGATCTTCGTCAATATCCTGCGCGCGCTTATCTGGTCGCTCGCGCTTCTCTCCGTCATGCAGCCTGTCTTCGGCGTGGACCCCTCCGGCCTCATCGCCGCCATCGGCGTCGTGTCCGTTGCCATCTCGCTCGGCCTGCAGGACACGATTTCCAACATCGTCGGCGGCCTCGGGCTCATGGTCGGCCGCGTCGTGCAGCCGGGCGACAAGGTCACCGTCGGTTCCACAAGCGGCGTCGTCACGGACGTGACCTGGCGCTCGACCACCCTGCGCACGCGCGAAGGCGACGTGGACGTGATTCCGAACTCCGTGCTCAACAAGACCACGCTCACGCACCTGGACGACGTCAACGCCGGGTGCTGCACGGTCAAGTTCGCTGTCGCGCCGGGCTTCGACCTCGACGTGGTCTCGGAGGAGGTCGTGGCCGCGGCCGAGGATGCCCTGGGCGCCGACCTCGACGCGCGTTACCGCACCGCGGTGTGCTATACCGGCATCACGGCATACGGCACCGAGGGGTTCGCGGCGTTGCACGTGGCCGACGGCGTGCTCTTCTCGTCGGCCAGGACCCGCCTCGTGCACGCGCTCCACGGCAAGCCGTGGCTCGCGCGAGCTATCTAGCCGCAGTCGCCCCCGCCCGTCGCGTTTGCGCACCGTCCCCGCGTGCCGCTCCCGATTTCCCGACCGCTCTATAAAGAAGGACAGCCCATGGACCTTATCGCCAGCTTCACCGTGAACCACCTGACGCTTGAGCCGGGCGTCTACGTGAGCCGCGTTGACCGCGACCCCGCCAGCGGCGCCGTCATAACCACCTTCGACCTGCGCCTGACCGCGCCGAACCGCGAGCCCGTCATGGATACGTCCGCAGCCCATGCCCTCGAGCACCTTGGCGCGACGTTCCTGCGCAACGACCCCGAGTGGGCGAGCCGCGTGGTCTACTTCGGGCCGATGGGCTGTCGCACGGGTTTCTACCTGGTGCTCTTTGGCGAGTACGGCTCGCCCGACGTGGTCGACCTCGTTCGCCGCTGCTTCGAGTTCGCCCGCGACTTCGAGGGAGATATTCCCGGCGCCAAGCCCGCCGAGTGTGGCAACTGGCACGACGCGGACCTCAACCAGGCGCACTGGTGGGCGCGCCGGTACCTGGAGAACACGCTCGAGCGCATCGACGCCGCGCACATGAACTATCCTGCTTAGCGAACACGTTTGGCCCGCGCATGGCGGGGGAGAGGAGCTCGTCCTATGAAGACCGGAATCATCGGCGCCATGGCCTCGGAGGTGGCGCTGCTCAAGGAGCAGATGGAGAACGCTGAGGTCACGACCGTCGCGGGGATGGAGTTCCACGCGGGCAGGATCGGCGGTTCGGACGTCGTCGTGGTCCAGTCCGGCATCGGCAAGGTCAACGCGGGCATCTGCGTCCAGGTGCTCGTGGACCGCTTCGGCGTCGACGCGGTGATAAACACCGGCGTGGCGGGCTCCCTGGACGAGCGCCTGGACATCGGCGACCTCGTGGTCTCGACCGACTGCGCCATGCACGACTTCGACCTCACCCCGCTCGGCTACAAGCCGGGCCAGGTCCCCGAGATCGATGTGCTCGCGTTCCCGGCCGACACCGGTATGCGCGAGTCGGTCTGTGCGGCGGCCGCCGAGGTGGCTCCCGACATCAAGGCCCTCTCCGGCCGCGTGGTCTCGGGCGACCAGTTCATTTGCCGCCAGGAGCAGAAGGACCGCATCCTCGCCACGTTCGGCGGCATGTGCTGCGAGATGGAAGGCGCCGCGATCGCGCAGGCGGCGTATCTCAACGGCGTCCCGTTCGTTGTCGTTCGCGCCATCAGCGATAAGCCGGGCGCGACCGAGCAGGTCGTCGACTACAACACCTTCGAGAAGAAGGCCGCCCGCGACTGCGCGGCAATCGTCGCCCGCATGGTCGCTGCGTAAAGGCGCCGAACACCATTCGCGGGCATCATCGCGGCGTGGCGTCCCTCGCCCCGCCATTGGAGCCCTCGCCCCGCCGCTAGAGCCCCTGCACCGCCACGCCGACGAGGGTGGGGCCGGTGTGGACGAGAAGCGCCGGGCTTATCTCGCTGCGCACGACCTCGACGGAGTTCTTCACGCGCTCGAGCAGCTTCTGCTCCATGGTTTCGTACAGGTCGGCGCACGCGGAGGTGCAGCTCACGGCCAGGCGGCACTTGGGGTAGCGCGTGGCCAGTCCCTCGATGAGCTTGACCTCGGTGTCGAGCGAGCGCTCCCAGCCGCGGGCCTTCTTCGCGATGGTGTAGTGGCCCTCGTCGTCGCAGGTGAGCACCGGCTTGATGTTGAGCACGCTGCCCAGGCGGTAGATGGCCTCGGTGATGCGCCCGCCCCGGCGCAGGTACTCCAGGTCGCGCACCGTGAAGAAGACGTCCGTGTTCTTGGCTACCATGCCGAGCGTCTGCTCCAGGTCGGAGAGGGGCACGCCCTCCTCGATCTGCCGCACGGCCTCCATGACCACCAGGCCCGCGGCGATTCCGATGCTCAGCGTGTCCACTACGACCACGGGGAAGTCCGCCATCGTGCGCGCGACCATGCGAACCGTGTCGCAGGTGGCCGAGAGCCCGCTCGAGATGCTCACGAACACGGCCGCCCTGTAACCGTCGGCCTGCGCGCGGCGCAGCTCGTCGCCGATGCGCTCGGGCGAGGGCAGCGACGTTTTCGGAATCTCCTGCTCGAAGCGCCTGACGACCTCGTCGGTGGTGATGTCGACGCCGCTCTCGAAACACGAGCCGTCGGAGTAGTTGATGCGCAGGGGCACGACGCGCACGTCGTGGGCGGCCAGGAAGTCGTCCGGGCAATCGGAGCCGGTGTCGGTGAGCACTGCGATGCGCTGGTCGTTCATGCGTTTCTCTCCAATGTCGCGAAAAGCCGTGGAACATGGTCAATGCGTGTTTTAGTCCATAATAACGCCTCACGTGGTTTTAAAAACTAGATACTGGGTTTATGGAGAAAACGATAGGAGGGCGGACCTATGGGCACCAAGCAGATCGAGAAGTACGCCGCCGACGAGACGCGCCTCGTCACGGCACCCGCCGCGCAGGCCAAGGCGTCGGCGCTCGCCTCGTACATGGCCTCCATCCACATCTACCGCTTCGGCGAGCTGCCGCGCATCGAGCTCTATCTGGACCAGGTGCTCACGCTCGTCTCGGAGGAGCTTGCCTTCATGTGCTTGCCCGACGAGCAGGTGGTCACGGGCTCCATGGTCAACAACTACGTCAAGCAGAAGCTGATGCCCGCCCCCGAGCGAAAGCACTATACCCGCTCGCACGTGGCCACGCTGCTCTTCGTCTGCGCGCTCAAGCGCGTCTACTCCATAGCCCAGCTCCAACAGATCATGGGTATGATTGAGGACGCGCACATAGATGCCGCCGCGCTCTACGACGAGGTCGTTGCCGCCCTTGAATGCGCGCTCGCCGAGCAGTTCGCCGTGGGACCCGACTTCGTGGCCCCGGTGATGGAGCCGCGCGTCCGCCCCGTCAACGCGATGGGCGAGGAGGTGGCCCCCCGGCTCGCGCGCGTGCTCGAGGCGGCCGTGGCCTCCCTCGCGGCCAAGGTCTACGTGGAGCAGACCCTGGCGCTCGCCGAATAGGAGGCGTGTCGCCGAGAAGAGAAAGGCGATCATGCCCAACAGCACTGCCAGCCAGCATCCCGCCTCCGCCATCTACGAGGAGCCGGCCGTCATCAAGCGCACTCAGCGTCGGGGCGCGCTCGAGGAGATAACCTCCAACGGCACCATCGCCGCCGCTGTCATGGTCGGCGCGGCGCTTCTTGCCCTTGTGGTGGCAAACAGCCCCGCCTACGAGGCCGTCGAGCACTTCTTGCTGCAGCCGCTCTCGGTCGGGTTCGGCGCCGTGTCCGCCTCGATGACGGTCGAGGCCTTCGTCAACGACTTCCTGATGGCCATATTCTTCCTGCTCGTAGGCATCGAGCTCAAGTACGAGATGACCGTGGGCCAGCTGCGGCGCCCGCGCCAGGCCGCGCTGCCCATGCTTGCGGCGGTCGGCGGCGTGGCCGTGCCGGCCGTAATCTACGTGCTTTTCAACGCCGGCGGCCTCGTCCACGGCTGGGCTGTGCCCATCGCCACGGACATCGCGTTCGCGCTCGGCATCGCGTCACTGCTCGGTGACCGCATAAGCGCCGAGACCAAGGTCTTCTTCCAGACGCTCGCCATCGCAGACGATATTCTTGCCATCGTGGTCATCGCCGTGGCCTACGGGCAGTCGCCCGACATCGCCTGGTGCGCGGCCGCCGCGATTGTGGTCCTCGTGCTGTGGGGGCTCAACCGCGCGAAGGTCTACTCGCTCAAGCCCTACCTGCTCGTCGGCCTCGTGCTGTGGGTGTGCATGTACAACTCGGGCATCCACGCCACGCTCGCCGGCGTGATCCTGGCCTTCGCGCTTCCCTCCCAGTCCGACGTCAAGCTCTCCGAGTTCGGTACCTGGCTCGGTGAGAAGGCCCAGGTCCTCGACGACCGCTACGACGGCGAGGCCCACGTGCTCGGTCAGCACGCCTTTACCGAGGGAGCCCTGCGCGTGGAGAGCGTCATCCACCATGTGACGCCGCCGCTCGAGCGCATGGAGCACTACATCAGCGTGCCGGTCAACTTCCTGATCCTGCCCATCTTCGCGTTCGTGAACGCGCAGGTGCATCTGGTGGGAGCAGACTTCATGTCCATCGTCTGCGACCCGGTGACGCTCGGCGTCTACTTCGGCGCGGTCCTCGGCAAGCCGATCGGCATCTTCGGCGTCACGTTCGTGCTGGTCAAGGTCGGATTCGGCAAGCTCCCCGAGCATATGGACTGGGTGCAGGCGGCTGCCGTCGGCATCATGGGCGGCCTCGGCTTCACCATGTCCATCCTCATCAGCGGCCTCGCCTTCGACGCCGCCTCCGAGGTCATGGCCGCCAAGTGCGCCATCCTCATGGGGTCCTTTACCTCGGCGATCCTGGGGATCGTCTTCACGCGCCTGGCCACGTCGTGCCGCGGCGCGAAGAATCAGGGCGCCGAAGAGAGCCGGGAGAGCTAATCCCCGCCGGCCAAGGGGTATCCTCGTAAGCATTGGTTCGTCGATGCGCGCCCGGCGCGCGTAGGGGGTCCGCAATGAGCGGTTTCAAGAGATTGTGCAAGGTTGTGTTCGCGCTGGCGGGCTTATTCACGCTCGCGGCGCTCGGCCTCACGTGGATGGGGCCGTGGCGCGACGTCGCCTCGGCCATGATGGTCATCGACGAGTACTGGTA
The DNA here is from genome assembly GCA_964512475.1 of uncultured Atopobium sp. GTDB lineage: Bacteria > Actinomycetota > Coriobacteriia > Coriobacteriales > Atopobiaceae > Paratractidigestivibacter. The sequence goes on from CAZEHG010000090.1 coordinate 6,206, forward strand.
CGCCATCCAGGTTTGCGGCGCCATCACCGTTCTGGGGCTGGTCATCCAGCTCTTCAGCGGGCTCTTCTCGCGCAGGGTCCGCACGGTGCAGGTTGCCACGGTCGACGGCGGCGCCATCACCGTCACGCGCGAGGCCATCGCGAGCCAGGCCACGCACATCGTCGAGGCGGACGGCACCTGTACGGCGGCGAAGGTCCACGTGGATGCCAAGCCCCGTGGTCACGTCCGCGTCCACGTGCGCGTGCTGCCACACGAGACCCTGGACGTTGTGGTCAAGGGCGCCCAGCTCCACGAGGAGCTCCTGCAGGGCCTCGCCGGCGTTTGCGGCAACACGGTCGAGGACGTGAGCCTCGAGTTCGTCGAGCCGCAGGCCTACACTGACGCCCGCGCGGCCGGAGAGGGCGGCTCCGGCGCCCCGGTGGAGATCTCGGTCTCGCTGGGCGCGACGGAGGAAGCGGGCGAGCCCGATTCCACGAGCGAGATCACGGTGCCCATGGGCACCTCCAAGGAGGTTTAAGTCATGGCTGACGATAAGCGCATCCCGCGTGCACGCGTCGACTCGGGGAAGAGCCCCGACGTCGTCGAGGCCGAGGCCCACGTCATGGACGACGAGGCCGCCGCAGACGGGAAGAAGGGCGCCGCCGCAGGTGCGGGGAGCACGGCCTCCGAGCCGTTCCGCGAGGCGGGTCGACGCGTGGGCGGCTGGGTCTCGAGCACCTTCCCCGGTCACGAGAACGCGTTCTGGGGCGGCGTGTTTGGCTTCGTGATCGGCGTCCTGATCTTCTGGGTAGGCCTTTTCGAGGCCGTCGTCGTGGCGGTCCTCGTGCTCGTGGGCGTGGCGCTCGGCCAGGCCGCCGACGGCGACCCGAAGATCATCAATCTGTTCCGTCAGTTCTTCTCGTCAAATAACTAGCAGGTAAAGCGGGCTACGCGCCCGAGAGAGCGAGGGTATTCATGAGCAACGATTCCACTGAGGTCCAGAAGGTCGTCGAGGCTGCCGACGATGCCGTGGACGCCGACGAGCTCGAGCTCGCCGAGGTGTCCGAGGGCACCGGCGACATCGACCTCGCGGCCGGCGAGGAGGACGACGAGGACTCCGAGGACTCCCTTACCTTCTCCAACGGCGTTATCGAGAAGATCGTCGCTCTCGCCATGCGCGACGTTCCCGGCGTCGTGGGCATGAAGGGCAGCTGGTTCAACCGCGTGCAGGACGCCTTCGGCGCGTCCGACTCCACCAAGGGCGTCACCGTCGAGGTTACGCCCGAGAGCGCGGTGCGCGTGAACATCAGCGTGCTCATCGAGTACGGCGCCTATGC
>CAZEHG010000091.1:0-7510 GCA_964512475.1 uncultured Atopobium sp.
GCGACGCCTCCCTCGAGGACGTCGTCGAGCTCTTCAAGAAGGTCTGCCCCGAGGGCTAGGGTCTGCTCGGCGCGCTCGCTCGCAGGACAACCTGATCGTCCGTTTACGGGCGCCGGCTTCGCGGCCGGCGCCCTTTTTGCTGTGGCGCCGCGCCTTTGTGGCGAGAAGGGCATCGCATGGCGCGCCCTCTCGTCTGTACGCGGGTATGCTGTCGAGGAAACTTGTCGCCGCGCCGGCGTGCGCGCGGGCGACGCGACTACGTCTGGGTTCCGGGGGTGCTTGGGTTTGGGAGATATTCGCGACTATCTTGAGTGGAGGGGCGACCTCATCTTCGCTGAGCGGCCCTTCAACGACGCCGACAACCTCGTCGTCAGCTGCATCGCCTATCTTGACCTGGGCGGCATTGTCCCGTCGCCGTCCGACGGCGGCTCGGTTTCCGTCCGTGAGGCGTGCGCGGCCTTCCTTGAGCGGGCGGGGGGCGACGACGTCTCGCCGTGGGTGCGCTCGCTCGCGACCATCGACGCCCGCTTCGTCCGCGCGCTCGGGGCGTCGGCGCGCTTCGGCGACGCCCGGCTGAGCGCCTACGTCGACCTCGTTGACGACCAGAGGACGCTGCAGTTCTCCGCGATCTGCTGCGAGCTCGGCGACGCCCGATCCTACGTCGCCTTCCGCGGGACCGACAACACGCTCGTCGGCTGGAAAGAGGACTTCATGCTGAGCTTCACCGTGACGTCCGCCCAGAAGGCCGCGGCGCTCTACCTCGTGTCGCAGGCGCTGCGGGCGCGCGACGAGGGACGCAGGCTCTATGTCGGCGGGCACTCGAAGGGCGGGCTTCTTGCCGCGTATGCGGCCGCCGTGCTGCCTGAGGCGCTGCGCGGGATCGTCGACACGGTCTGGAGCGACGACGGCCCCGGCATGGCCTCGGAAGCCTGCCCGGTCCGCGCCCGCGACGTCTACGGCGACCGGTTCGTGCACGCGGTGCCGGCCTACGACATCGTGGGGTCGCTCTTCGACGACGGCACGCCCAAGCTCGTGGTGAGAAGCGACGCCGAGGGCGCCATGCAGCACGACCCGATGAGCTGGCAGGCGGACGCGGGCGGCCTCGTGCGCGCCGAGGGGCTCGAGCCCGACTCCGTGCGGCTCTCGGCGGCCCTCGCGGGCTGGCTCGGGGGCGTCGAGCCGGGCGAGCGCGAGCGCATCTGCGACGAGCTCTTCGACGTGCTCCAGGCGGGCGGCGCGACGACCCTCGACGAGGTCATTGGCTCCGCCCAGTCGGTGCAGAAGGTCCTGGGCGCCCTCGGGGCCGTCGACCAGCGCACGAAGAACCTGGTGTGGGAGCTTCTCGGCGCCGCCGTGGGCGCTAACGTGGAGTCGGCCAAGGACGCGGCGGTGAGCCTCGCCACGCAGGCCGTTGCGGGCATCGCGGGCGCCATCTCGGGCCTCGCCTCGGGCGAGGCGGGCGGTGAGCAGGGCTAGCGGCCCGGCAAGAAGGGCAGGGCTTGCGGTCCCGGCAAGAAATGCGGGGCTAGGGCCCGGCACGAAGAAAGCGGGCAGGGGAGCGCGTCCCCCGCCCGCCTTGCGCGCGGCCCTTCTCTCGGGCCGTCCTAGTTGATGGCGTTGCTCACGAAAGTGCCGACGACGGAGATCACGATGGCGCCGAAAAGGGCCGCGCCGAAGCTCTCGACGTAGATGCCGGTATGGAAGATGTTGCGCGAGAAATAGCTCGCCAGCTCGAGCACGACGGCGTTGACCACCAGGCTGAAGAGCCCGAGCGTCAGGACCTTGAGGGGGATCGAGAAGAACCCGATCACGGGCTTGATCGTGGCGTTGAGGACGCCGAGGACGAGGGCGGTGAAGATGGGCGCCGCCCACGAGCCCCCGACGGCCTCGATGCCGGGGACGATCCAGATCGCGGCCGCGGTCGCGATGGCCGTGGCTATCCAGCTGCCTATGAATCCCATTGTTGCTCCTTCAGATGGGGTTGCCGATCCCTATGAGCCTACCCCAACGGCCGCATACAGGTGACGCGCGGTATTCCCGGGTCGCCGAGATGCTTTATTGCGCTAAAGTGTTCACGTCGAAATCGATGGGCGGCAAGCCCTGGGAAGGACGTTCCATGACGCAGTCAGAGGCCCAAAGGCTCTTCGCGGCGCTCCGGTCGCTCGAGACCGACGAGGAAGCGGCGGCGTTGCTTGGCGACCTCTGCACCCCGCGCGAGATAGACGACCTCTCGCAGCGCCTGGCAGTCGCCGCCCTGCTCAAGGAGGGGCATTCCTACATGGACGTGAGCCGCGCCACGGGAGCCTCCTCCACCACGGTGAGCCGCGTCTCCAAGTGCCTGAACGGCGAGAGGGGCGGCTACCGGATGGTTCTCGCGCGCCTCGACGGCGAGCTCTGACGGGCTCCCCGGGCGGGGCGCGCGGACCCGCGGCCCATTCCCGTCACAACCCCGTCGTACCATTGACCCAACCGACACCAAGAAGCACCGACCGCCCTTCGGGCGATGGGGGAGCGCCATGTCTTTACATCTGATCAGAACCGGCCGAGAAGAGCTCGTGACGCCCTCTGTGCTCGAGGCCCTCGGGCGCGGCCTCCGCGAGGACGGGCGGGCGACCCTCCTCGTCCCCTCGTTCGGCCGGGCGCTCGAGGCACGGCGCCTGCTCGTGCGGGAGCCGGGGCTCGGGGTCGGGCTCGAGTGCTCGACGCCGGCGGCGTGGGGCGAGGCGCGCTGGGGCGTCTGGGGCGACGGGCGGCGCTTCGTCGACCGCGTCTCGCGCGACGTGCTGTGCGCCCGGGTCGTGCGACTCGCGGCCGGGGCGTCGCCCTCCGTCAACGACAACGCCGGGACCCGTGCGCTCCTCTCGGGCCTCGTCGAGCGCGGCCTTCCCTGGGTCGCGGGGGCGCCGCGCCCGGCCGGCGTCACGGACGCCGAGGCCGCGGTCGCGGGGCTCGCCTCCGACTATGCCGCCGAGCTGGGCGCCCTCGGCCTCGTCGAGCCGTGCGAGGCTATGGCGCTGTTGCCAGGCTCGCTCGGGGAGGCGGGCGGCGGCGCCCTTGTCGTCGCCGGCTTCGTCTCTATGCCGCGCGGCATGCGGCAGATGCTCTGCGGGCTCGCGGCGGCGCGGGAGGTCCTAGTCGTCGTGCGCGCCGGCCTCCTCGCGGAAGACGCGCAGGGGCGGGCCTTCGCCGATGAGCTGGCCTCGCAGGCCGCCGGGATCGGCGCCGAGGTCCTAGCCGGGGAGGAGCCCGCGGGCGGGTCGCCCGGCGAGGGGGAGGGCCGCGCCGCCGAGCTCGCGGCCCTTCTCGCCAACCTGTACGCGCCGTCTGTGCCCGTGTCGCCCACGGGGGCCGTGCGCGCGCTTCTTCCCGCGGGCCCCGCCGCCGAGCCCGGGGCCGTGGCCGATGAGGTTGCCCGCGCCGCCGCGTCGGGCGCGCGCCGGGTGCTCGTGGCCGCGCCCGACGCGGCCGCGGCCTGGCGGGAGCTCTCCGGACGCCTTGCCGCGCGCGGGGTCTCCGTCCGGGCGCGGCTCTCGGTGCCGTTCCGCTCGCTCGAGGCGGGCCGCGCGTTCCTGCAGCTCGTCGAGGGCGTCGCGCGGCTGGCCGAGCTCGCCGCCGGCTGGCCGGAGCCCGAGCGGCTCGACCGGGGCGACTTGCGCGTGCGCCTGGCGGACATGTCCTGGTGGCCCCCGCGCGACCTCGCGGACTTCGCCGCGTCGTCGATCTCGGGGATCCCCGCCGCGCGCGCCTGGTCCCTCGACGCCTCTTGGCGGTCGAACCGCCTGCTCACGCCGCCGGCGGTGCTCGAGCAGCTCCAGAACGAGAAGTCGACGTCAAAGCCCTGCGCCCTGGCGGTGCGCGAGCTCCTGCGCGGCCGCGTGGGGTCCGCCGCCTCGAAGCTGCTGTCCCCCTTCGTGGACGGCGACGGGGCGCCCGCCGCCGGCTCCGTGGCCGCCGCCCCGGATCCCTGGGCCGAGCAGTCGGCGCTGGAGGCCAAGGCTGTCCTGGCGCTCGCGCTCGACGCGTCGAGGGCGCTCAAGGAGTGCGGCGTGCGCCTTGGGGAGCCCGGCGAGGGCGGCGTCGGCCTGCCTGAGCTCGCAGAGACCGCATCCTATGTACTTTCCGGCTCGAAGGTTCCGCTCAGGCTCGCGCGGGAGGTGCCGGGCGCCTCCTGCGAGGCGCTCATCGTTCCCGCGGCGTCCGCCGAGGCGGCCCCGCTCTCGTTCGACGAGGTGGTCCTCTGCGGGCAGACCACGGTCGAGTCCCCTGTCTCGGCCTCCGACGACGTGCTCCACGCGCTTCTCGCCGCCTACGGGGTCGAGCCGGAGCGCCCGGCCATAGCGGCCGCCCGCGCGTCCTTCTCCGCACTCGTGCGTGCCCCCCGCTCCGTGTTCGCGCTCGAGCGCACGCTCTTCGGCGCGGACTCGAAGGAACGCTTCGCGAGCGTGACCATGTCCGAGGCGCTGGCCTGCTACGGCCTTCCCGCCGACGCCTCGGCAGAGGACGTGGCGGCGGCGCTCGGGGCGGCCAACGTCGTCTCCGACGGCGAGACGGACGTCTGCCGCAACGTCTCGGCGTCGGGCCGCTCCGCGGCGCTCGAGCGCGTCGACGACCCGGCCCCCGCCGGGCGCATCGACCCCTCGCTGCGCGCGTGCGTGAACCCGCCGCAGGAGGGCACGTTGCCCGACGAGGGGGCGCCGCTGCTCTCCGCCTCCCAGATAGAGAGCTATCTCGAGTGCCCGTACAAGTGGTTCAGCCTTCGCCGTCTGCGCCTGCGCGACGCGGACGCGCTCTTCTCGGGTGCCGAGACGGGCACCTTCGCGCACCGGGTGCTTGAGGTCGCGCACCGCAACCTCCTCGCGCGCGCGGCGGAGCGGGCCGCCGGAACCGACGAGCTCTCGCGCATACAGGCCGCCGAGGCCGACGGGATGCAGTCTCGCGCGTACGCGCTGGAGGCCGAGCGTCTCGTCCTCGCGGTCCAGGCGGACCCCTCCGCCCGCGTCCCCGGCTCGCGTGTCCTTCCGGGGGAGTCGCTCGACGAGGCCCGCGAGCTGCTCTTGAGCGAGTTCGAGGGGCACCTGTCCCACCAGTACCAGCTCGTCCGGGGCAAGAAGCCCCTCCCGCAGGCGCTCGTGCCCCACACGGCCGCCGACCTCGGGCACATCGACGCCCTTCGGCGCGACCTCTCGAGCCTGCTCGATTACGAGGCCGGGATGCTCGCGGGCTACGAGCCGCGCTTCTTCGAGTGGTCGTTCGGCCGCCGCGGGCAGGTGGTCGAGTACGCCGGCGCGAGGATCACGGGCACGGTCGACCGCATCGACGTCGATGCCCACGGGCAGGCCGCGGTCATCGACTACAAGCACAAGGGCGACCGGGGGTTCGCGGCCGAGTACGACGCCTTCGGGGCGGGCGGCGTCGAGGCCATGATCGGCGAAGGCGGCGCGCTGGCGCTGCCGCGGCGCGTCCAGTCGCTCATATACGGCCAGGTCGTCCGCCGCGCGTTCCCGGGCCTCAAGGTCACGGCGGCCGTCTACCTGTGCACGAAGGGAGGCCACGAGCTCGCCGGCGCCGTCGACGCAGAGGCCATGGACGCCGTTTTCGGCGAGGCCGGGGTGGGGCGCGGGCGCGCGGCGAGGCTCGAGGTCCCCCGCTCGCTCGACCTCGGGGGCGCGGGGCGGGGGATGGGCGCGCTTCTCGACGCCTGCGAGGAGGCCATCGCCGCCAAGCTCGAGCGCATGCGCGCCGGCGACATCGAGGCCGACCCGGTCGACGACCACGCGTGCCAGTACTGCCCGGTCCTCAACTGCGAGAAGAGGCGCTGCAAGTGATGAACACCGCCAAGAAGCCCGGCGTGAGCCTGGACGGCCTGAACGAGGGGCAGAGGAGGATCGCCTCCACGCTCGACGAGCCCCTCTTCGTCGAGGCGGGCGCCGGCTCCGGGAAGACCTTCACCCTGACCCAGCGCATCGCCTGGGCGCTCTGCCCCGGTTCCGGGGAGGGCGGCGCGCCTTTCCTCGACGACCTCGGGCAGGTGCTGGTCATCACCTTCACCGAGGCCGCCGCGCGCGAGATCCGCGAGCGCGTGCGCGCCACGCTGCGCCGCGCCGGGATGGCCGAGGCGGCCCTCGCGGTGGACGACGCCTGGATCTCCACCATCCACGGCATGTGCTCGAGGATCCTCCACCGCCATGCCCTCGACCTCGGCCTCGACCCGCAGTTCGGGGTCGTCTCCGGCTCCGAGCAGGAGTCGCTCTTCTCGGCCGCCATGGACGAGGTCATGTCCGACGCGCGCGGCGACGACGGCGTTTCCGGCGCGCTCGCGCGGGTCGACCTCGGGGGGTATAAGCCCGGGTCCGGTTACTCGGGCGCCATGGGGCTCGTCGAGTCCATCTACCAGGCGGGCCGCTGCCTGCCGGGCGGGCTCTCGGCCCTCGAGCCCGCGGCGCCCGGCGAGGGGTGCGACATCGCGGGGCTCATGCGCGAGCTTCTGCTGCGCATAGAGGAGCTGGGCGCCGAGAGGCTCACCGCCGCGGCGGCGGCCAAGGTCGGCCCATCGCTCGAGGCGCTGCGCGCCTTCGACGCCCTGGCGCCGGGCAAGAAGACCGCCGAGGCCGCGGCGGAGGCGCTCGCGGCGGTCGAGCTGCCGCGCGCGAGCAAGGCCATCGCCGAGAAGCTCGCCGAGGCGAAGGAGGCCCACGCCGCGGCCGCGTGCGAGGTCGCCTTCCTTGGCGCGGCCGGGCACGCCCCCGCCTTCCTCGAGCTCGCGCGGCGCCTCGAGGCCGCATACGCGCGCCGTAAGCGCGCCGCGGGCGTGGTCGACAACGACGACCTCGTGGCGCTGGCGCTCGCCGCCGTCCGCGACGACGAGGAGGTGCGCCGCGACTACGCGGGCCGCTTCCGGCTCGTGATGGTCGACGAGTTCCAGGACACCGACGAGGGTCAGCTCGAGCTGATCGAGCTGCTCTCGGGCGAGGGCGCGCGCCATCTGTGCACCGTGGGCGACGCCCAGCAGTCCATCTACCGTTTCCGAGGCGCCGACGTCGATGTTTTCTATCGGCGCGGGGAGGGCGTCGGGCAGGACGGCTCCGTGCGGCTCGACACCAACTACCGCAGCCACGGCGACGTGCTCCGGTTCGTCGAGCGCGTGAGCTGCGGCGCTGCGTCGGGGCTCGGCTCCGGCGGCGGGCAGACGGGCACCATGCGCTCCTTCATGCACCTCGACGACAACCCGGCGCGCAAGGACGCCCTGCGCGCCCGCGACCTGCCGCGCGTCGACGTCGAGGTCGTCTGCGGCAAGGGGGCGTCGGGGCGTGCGACGGCCCATCAGTCGGCCGTCATGGCCGCGCAGGTGGCCGACGCCCTCGCCCTTTACTCCGAGCACGGCGAGCGCCCCGGAGACATGGCCCTGCTGCTCGGCGTGACGACGCATGCGGACCGCTATATCGACGCCCTGCGCTCGCGCGGCCTCGAGTGCGTGGTCACCGGCGGGTCGACCTTCACCTCGACGCCCGAG
>CAZEHG010000092.1:0-7418 GCA_964512475.1 uncultured Atopobium sp.
CGTCGCCGGCGGTGCGGATGGACTGCGAGACGACGATGCCGCCCATGGAGATGACCGCGACCTCAGTGGTGCCGCCGCCGATGTCAACGACCATAGAGCCGGTCGGGTCCTCGATGGGCAGGTCGGCGCCGATGGCGGCTGCCATCGGCTCCTCGATCAGGTAGGCCTGGCGGGCGCCCGCCTGGATGGTCGCCTCGAAGACGGCGCGCTTCTCGACGGACGTTACGCCGGAGGGGACGCAAACGACGACGCGTGGGCGCGGGCTCCACGGGTAACGGCGCTCACGTGCTTTCTCAATGAAGTAGCGGAGCATGACCTCCGTCACGTCGAAGTCGGCGATGACGCCGTCCTTAAGCGGGCGCTCGGCGATGATCGAGCCGGGCGTGCGGCCGATCATGCGCTTCGCGTCGGCGCCGACGGCGAGCACTCGGCTCTCGGACTTGTCGATGGCGACGACGGAGGGCTCGTTGATGACGATGCCTTCACCCCTGACGGCGACGAGGGTGTTCGCCGTGCCGAGGTCGATGGCGAGGTCCCCGCCGTATTCGCCGAATAGTGTGTCGAAGAAAGACATCCGCTTTCCTTGTCCTGTGCTAGTTGGTGCCGTCCTGGGAAGAGTAGGAGGTGTCCACGGAGACGAGCTTCCAGCTCACGCCGTCGCGGACCATCTTGAGGGTGTACTGCTGCTCGCCGCCTGAAGAGAGCGTGGCGATGACGTGGACGGTCGTCTCGGTCATTGAGCGATCGACGCCGTCGACCCTGACCGTCGCGCCTGAGGGGAGCGTGTCCTCCATAGACTGGATCTGAGCGGAGGCCGACCTGTCAACGTACTGCGATATGCCCTCCCCGCTCGACTTCGCCGCGAAGACGGACTCGGCAACGGACTCCTGGGTAGGCCAGCCGAAGCCGTTCATATAAGCCGCGAAGCCGGCGCCGCCCACGATGAGGACGATCACGAGGATGGTGAAGAAGACCTTGAGCCCCGTGTGGCGGTGCTTGCGCTTGATCTTGCGGTCCTTCTTGTCCTGCGCGACGAGCTCCTCCTCGCTCACCGAGAAGAATCCGGTGTCCTCGGCTGAGGGGATGAGCTCACCGGAGGCGCCGGTGGGGTCAAGGGGGTCGACGCCCGCGCCGTAGCCGGCGGCAGCGAGGAAGGCGTCGGTGTCGGACCCCGCGCTCTGCTGCTTGGCAGCCGCCGCTGCGATGGCCTTGCGCGCCGCGGCGTAGGAGGCCTGCGCCTCGGGGCTCATGACGAAGGAGTCGTCGGAAGAGGCATGCCCGAAGGCGTCGACGGCCTCAGGCATGCGGTTCGCGGCCACATAGGCCAGCCCGAGGTCGCAATATACCTTAGCCTGGCTCTCGAACGGGGTGGTGAAGTCGAGGGCCGTGCGGTACGCCTCGACGGCGTCGACGGGGCGGCCGAGCCTCATGAAGCAGCTGCCGAGGTCGGAGAGGGCACCTGCCGGCGCCGGGTTGTTCTCGTCGATGGCGGCGCTGCGGTAGGCGATGCCGGCGTTGCGGACGTCGCCGGCGGCCTCGTAGGCCTTGCCGAGGGCCAGGTACGCCTTATAGGGGGAGGCGTACTGCGGGTCCTGAACGGCGTTCGTGAGGGCCTGGACCGCCTCGGAGGCGCGGCCGGCAGCGAGAAGCGCGCGACCACGGTTGCACGAGAGGGCCCCGACCTTGCCGTAGGCCGCGTCGGAGAGTGCGCTCGCGTAGGCGTCGGCTGCGGCGTCGTAGCGCCCGAGCTTCATGTACGCGTTGCCGATGAGGTGGTCGACCTCGCCCGCGACCTCGCCGTCCGCCTTCGCGCCGGAGAGCAGCGAGATCGCGCCCATCCAGTCGCCGGACTGGTAGGCCGCCTTGCCGGATTCATATGCCTGCTGGTTCATGAGATCCTCCAAGAAAACTATGGCGAGGCTAAGCCTCGGCGTGCTCGATGCGAACCGAATTGATGACGTCGCCGCGGCGAAGCTCGGCCACGACGTCGAGGCCCTCCACGGTCCGGCCGAATACGGTGTAGCCGGAGTCAAGGAAGTGCTGGGGGCCGAGGCAGAAGTAGAACTGGGAGCCTGCGGAGTTCGGGTCCATCGAGCGGGCCATGGCGAGGGTGCCGTCCTCGTGGGAGTTCCTCGGGTTCGTGGAGAACTCCTCCTTGATGCGGTAGCCGGGTCCGCCGGTGCCGGGGCGCCCGTCGGGGCCGGAAGCGCCCGCGGCGACCTCCTGCGGGGTCATCTCGCGGGTATTCGGGCAGCCGCCCTGGATGACGAAACCGGGCTCATAGCGATGGAACTTGAGGCCATCGTAGAAACCCGAGGAGGCAAGCTCGCAGAAGTTGGCCACGTGCACGGGCGCGCCTTCCCCGTCGAGCTTTACGCGGATGCGGCCTTTGCTGGTGTCGAAGACAGCGACCTCGTCGCCGGCGACGGTGTACTCGGGGGTGTAAAGCGGATCTCCGAAGAAGCCCATGTGCGTCTCTCCTCGCTGTGCTATCGGCTGGGCGTGAGTTCGCCCTCTGTTTCAACTATTCGATGATAACAGGACCGGGGGCCTTTCACACAATCGGTACTCGCCGCCCCGCTCAAGAGGACGCCTTGACGGGCTCCCAGCCCGACACGTTCTGGTCGAAGAGCGCCTTGTACGCGGAGGAGGCCGAGACCGTGGAGAGAATCGAGGCGGAGTCCGACGAGAGGTCGGAGGAGTCGGAGGCCGCCTGCCAGGCAGAGGTGAGGGCGTCGCAGCGGTTCCTCAGCCAGTTGCCCAGCGTGACCAGGTGCTCGCTCGTCTCGGTATAGGTGCCCGCGCCGTCGGAGGTCGACTGCGCGGTGCTGATGGCGTTGGACACGTCGATCGACACGGACTGGGCCTCGGACAGGCCCGCGGCGATCGCGTCGCGATCCTGGGACCCGAGGGCATCCTTGAGGGCGTCCTCGCTCGCGTCGACCTTCTCGGCGGCGTCCTTGAAGGTCTGGTAGGCGCCCGAGTAGGAGTCGAACACGGGGTCGTCCGAGGCCTGTTCTTCCTCTTCGCGTTTGGCCGAGCTGTCCTGGGCGTCGAGCGCCGAGAGCGCGTCGGGGTTGCCCGCGTTTGACGTGTCGTAGGGCGACTTCGCGCTCGTGTCGTTGATGTTGGGGTCCCACGGGTGCGTGATCGCCAATGCAGCGCCCCCGACGATGAGGACCGCGGCCGCCGCGGCGACGACCAGGCGCTTGGCGCGGGGCAAGAGCTCGTTAACCGACGACGCCGTCATCGCCCCGGGCCCAGTCGGCGGGATAGCGCTCTCCAGACCGGGCTCGGGCTCCGCCCGCCGCGGCTCGACCTCGGCCACCTCGACGCGCCTCGCGGCGCCCACGGGTCTCCTCACGGGACTCGAGCACTTGGGGCAGGAATCGTCGTCGGGCCCCACGAGCGCGCCGCACACGGGGCACCAGCAGAGCTTACTCAGGTTAATCCTCTGCGTCGCGTAGATCGGCTCGTGGCAATAAGGGCACTCGAAAGAGCCTTCGGGGACGGTCCTCGAGCAATTGGGGCAAATCAAGACTTCGACACTCCCATAACCGAAAGGCTGCGCACAACGTCTGGACCATGGTAGCCCAACCCTCGCGTCCATCGTCAAAGCACACATACATGAATGAAAACGGTGGGGTCCGGAAGGCCGCCGCGGGCGGGCTACTTCTCGGCGGCGCGGACGGCACGCGGCACGGGAACGCCGGCCTCGATGCGCTCGACCAGCCAACAGAGCGCGCGGTTGTCCTCGGCCTTGCGATCGAAGCGCACGGAGAGCCTCTCGAAGAGCAGGACGGCGAGGACGCAGAAGACGACGGTGGCGACGAAAACGTCCGCGGACAGCCACGAGACGCGGAAGAAGTCGCGGAACAGCGTGCACGCGACGACGGCGAGCCCAGACATCGAGACGAGCAGCGCCTTTCTCAGCGGGGTCAGCGGCACCGAGATGCGGTAGATGAGCGCGAGGCCGACCACGATGGCGATGAACATGCAGACCGTTGAGATCTCCCCGAAGTCGTGGCTCAGGAGACGCCCCACGGAGAGCTCGACGAAGAGCATGGCGATAATCGCGGCCGAGGCGGGCAGCGACTTCGAGAGGACGTTGGCGAGGAAATTGCCGACGACGCGCTCCTTGTTCGGCTCGAGGGCGAGCACGAACGAGGGGATGCCGATGACCACGGTCGAGATGAGCGACATCTGGATGGGGATGAAGGGATAGGGCGGGATGAAGATGCAGATAAGGGCGAGCGCGGCCGTGAAGACGGTCTTCACGAGGAAGAGCGACGCGCTTCTCTGCAGGTTGTTGATGGAACGGCGCCCCTCGGCCACGACCTCGGGCATGTGCGAGAAGTCGTTGTCGGCGAGGACGATCTCCGAGACGTTGCGCGCGGCGGCGGAGCCCGAGGCCATGGAGATCGAGCAGTCGGCCTCTCGCAGGGCGAGGACGTCGTTGACGCCGTCGCCCGTCATGGCGACCGTGCGCCCGCGGCGATGCAGCGCGTCCACGAGCTCGCGCTTCTGTTGCGGGGTAACGCGGCCGAAGACGCGCGCCTCGTCGACGGCGGCGTCGAGCTTCTCGGGCGTGTCGAGCGTCGACGCGTCGACGTAGCGGTCGGCGCCGGGGACGCCCGCCATCGCCGCGATGGCGCTCACGGTCCTCGGGTCGTCCCCGGAGATGACACGCAGCTCGACGCCCTGCTCGATGAAGAAGCGCATGGTCTCCGGAGCGGATTCGCGGACCTTGTCGCGAATGCCGACGCACCCGAGAAGGCGAGGGGAACCCAGGAGCTCCTCCTCGTCCCCGAAGCCGTCGCACTCGCAGACGACCATGCGCCTCTCGATGTCTTCGAAACCGGCGCAGAGCAGATCGGCCTCCCCCATCCTGTCCTCTCCGAGCACGAACTGCGCGGCGCCCATGACGAGCGCGCGCCCGTCGTCGGTGACGCAGCCGGAGTATTTACGAGCGGAGCTGAAGGGAACGGCACGGGCGATCCCGCGGCCGAGGGGGGCGGCATGGTCGCGCGCATAGGCGAGGAGCGCCTTGGCCGTCTCGTTCGCGTCGGACCCGTTGGCGGCCGACACCGCAGCGAAGGCCTCCACCGCCGCGGAGGCGTCGAGGCCCTGGGCGGGCTCGACGTGCGCGACGACCATCTCGCCTGAAGTGATGGTGCCCGTCTTGTCGAGGCAGAGCGTGTCCACGCGCGCGAGGGTCTCCACGCAGTATGACTGCTGCACGAGGACGCCGCGCGACCCCAGGCGCGTCGTCGCGATGGCGAGCACCGACGACGTCAGCAGCACGAGCCCCTGCGGGATCATGCCGAGGACGGCCGAGCAGGCCGAGAGGATGGCGTCCTCGACAGCGGTGCCCTCCATGAAGATGGTACGTAGAAAGAGGCCGAGCCCCAGGGGCACGAGCAGGATCGTGCCCATGCGGATGATCGCCTTCAGGGTGGCCAGTATCTCGGACTTGATGTCCTTCACGTACTTGGCCTCGGCGTTGATCCTCGCCGCGAACCCCTCGCGCCCGACCTTCGTCACGCGGGCGACGAGGCTGCCGCTCTCGACGAAGCTGCCGGAGTAGAGCGTCGAGCCGGGCGCCTTCGCGACCGGGACCGACTCGCCGGTGAGCAGCGACTCGTCGCAATAGACGTTGCCCTCGACGACCTCGGAGTCAGCCGGGACCTGGTCGCCGTGGGAGAGCCGCATGAGGTCGTCGATCACGAGCTCAGAGGGCGCGATGCCCACGTCGGCGCCGTCGCGGACGACGACGACCTCCTTCTGCGTCATGATCGTGAGCTTGTCGATCGTGCGCTTGGAGCGAATCTCCTGGAAGACGCCGATGACGAGGTTCGCCCCCACTATGGTCAGGAACAGGAGATTGCGATACTCGCCGGTAAAGAAGATGAGCGACGCCATGGCGATGTTCACGGCGTTGAAGAGCGTGAAGGCGTGGGTCGCCACAATCTGCGGGATGCTCTTGGTCTTCACGTCCGTGTCGTGGTTCACGCGGCCGTCGCCTACCCGCTGGGCGACCTCGGCGGAGGTGAGGCCGTGCAGCTGGGGCTTCTCTTCGGGCATGGGGCTCCTCTTGCCGTAAAAGGCCGCCCGGTAAGAAGGGCGGCCGGACATAGTCTGGTTCACGCAACGACTATACCCCACGAGGGGCGCGCTCCAACAAGGCGCGACCAACCTTACGAAGTCCTGAGAGTTCGGGCTTCGCGCGACACGGCTCCGCGGGGATGCGCTATACTCTTCTGCGCATTGCGCCCATAGCTCAGTGGATTAGAGCGTTTGCCTCCGGAGCAAAAGGTCGTGGGTTCGAATCCCCCTGGGCGCACCACCGATTCGCAGAGGCCCCCGCAGCGGGGCCTTTTTCTTTCTCTCCGTAGTTCGGAAGGCTTCCAAACTTGGAGCGCTTCTTAGCATCGAAAGGCACGTGGCGTCTACCTGTGTATATATAATACTCAACTGATTTTCGGAAGCCTACCTAAGTTTGGAAGCCTTCCGAACTTGGGACGAAGGCGGGGCTCGACCGGGGCTCGACCGGACCTCGACCGAGGAGAAGCCACCGGGGAGAAGTCCCCGGGAAAGGTCCGGGGGATGTTTCGTGCCGGTAGCGGCAAGAAGGAGCCGTCGTTTGCCCGTGTTAACATCTTTAGGCTTCTGTACCGAGACCGAAAGCAGGAACGCCCTCATGATTGCCGTCGTAAAGAACACCGCCACGGATGTGCAGCTCGCCCACTTCGTCAAGTGGATCGAGGACCGCGGCTATAAGACCAACGTCTCCCCCGGCGACGAGGAGACGATCGTCGGCATCATCGGAGACACCACCAAGATCGACCCCTTCCTGCTCGAGAGCATGGACATCATCGAGCGCGTCCAGCGCGTGACCGAGCCGTTCAAGAAGGCCAACCGCAAGTTCCACCCCGAGGACACCGTCGTCGATTGCGGCCACGGCGTGCTCATCGGCGGCGGCCACTTCCAGGTCATGGCCGGCCCTTGCTCCATCGAGGGGGACAACCTCATGGTCATCGCCCGTGCCTGCAAGCAGGCCGGCGCGACCATCCTGCGCGGCGGGGCATTCAAGCCCCGTACCTCCCCCTACACCTCGCAGGGCATGGGCGAGGCGGGCCTCGACCTGCTCATGCAGGCGGGCGCCGAACTGGACATGCCGGTGGTGACCGAGGTCATGGACCCGCGCGACGTCCAGCTCTTCGTGGACAAGAAGGTCGACATCATGCAGGTCGGCGCCCGCAACGCGCAGAACTTCCCGCTGCTGCGCGAGGTCGGCAAGACGAGCACCCCGATCCTCCTCAAGCGGGGCATGTCCGAGACCATCGACGAGTTCCTCATGGCCGCCGAGTACGTGATGAGCGAGGGCAACGAGAACGTCATCCTCTGCGAGCGCGGCA
>CAZEHG010000093.1:0-7356 GCA_964512475.1 uncultured Atopobium sp.
GGACATCCAGAACACGTTTCCGCAGGTAGAAGGCCTAGTCCTTAGTCCTCCATGTAGTCCTTGAGGCGGCCAGAGCGGCTCGGATGGCGGAGCTTGGCCAGCGTCTTGGACTCAATCTGGCGGATGCGCTCGCGCGTGACGCCGAACTCGCGCCCAACCTCCTCGAGCGTTCGCGGGTGGCCGTCCTCGAGGCCGAAGCGAAACTTGATGACCTTGCGCTCACGGTCGGCGAGCGAGTCGAGCACCTGGTCGAGCTGCTCGCGCAGCATCGAGTCGGAAGCGGCCTCGGGGGGAGCGACGGCGCTGGAGTCCTCGATGAAGTCGCCGAGCTGAGAGTCCTCTTCCTCGCCGATGGGGGTCTCGAGGGAGACCGGCTCCTGCGAGATCTTCTGGATCTCGCGCACGCGGTCCGGGCTCATGCCCATCTCCTTGCCGATCTCCTCGGGAGTGGGGTCGCGGCCGAGGTCCTGGAGCAGCTGACGCTGGACGCGGATGAGCTTGTTGATGGTCTCCACCATATGGACCGGGATGCGAATGGTGCGGGCCTGGTCGGCGATGGCGCGGGTGATGGCCTGGCGGATCCACCACGTGGCATAGGTTGAGAACTTGAAGCCCTTGGTGTAATCGAACTTCTCGACGGCGCGGATGAGGCCGAGGTTGCCCTCCTGGATCAAGTCGAGGAACAGCATGCCGCGGCCGACATAGCGCTTGGCGATGGACACCACGAGACGCAGGTTAGCCGAGATGAGCTGCTGCTTGGCGTCGAGGCCGACGGCCTCGATACGCATAAGGCGGCGCTGCTCGGAGCGGGTGAGCTCAATCTCGCCGGCCTCGGCGGCCTCGAGCTTCTCGGTGGCTTCGGTGCCGGCCTCGATCTTCATGGCCAGGTTGACCTCTTCGGACGCGGTGAGAAGGTCGACCTTGCCGATCTCCTTGAGGTACATGCGGACCGGGTCGCCGGTGAGCATGACGGTGGAGGTGTCGGCACGGCGGGCACGGGCGCGGCTCGAGCGCTTGGGCTTGGAAGCCTTGGCCTTGGGCACCGACCGGAGAGCCTCCTTGACAGCCTTGGCCTCGTTGACCGCCTCTGCGTCGCGGTCCTCGTCGTCGAAGCCGTCGTCGTCGGCCTCGTCATCATCGTCCTCGTCGTCCTCGTCGTCGTCCGCGAAGTCGTCGGCGCCGGAGTCGTCCGATGACGAGTAGCCCTGAGAGGCATTGCCCTCCGCCTCGACCACCTCGACGCCCTTGGCACGGAGACTCTCGTAGACGTCGTCGAGCTCGTCGCCGTCGACGTCGATCTCCTGGAGAGCGAGCTGGACGTCGTCCTCAGAGACGCTGCCGTCCTTGGCGTCGCCCACGAGATCCTCGACGACCTTCTCCAGCTCGTCGGAGAGCCTGACCTCGGCCTTGGTCTTCTTTGCTGCCACGTATATCCCTTCGACGCATGAACTTTCTTACTATACCCGAATATCAGTCGAAAGAACTCGACGAGAGTCGATTTCGGAGCTCATTCACTCGGGCCTGGAGGCTCGTCGCCTCGGCGAAGAGCTCGCGGCTCTCCTCGTCGGGGATGCCGCTCCCCTGGCGCAGGCGGCCCCGGATCTGCCGGATGCGCCTGCGGCACGAGAAGAACTCGAGGGTGTCGACGATGAGCTCGAGCTTCTCGGCGTCGCCCATCCCCTCCTCACCCATGACGCGGCCGCCGGAGAGCACCTGCGGGGCGGAGGGCTCCACGGCCGTCGCCGCCGCCACCACCTCAGCGGGCGTCGCCCCGTCGGGGGTGGAGAGCATGGCCCAGGCCATCGCCTCGTGGCGGGAATCGGCCCATTGGACCTCCGCCAGCCGAGCACCCAGGGCCTTGGCCTCGTCCGGCCTCGCGGCGAGCGCGCAGAGGAGCTCGCGCTCGGAGACGAGCTGGCGGTGCTCGTCCTCCGAGACGCCGCGCGCCTCCGGCGCCGGGCCTACGGCCGAAGGCGCGGTCTCCTCGTAGTAGCCGGCCCCGTATGCCTCGTCGGGCACGTAGCCGTAGGCGTCGGCGGGCACCTGGTCGGACCCTTCGTCCCACGTTGAGAATCCCCGGCCCGCCGGCACCATGCGCGCAGGCCCGCCGGGGGGCTGTGCCGCGACTGACGAGCGGCGCCCCGGCGCGGGCACGTCCTGGTCCTTGGGAAGCGGGGCCTCGCGGATGGCGCGCTTGACGTCCTCCGCGTCCATGGAAAGAAGGTCGGCGAGACGCGCCGCGTACTCGGGCATGAGCACCGACTTCTTGAGCGGCGCAAGCACGCGCGCCATGGACACCAGGGCCGCCACGCGCTGACCGGGGACGCCCGTCTGGACACCCTCGAGGCGCTTGTCGAAGACGAAATCCATGAGGGGCCGCGCGGCGTCGAGGATGGGGCGCAACTCGGATGCGGGGTGGGTCGCGAGGAACTCCATGGGGTCCTGGTTGTCCGGGAGCACGACGCAGCGAAGCTCGGCCGAGGTCTTGTCGATGAACTGGACAGCGCGCTCGGCCGCGCGCTGGCCTGCCGCGTCGCCGTCAAACAGGCACACGATCCGGTTCACGCGCTGGCGCTCCATCAGCTTGATGTGGTCGAGGCGGAAGGCCGTCCCCAGCGCGGCCACCGCGTTGGTGAAGCCGTTCTCGTGCATGGCGATGACGTCGGTGTAGCCCTCGCAGACGACGGCCTCGCCGGTGGCGGCCATGGTCTCCTTCGCGCGGTCGTAGGCAAAGAGGTGCTTGCCCTTGTTGAACACGGCGGTGTCGCGGGTGTTCACGTACTTCGCCGTGTCCTTCTTCGCGCCGATGACGCGGCCCCCGAAGGCGATCGTACGGCCCATCTCGTCGTTGATGGGGAACATCACCCGCTCGTAGAAGCGGTCCGAGGGTCTCCCGTTGCGGTCGAGGGCGAGGTCGGCGGCGATCATCTCGGCGGGCGAGAAGCCCTTCTGCCTCAGGTCTCGCACGAGCGCGCCGCGGCCCGGGGCGTAGCCGAGCCCCCAGCGGCGGCAGACGTCGCCGCCGAATCCGCGCGACGCGAAATAGGCGCGCGCGGCGCCCGGCCCTTCGCCGCGCCCGCGCATGAGCATGGTCGCGTAGAAGGCCTGCGCCTCCGCGAGGCAGTCGATAAGGCGGTTGCGCTTGGGCCCGCGCCGCCCTCCCCGCTCCTCGGCGAGCTCGATGCCCGCGCGGTCGGCGAGGTAGCGGATGGCGTCCGGGAACTCGAGGTTCTCGCGCTTCTGCACGTAGCTGAAGACGTCGCCGCCCTCGCCGCATCCGAAGCAGTGCCACAGGCCCGTGCCCGGGTTGACCTTGAAGGAGGGGCTCTTCTCGCCGTGGAAAGGGCAGCAGCCCCAGAACTCCTGGCCGCGCTGGCGCAGCTCGACCGTCTCGGCCACGAGCTGCACGAAATCGGTCGCCTGACGGACCTTCTCCTTGTCCTCGTCGGTGATCAAGCCATCCCTCCCCTCCAGTGTTCCTATAGGGCGATCCCCTGGTCGCCGAAGGTGCGGGCGACCCAATCGATGTTGCCGAGGACCGTGCCCCTGAGCTCGTCGAGCGATTCGAACGGGCGCGAGTCGCGCAGCCACCGCATGAAAAGGCAAGCGACCTCCGAGCCGTAGAGGTCCCCGGAGAAGCCCAGCAGGTTCGCCTCCAGAAAGGACGGCGCCGCCTTGCGGGCGCCGAACGTGGGCGGAGCCCCGACATTGACCGCCGCGGGAAAGGCCCGACGGTCCCCTGTGCCCAACGGCACGCAGAGCGCCGCGTAGACCCCCTGATCGGGCAGGCAGTCGACGGAGCCGAGCTCGATGTTGGCCGTGGGGAACCCGAAGGACGTCCCCTCGCCGCGCCCGTGCCCGACGCGGCCGACGACGCAGTGCGGCCGGCACAGCAGCCCCGCCGAGCGCTCGACGCGCCCCTCGCGCACGAGAGCGCGGATACGCGTGGCGCTCACCGGGGCGCCGCCGCTCCGGACGAGGTCGACGCTGACGACTCCGAAGCCGTGGCCGAGGCCGAGCTCCGAGAGCGCGCTCACCGTCCCGGCGCCCTTCGCGCCGAGGCGGAAATCGGAGCCCACGACGAGGCAGGCGGGGTCAAGGACCTCGCGCAGGGCATGAGCCGCGAACTCGCCGTAGGTGAGGGAGGCGAACGCCGCGTCGAATTCGAAGACGACGACCGTTCGGATACCGGACGCCAGGATGAGGGCCACGCGGTCCTCAACGGGAAGAAGCCTCGAGGAGGGCTGCGCGGCACCGAGGACATCGGCCGGGTCCGGCGAGAAGGTCACCGCGACGGCGCGGGCACCGCGGGCCCCCGCCTCTGCCCGGGCACGGGCGAGAAGTTCCCGGTGCCCCAGGTGTACCCCGTCGAAGGCGCCGACTGCGCAGACGCACGTCTCGCCGGAGTCGACTTCCTCGCCGAAGACCGACCCGGCGGCCCTCCCGCCGAAGGCGCGGAAGCGCCGGGCCGGCAGCCCATGCGCCCCGAGGGCCTCCGCCCGCGCGAGCTCCGCCGCTCGCGCGGGCGCTAGGGGCGCGCCGGGCCCGTATGCGAGCAGCTCGCCCTCGAGCATCAGCGCACCCCCTCGATGGCCTGCGGGAAATTAACGGCGCAGGCGAGCTCGAGTCCGCGGCGCTCCCAGATGCCGACCAGGGCGTGGTCCCACACGAGCGCGACCTTCTCGCCGGGCCTCGGCTCGCGAGGCCTGCCCTCGGAGAGCACGGTCCCGACCTCGATTCTCCTGCCACACGAGATGTCGGCGACCTCGCGCAGGTCGACCTCGCGCACGGGCAGGCCGAGGGCCGCGACGGGGTCGAGCAGGCGGCCCTCGGCCGCGGCCATGCCGCCCTCGGAAAGCTCGTCGAGACCGACGCAGTCCGGGAGCCCGACCGATCCCGCCGACGTGCGCTCGAGTGCGCACAGGTGGGCACGGGTGCCCGCGGCGAGGCCGAGGTCGCGCGCGATGCTGCGGATGTAGGTCCCCTTGGATACGTCGAAGTCGCAGGTCCACACGAGGGGGGAGGCCTCGGTTCCCTCCCCCGAGACGCCGACGAGCTCGGCCGCATGGACGGTCACGCGGCGCGGCTCGAGCTCGACCTTCTTGCCCTCGCGGGCGAGCGCGTAGGCGCGCCGGCCGCCGACGCTGATGGCCGAGTAGGCGGGCGGCATCTGGTCGAAGGTGCCCGTGAACCCGGAGAGAAGCTCCCGCGCGAAGTCGGGGTCGGCCAGGCGCGCCGGCACCGCGGACGAGGCGACGACGGCGCCCTCCGCGTCGTCGGTGTCGGTCTGCGAGCCGAACTCGATGCGCGCCCGGTAGGCCTTACGGTCCAGGGCGAGAAGCCCCAGGAGCTTCGTCGCCTGGCCGATGCCGACGACGAGGACGCCGGTAGCTGCCGGGTCCAGCGTGCCGGCGTGGCCCACGCGCTTCTCGCCGACGGCGCGGCGGACGCGAGAGACGACGTCATGACTCGTCAGGCCGAGGGGTTTGTTCACGGCGATGAGCGCGTTCACCGCGCTCGGGCCGCGCCTCAACGGGCCGCCTCCGCGCCTTCATCGAGCGCCTCGAAGAGCGCGTGGATCTTCGGAAGCGCGGCGGAGAGCGCGTCGTCGATGGTCCCGTCGACGGTGAACCCCGCCGCTGCCTTGTGCCCGCCGCCGCCGAGCTCGCGCGCGATCCCGGAGATGTCCAGGCCGCACTTGGAGCGCAGGTTGCCGCGGACCTTGCCGCCCGGCACCTCCTTGAGGAAGAGCGCGACCTGCGTCCCGTCGACGCAGCGGACGAGGTCGACGAGGCCGTCGCACTCAGCGATGGGCACATCGTTGGCCTTGAAGTCGGCCGTCGTTGCGTAGCTGTAGGAGAGCCGGCCCTGCTCGAAGGTCGAGATACGGCCCATGACCACGGCGCAAAGGTGGATATAGGAAAGACGGTCGCTCTGGTAGACGCGCAGGGCGACCTCGGAGGGCGAGGCCCCGGCGTCGACGAGCAGGCTCGCCGCCTCGAAGGCCTCGCCGTCCGCATTCTGGTACTGGAAACGGCCCGTGTCGGTGACGATGGCGCACAGGAGGCACTGCGCCATCGAAGGCGTTATGGAGAAGCCCAGGTGCAGGGCGAACTCGGTCACGATGACGCCGGCAGCGGCCGCGTCCGTTCGCACGACGCCCGCGTCCCAGAACCTCTGGGAACCCGGGTGGTGGTCCAGCACGGCTATCTTGCGGGAGCGCCCAAGGACCGCGGCGGCATCGTTCAGGCGCGAGGCCTGCGAAAGGTCGACGCAGATGAAGAGGTCGGGGGAGCCTTCGTACGAGGCGGCGGGCACGAAGCGGTCGGTCCCGGGCAGGAAGAGGTACGTGCGAGGCACGACGTCGTCGTCGGCGAGGAGGCACGTGACCTCCTTGCCGGCCCAGCGGCCCTCGATGAGCTCAGCCAATGCCAGACACGAACCGATCGCGTCGCCGTCCGGCGACGTGTGCGCGCAGACGGCGATCGTGTCGGCCCCGTCGATGAGGGCGGCGACGCGGTCGAACTCCTCGGCCTCCCCGCCCGTGTTGGACATAAGAACCACGGTGAAGTTCCTACTCCTCCGCCTCGGGAGCCTGGGGGTTCCCCTCAGGCTCGATGGGATATCCGAACTCGTCCTTCTCGACGCCGATGGTGGGCGGCACGACCTCGAGGGCGCGCGCGATGCGCTCGGCCTCGTCGGTCGAGGTGTCGATGCGGAAATCGAGCTCAGGGGTAACGCGCCACTGGAGCGCTCGGCCAAGCAGGCTGCGGATGCGGCCTTTGGCGCGACCGAGCGCGCCCTCGACCTCCTCGTAACGGTCCGCCTCGCAGGTGACGAACACGCGCATGAAGGACTTGTCGACCGAGACCTCCACGCCCGTCACGGTGACGAGCGAGAGGTCGGGATCGGAGATCTCGAACAGCAGAATGTTGGCGAGCTTCTCGCGCGCCTGCTCGTTGACCCTACGGGAATTGCGGTTCTGCTTCATCGGCTACTCCGTACGCGCGACCTGGTCGATGCGGTAGGCCTCGATCTGGTCGCCGGGCTTGACGTCCTGGAAGTTCTCGAGGCCGATGCCACCCTCCATGCCGCTGCGCAGGCTCTTGGCCTCGTCCTTGTAGTGGCGCATGGACGCGATCTTGCCGTTGAAGACGACGATGCCGTCGCGCACGAGGCGCACGGAGTCGGTCGCGGCGATCTCGCCCTCCTCCACGCGGACGCCGGCAGCGATGCCGACCTTGGGCACCTTGAAGGTGTCGAGGACCACGGCCATGCCCGTGGAGACCTCGACCTCGGTCGGCTTGAGCATGCCGATGCGGGCGGCGTCGAGGTCCTCGAGGGCCTTGTAGATGA
>CAZEHG010000094.1:0-7322 GCA_964512475.1 uncultured Atopobium sp.
CTCGCAGACCGTCGAGGCGCTGAGGACGGCCCTGCCGCAGCTCATCGCCCAGGGCCATAAGTTCGTCACCATCGACGAGCTGCTCGCCTACGGCATGCCGGGCAGCAACTAAGCCATGCCAAGGGAGACGAACGCGTCGAAGCGCGAGCGCGGCGTCGAGTTCTTCGACAGGCTGAACGCCATGTACGGCGAGGTGGAGTGCTTCCTGGACCACTCCAATCCCCTCCACCTCGTCATATTCGTGCTGCTCTCCGCCCAGACCACTGACGCGCAGGTGAACAAGGTCACGCCCGAGCTGTTCGGTCGCTGCCCCACGCCCTTTGAGTTGGCGGCCGCCTCGCCCTCCGAGGTGGGCGAGGTCATCCACAGCCTGGGCTTCTACAAGAGCAAGGCCAAGCACGCCGTTGAGTGCGCGCAGATGCTCGTGACAGACTTCGGCGGCGAGGTGCCCCACACGATGGAGGAGCTCACGAGCTTGCCGGGCGTGGGGCGCAAGACGGCCAACATCGTGCTCAACGTAAGCTTTGACCTCGTGGAAGGCGTCGCGGTTGACACGCATGTGAACCGCATCGCCCACAAGCTGGCTCTCAGCCCCAAGACGCACGAGGAGGAGCCGCTCAAGACCGAGCAGGACCTGCTCAAGATTTTGCCGCGTGAGTACTGGCGCGACGTCAACCACCAGTGGATTCGCTTCGGCCGCGAGGTCTGCACGGCCAAGTCGCCCAAGTGCGACACCTGCCCCATGGGCGATATCTGCCCGAGCGCGGGGAAGTAGGCGGGGCCCGCGCCGGTCTAGGAGGCAGGTGCGCCGTACTAGGCGCACTGTGCCGGACGCTCGCTACAGCGCGGTGGAGATGGCCTCGCGGAAATCGTCGAAGCCGTTGGCGCGGATGATGGCGCGTCGCAGCCCCGCGTTGTCGGCGATCTTCACGAGCAGGTTGAACAGCGGCTCGATCCTGTCGACGTCTCCAGGCTTGATGAACAGCAGAAAGATGATGCGCACGGCCTCGTGGTCGTCGCTCCACGCAAGCGGCTTTCTCATGACACGTACGGAGATGCCCGTGTGGCTGCAGCATGGCTTGATGGGGTGCGGAATCGCGAGGTCGGCGTTGAGGCTCGTGTCGGCCAGGGCCTCGCGCTCGAGCACGAGCGGCAGCAGGTCCTCCTCAGCCATGCCCGCGTCGCGCAGTTCGCCACACATCTGAGCGAGGAGCTCGCCCTTCTCGCGCGGCTCGTCCTCCACGGCGAAGAAGCTCATGTCGAACAGGGACGAGAAGCCCGCGCCTCCCTGCCCGCTCAGGCCCTCGAGCATTCGTGAGACGGCCTTGACGTCTGACTGTGGCAGGTCGAACCCTACGGTGACACTTGGGATGGGGCAGTGAGGAAGCGATGTCGTCGAAACAGCGCAGTCGAGCATGCCCGTCTCGCCCTTGCCGAGCGAGAGCCACTGATTGAGCGGTCCCGTCCAGGCGACCTCGATGTCCTGGCCAAACAACATGGAGATGCGCACAGACAGCATCTCGGCCGCGCTCGGGCGAGAGTCGCACACGAGCGCCACGCGGTGCCTGCGGCGCATGGACGAGTGCTTGCGCTCCATGGCGGCGCCGATGTGCAGCGCGATGTAGCCCATCTCGTCCTCGCTGAGCGTGAGGCAGCACGTCCTCAGCGCGTCTCCGGCGCAGGTCATGGCCGCCTCATAGGCGAGCGGGAAGCTCTGGCGGATCGTCGAAATCATGGGGTTCATGCGTGTGGAGGACAGGGACTTGTCTTTGAGGATGAGCGCAAGGTGGCTCATGAGGTTCTGGCGAAGCGTCGGGTCGTGCCTGAGGTCGATGCCGTAGTCCTGCGCCACGAGCGAGAGCATGGCATCTATGCCGGTCCCGAGCGCCGCCGTGTCGATGGGTGTCACCTCGGCATCTGACTCCGTCGCGAGCATGAGCGCCATCCTCGTGCGCTCCGAGGACGAGAAGTGCTCGCCAAGCTCGTCCTCGAGCCTCTGGCTCACGCACTCGGCAAGCACGAGCAGCTCGGCGGGGAGCTGCGAAGTGATGCCCGGGTCAACGAGGTGGCCCTGGCGTATGCGCAGCGTCGCTATGCCGGCCCCGAGCACACAACGCTTAAGCCCGAGGTCGGAGATGCCGATGCCCGCCGTCTGGAACTCGATGCTCATCATCTTGTGCATGGTGCCGACGTCCAGGGGCGCGAGCATGGCCTGCTCAGTCTTTGTGAGTCGCGAGTTCGTGGGACCGTCGGCTAGCAGCACCTCGTTGAGCAGGCAGCCCCTGCGGTTGTGCTCGTCTCCAAACACGCGCAAGCCCACGCCGCGTTTCGTGACGCACTCCAGCTCGTACTTCTCGAGCGTGCCCCTTATCTGAGCGAGGTAGCCCTGTATGGTGTTCTCGCCCACGGCGACACGGTCGGCAAGCTCCTCAACGGAGAGATAGTCATCCGAGAACAGCAGCGCGCGCAGTACCTCGTGCATACGTCCCTCGGCCGTCTCGAGCGGGTTTGCGTCATCGGGGTGTCGCAGCTTGGCGGAGAACGACTTGAACGCTTCCTTGTCCGTTACGTCGAGGTAGTAGCCCTCGTGCCACTTCGTGAGCACCTGGCCCCCGTGCTCTGCGAGTTCGTCGTTCAGGCGCGAGACATCAGTCCTGATGGTCCTTGTCGACACGCCGAGCGTCGTCGCGAGTCGAGACGCCGGCTGTGGCGTGCCGCCGCGCAGGATCCCAAGGAGTCGCTCGAGTCTCTCGTAGGCGAGCATCGCGTTTCTCCTTCTCGCGCGTAGGAGCGCAACGACAACCGCTCTCATGTGTATTCGCAGAACAGTATAGGTGAACTTGTTAACCAATCATTCGTTTCCGTTTCCTCCTATGGGCGGAAGTGCTGCCTGAAATGCTTCCGCCCATGTCTTCCTTCCATGGGCGGAAGCGCGTCGTGAGCCCGTCTGGTCCACTGCCGCCTCAAGGCGGAAGCCGATGTCTCACCGATGCGTCTTCCTTCCGCAGAGGACTGGCAATCGCTTCCGTTGAGTCGGGTTCGTCCGCGCGCGACCATTGGGTTGTCAGACGGAAGCGGAAGGGTGAGGACGAATGAACACGGAAGACATCATCAACGGGCGTCAGGTGTTTCTCGGCGTCTCGGCGCGCGATAAGGCGGACGTGCTTGCCTTCGTGGCCGAGAAGGCCGTAGAGCTGGGCGTCGCGGACGATGCGGACGGCCTCGTAGCCGACCTTGCGCATCGCGAGGAGCAGATGGCGACGGGCCTTGCGGGCGGGTTTGCGATCCCACATGCCAAGAGTGCCCACGTCCTGCGCCCGGGCGTCGTGTACGTCTCGCTTTCTGAGCCCGTCTCGTGGAGCTCGTTCGATAGCAGCTCGCTTGACGTGAGTCGCCTGTTCGCGCTGCTCGTTCCTGCGGGAGAGGCGGGGACGACTCACCTCGAGCTCCTGAGCAAGCTTGCCGTCTGCCTCATAGACGAGGGTTTCTGCGAGCGCGTCCGTTCCATCGCAGACCCGACGGAGCTCGCCACGTTCCTTCGTGAGAGCGTCGAGGCCGCAGGGGAGTAACAAGGGGCCCGCGCAGGGCCGCAACAACGTCGTATAAGGGGCGCCTTGGCGCCCATGAGAGAAGGGATGCACATGTCGGAGATCAAGAAGGTCGTCCAGCGCGCGTTCGAGGAGAAGTGGGCCATCGGCCACTTCAACATGAGCGGCCTCGAGGCCGCCCAGGGCATCGCCGCCGCCGCGCGGCGCTACAACGGCCCCGTCATTCTCGGCACCGCCAACGGCACGCTCGACCACCTGGGCATGGACTACGTGGCGCTCGTCGCCACCGAGGTGCGTCGTCACGCCCTCGGCCGCGTGTTCCTGCACATGGACCACGGCACCGTCGAGCAGGCCCACTACTGCATCGACGCCGGCTACGACTCCGTCATGGTCGACGCGTCCATGTACGACTACGAGACGAACGTTCGCCTCACGCGCGAGATCGTCGAGCACGCCAAGAAGTACGACGTTGCTGTCGAGGCGCAGATCGGCAAGACCTGGGAGCCGGGCGACGAACGCTTTGGCGAGGACTGCGACACGCATCCCGACGAGGCCGAGCAGTTCGTCAAGGACACGGGCATCGACTGGCTTGCCGTGTCCATCGGCAACAACCCCGGCGCCGTCGACGTCCACGCCGCGCCTATCCAACTCGCTACTCTCGCGGAGATCGAGCGCCGCTGCGGCGTGCCCATCGTCATGCATGGCGGCACCAACGTCGGCGACGAGACCATGAAGGACGCCATTGCCCTGGGCGTCGCCAAGGTCAACATCGACACGGCCGTGCGCTACGCCATGACCGAGGGCGTCAAGGGGTACTACGACGCGAACCCCGGCGTCGTCGACATCCGTCCGGGCATGGCCGCCGCTCGTGAGAACGTCACCGAGGCGGTCGGCAAGAAGATGGAGCTCTTTGGCTCCGTTGGACGCTTCTAGGATGGCGGCCCAGGAGGGTGCGCAGACCAGCGCCCTGGTCACGGCCTCCGGCGAGCCTGCGCACGTGAAGGACCCGGGTGCACTCGACGCCTCGCGCGGACTTCTCGTCCTGCTCATCGGCCTTCCCGCGGTGGGGAAGTCCACGCTTTCGCGTGGTCTCTCCGCCGCCCTGGACGCCTCGGTCATCGACCGAGACGAGATGGCGCGCTCCATCTATCCTGATCGCTACATGATCTGGACACGTCCCCAGATGAAGGTGGCGGGTGACGTCTGCACGCAGGTGGCCGAGCAGGTGCTTTCCGAACAGCCGGGCGCTAGGCTCATCGTCGACGGCTTCACGTTCTCTCGCAAGAGCGATGCCGACGGCTTCGTTGCTGTGGGTGAGCGAACGGGGACGCGCGTGGTCCGTGTACACTGCGTGGCCGACGAGAGCGTCATCCGCGCGAGGATCGAGGGCGACGGGGAAGGCCTCGAGAAGCGCCGGGACTGGACGATGTACACGCGGGTCAGGGACCGCTTTGAGCCGCTCGAGAAGGTCGACATCGAGGTTGACCTCACGAGCGACCCCGAGGGGTGCTGCAAGCAGGTGCTCGAATACATTCAAAGGGAGAGGTAGGGAGTCATGGCCGGAAAGGTACGCATTTTCGTAGGGTGCGGAAGCGGCATCGCGACGTCGAACATGGCAAAGGCCAAGGTGGATGCGCTACTCAACAGGGAGGGCATCCCGCACGAGATCAAGACGGGCAATGTGGGCGAGATGAAGCTCAACGCCGGCAACTACGACGTCTTCCTCGTCACCACGGCGGCACCCGAGGCATTCTCGATGCCCGTCATTCCCGTGTTCAACCTTCTGTCAGGAATCGGCACCGCCGACGTCGAGACCAAGATCATTCAGGCGTGCAAGAGCGCGCTGGGCGAGTAGCGAGGGAGCGTAAGAGATGGAAATGCTTACCGAAGTAGTCACCGGCATCCTCGACGTGGGCGCGGTCGTCATGCTGCCCATCGTCATGACGGTGCTGGGCCTCATCTTCCACGTCAAGTTTGGCAAGGCCCTCAAGGCCGGCATCACGATCGGCATCGGCTTCGCCGGTCTTCAGGTCATGGTCAACTTCCTGCTCACGAGCGTGCAGCCGGCCATTGACTTCTACTCCTCGATGAACGGCTCCGGCTTCACCACCGTTGACATCGGCTGGGCCGCCGTCGACGGTGCCGCCTGGAGCGTGCCCTGGGCGCCGCTCGTCATCATCTTCGGCATCCTCATCAACCTGGCACTCATCTTCCTGAACGTCGTCGACGTGCTCAACATCGACATCTGGAACTACGCGCACTTCCTCGTGGCCGGCACGATGGCCTGGGCGCTTTCCGGCAACCTCTGGCTCGGCTTTGGCGTGGCCATGGTGTTCTGCGTCATCGACCTGTTCCTGGCCCAGAAGGTGGCGCCCAAGTGGCAGGAGTACACGGGCGTCAAGGGAATCACGTGCTCCACGCTCTGCCAGCTCAGCTTTGGCTGGCCGTTCGCCGAGCTCGTGAACAAGATCATCGACCGCATCCCCGTCGTCCGCGACATCGACTGGTCCATGGACAAGGTCGCCGACAAGCTCGGCGTGCTCGGTGACCCCGCCATCATCGGCCTCATTGTGGGGCTCATCCTCGGCGTGCTCACGCAGCAGCCGTGGCAGGGCACACTGCTCATGGGCATGCAGGTTGCCGCCTCGCTGGTGCTGCTCCCCAAGATGGTGTCCATCATGATGGAGGGCCTGTCCACGATCGCTGAGGCCGCGCAGGAGTTCATGCGCAAGCACGTCGGCAAGGACAAGGATGGCAACGAGCGCGAGCTGCTCGTGGGCATGGATGTGGCCCTTGGCATCGGCAACCCTGCCGTCGTGACGACTTCCGTCATCATGATTCCGCTCGCCATCCTGTTTGCCTTCATCATCCCGGGCATGACGTACTTCCCAATCGGCACGATGACGGGCATCATCTACCAGATTGCCATGTTCGCCATGGTGAGCCGCGGCAACCTGTTCCGCACGATCGTGTCGTTTGGCATCTTCCAGTTCGTGACCGAGTGGCTTGCCGCCATCGTCGCCCCCGAGGCCACCGCGATGCTCGTCGCCGCCGGCATGAGCGTGAGCGGGCTCGTGACGGACGCCTTCTTTGGCCTGTCCGGCGCCAACCTTATCGTTGCGCTGCTCGGACGTCTCTTCACGGGCATCTAGCGACTCGGCTGGTCGCTGCGGACCACATCGTCGCCCTGCCCACGCGGGCTCGCCGTCCCCCCCGGCGAGCCCGCTATTTGTACGCTTTGGCAGATTGGAGGAAACCATGCAGGAGAGACGAGTCGAACTGCCGCGAGATGAGGGCCTGCACGCCCGTCCTGTGGGGGAGTTGTCCTTGAGCGCGCGCCGGTTCGAGAGTGACGTTGCCGTGAGGCGACCGGGCTCGGCGGAGGCGGCTGACGCCAAGAGCCCCGTCGCGCTCGTAGCCCAGGCGTTTGGCACCGGCGAGGAGCTCGAGGTCATCGCCTGGGGTCCTGACGAGTGTGAGGCGGTCGGTGCCGTCGAGGCGCTTGTGGAGTCCTGGGGCTAGTGTCGTTCATCGTTCTCGACGGCTTTTCGACCATGCGAGCCTTTCTCGGCCATGCGTCTGGATGCCTCGCGTGGCCGTGTCCGGATTCGAACGTACAATGGGTGCGGACACACGAGACGAAAGGCGCGCACATGGCGGATGAGAACAACGAGAGCAAGGATATACAGCCGAAGGCAACGCCTGCGGAGGAGCAGCCGCGCCGCACCATCGCCGTCATCGACGGCAACTCGCTCATGCACCGCGCGTTCCACG
>CAZEHG010000095.1:0-4532 GCA_964512475.1 uncultured Atopobium sp.
CGGGCTCGAGGCCGGCGTGGATCTGGAGGGTGTCGAAGTGCTTGGCGGGGTCCTGAGCGAAGGTGGGATCAAGCTGGAACGGCATTTTGGGGTCCTTTCGGTGGCGCCGCTCGGGGCGGCGGGCTTCTTTGCGTCGCTGGTTTTACTTTGACGGCTATGAATACTAAGCCGCCGCGGACAACACGCGTAGTCATCCGATATCGGGGATTGGCTATCTGTTGGAGCGATAACCGGGATGACGTGCCGTTAGATAAGCACTGTCCAGCCGCAGCCTCGGGCGCGGCGCCTAGATGAGCCAGGCGCTGCCCTCGCAGCGGCAAAACCCCTCGGAGGCGAGCTCGTCGAGAAGCTCGGCCGCAAGCCGCGCGTCGAGGTCGATTCCCTCCGCGGCCACGTCGGCCGAGAGCTCTTCGGCAGCGGCCGCCCTCCTGGCAAGAAGCGCTCGCACGAGCGCCGCCCGCTTTTGCCGCCGCGAACCCTCGAAGCGCGACTGCCTCACGTGCGCCTTCGAGCGCCGGGAGGGGTTCGGCACGGTTCGCTTCAGGTAGGCGCCGTAGTCGAGAAGCGCGTAATACCAGCTGCGCGGGTCGTCCGCAGGGTCGTCGGCGAACCCGCCGTCCGGCGGGCACGTCTCCTCGACCACAGGAAGAAGCTCGCGGTCCGGCACGCCCTCGCGACCGGCGAACAGCTCATGGAGCACAACGGCGCGCACGTTCGTCTCCAGATAAACGCCGTGCAGGTCAAACGCAAAGGCGCGGATTCCAGCGGCCGTCGCGGGACCGATGCCGGGAAGCGACACGAGGTCCTTCTCGCCACTCGGGAACGCGCCGCCGGCCTCCACGATCGCGCGGGCGGCGCGATGGACGGCGAGCGCGCGGCGGTTGTAGCCGAGGCCCTGCCACTCGTCGAGCACGTCGGCCGAATCGGCCGCGGCCAGCGCACCCACCGTACCGAACCGGGCGAGCCAGCGCTGCCAGCGGCCGTCCACACGGCTCACCTGGGTCTGTTGCAGCATGACCTCGCTGATCCAAATCTCGTACGGGTCGGACGTGCGACGCCACGGCAGGTCACGATAGAGCTCGCGGCCTTGCTCGCGCACCTTCGCCCGGAACGCCGCAAGTTCCGCGTAAGACGGAACGGCAGACGCGTCGGGCGCGGCGGGCGCGGCGGGCGCGTCGCCCTCGGGCGCGCCGGCCTCCCCCACTACTCGTCCCAATCCAGAATCTTCCAGCCGTTCTTCTTCGCGGCGGACTTGAGCGTCTGCCCGGGGCACACGGCGAACGCCTCGTCGGCACGGGAAAGAAGGTCCTCGTCGCTGTGATGGTCGCCATAAGCATAGGCAAGGCGCCATTTACCTGCACCGATATGCTCGTCGCACCAGTTGACGACGCTGCGGTATTTGTTCTCGCCGGCGACGACCGCACCGGCCACGCGGCCTGTGTAGCCGCCATTCGCGTCGCGCTCCATCCGCGTCGCTATGACCCCGTCGACGCCGAGTATCCCGGCCGCCGCGTCCGCGATGATGTCGAACGTCGCCGAGACGAGCAGCGTCACGCATCCCTCCGCGCGGCGACGGGCGACCTCCTCGACTGCCTTGGCGCGGTAGCGCGGGCCGAGCACCTCGTCGTGGAACGTGTTCATCACGCGCGCGACGGAATCGGCATCCATCTCGCCCAAGGCGCCGAAAACGAGCTCGCGGGCCTCGTCTTGCCGATACGGGAGATGCAGCTTGTAGCGAGCGCCCCACCACCCCAGGCGCAGGGCCCGCGGCAGCGACATGATGCCGTTGCGCAGCAGATAGGTGGTAAAGAGAGAGCCGGACTGACCGTCCATGGACGTGCCGTCGTAATCGAAGACGGCGATCTTGGTTGTGGTCGTGCTCGACTCCATGGGGCGCCTCGTCTGATTGGGAACAGGTTGGAGTAACTATAACGCGGCGAGCATCGGGGACCGTAAGCACGGCTTAATCGGTCCTCATGGCGACACAAGCAGCGGCACGAAAAAGGGCCCTCCGAAGAGGGCCCTTGTCTGTGCAATGGCGGGATGTAAGGGACTCGAACCCTCGACCTCCGACGTGACAGGCCGGCGCTCTAACCAGCTGAGCTAACACCCCGTGCGCCTTGCGCAG
This sequence comes from uncultured Atopobium sp., assembly GCA_964512475.1. GTDB lineage: Bacteria > Actinomycetota > Coriobacteriia > Coriobacteriales > Atopobiaceae > Paratractidigestivibacter. The sequence goes on from CAZEHG010000095.1 coordinate 2,129, forward strand.
GGAGTATTATTACATGGATCGAGCGGCGGTGTCTAGCGAGAATTCGAAAAAAGTTTTGGACACGGTAAATTTGGCGTCTACCTGGGCTTTTATCGCCGGACTTCTCGATGCGGACGCGGCGCGCGCCGCCCTTAACCGAGTTTTCTTTTCTCTGTGCGGGGCGTTATTATGCCAGGCGGACGGGTAAGATTCCAAACCCGGGGCAATGGGGCCCCGCTCCTAACCTTAGGAGGTCGTCATGGCAGACGAGAAGAAGACCCTCTCCGACGAGCAGCTGAACGACGTCACCGGCGGTAGCAACCGGATTCCACCGCTAATCATGTGCGTGGACACGACAGCGGCAAGCAGCAAGACCGAAGCGGCGTCCCTGGTGGCCGAGGAAACCGACGGCCGCATCCCGACGAACCTCGCAAGCGAGGTCTCGGCAAACACACTCGCCTAAGTCAGACCGACAGAGCACACTCCGCACAAAGCGCAGCGGGGACGGCCAGATAGCCGTCCCCGCTTTTTTCTTGCTACAGCGCGACGCTGGTAGTTGCCCCCGTCGAATCGACGACGTTGATGGAGGACCCGCTCAGGGTCGCCGAGACGATCGAGCCGGAGCCGCCAGCGACGTTACCGTCGCTGCCCATAACCTTCGTGGGCAGCGAGCCGTCGGCCGGCATGTAGGCGACGATGTCCCAACCTTCGGCCAGGCTCTCGGGCACGACGACCACGCCGTTGTAGAGGATGATCCCCGAAGGCATCCCCTCGAGGGCGAAGAGCTCGTTCGCGCCGTCCGCGGACGTGACCGACCAGGTGCCGTCCTCGGCCTGCTTAAGCGAGTACGACACACCGCCCAGCGTCACGGAGCCGCTCGCGTCCGCTTGCGACTGCGTCGCCTCGGCCGGCTGCTCCTCTTGCTCCTTCACCTGGCCCTCCTCACCCTGCGTAAGGGCGCCCGTGGCGCACCGAACCAGGATGAAGAGCACGGCCAGCGCCAGGATAGCGACACCGACGATGATGAGGATGTTCTTCTTCGTGCGCTCGGGACCGCCGACCACCTGCACTTCTTTCTGACTGAGCCGGCGACTCGCGCTGCCCGCCGCGGCCGATAACCGCTCCGAGGAGTGGCGCTTGCGGAAGCGCTCCTCGGCGTTGGAGCGGGCGATGTTGGCCGCGTGCGCAGCGTTCTTCCGGGTTGTGACCTCGGCGCCCTGCCCCGCGTGGAGCGTGGCGAGCCTCCTCGGGTCGACGTGGCTGGGTCGGGCGCTGTTCTCGCCGTTGGCCATGTTGGGTCCTCTCGTCGCGCCTTGAGCGCGCTGTGTTTGAGCTGCGTTTATGGGAGAGATTATAGTTCGCGCCTGGCCTCGATGGCGCGTCCGAGCGTGACCTCATCGGCATACTCAAGGTCTCCACCGACGGGCAGGCCGCTCGCCAGGCGCGTCACGCGCACGCCGAGCGGGCGGATCTGGCGCGCGAGGTAGGTCGCGGTCGTCTCGCCCTCCACGTCCGGGTTCGTGGCAAGAAGCACCTCCCCCACCTCCTCGTCGGCGAGGCGGGAAAGAAGCTCGCGCACGTGGAGCTGGTCGGGGCCGATCTTGTCCATGGGGCTGATGACGCCACCGAGCACGTGGTAGAGCCCGCGATAGGCGCCCGTGCGCTCGATGGCCTGCACGTCGCGCGGCTCAGAGACGACGCAGATGGTCGCGCGGTCGCGCGAGGGGTCGTCGCAGACGTCGCACCTCTCGCGCGTGGCGTAGGAGAAGCACACCGGGCAGAAGTGCACCTGCTGCTTAACGTCGAGAATCGCACGCGCGAGGCGGCGGGCCTCCTCGGCATCGGCCTCCAGCAGGTAATACGCGATGCGCTGGGCAGACTTCGGGCCGATGCCCGGAAGCCTGCCCAGCTCATCGAGGAGCCGCTGGAGCGCGTGGCCGTCGTTAGCCTGGTAATCCTGGTAGTCCATCCGGAAGTTCCGCTTGGTCCGCTTAATCCGCGAAGAGACGCGGGCGGCCTAGAAGAGGCCCGGGATGTTGAGGCCGCCGGTGACGGCGCTCATCTGCTGGCTGGCCATCTGCTCGGCCTGCTCGAGGGCATCGTTGACGGCGGCGAGGACCATATCCTGCAGCATCTCGACGTCCTCGGGGTCCACGGCCTCGGGGTCGATGGCCACGTTGGTGAGGCGCATGTCGCCGGTGGCGGTGACCTTGACCATGCCGCCGCCGGTGCTGGCGGTGACCTCGGTCTCGGCTGCCTTCTGCTGGGCGGCAAGCAGCTGCTCCTGCATCTTGCGCGCCTGCTGCATCATCTGGTTGCGGTTCATGCCGCCCATGTTGAATCCCTTGGCCATGCTGTTCGTTCCTCTCGGTTCGGCTTCGCTGGAAAGAAGCGCTTGTGGTTGGTGCGGGCCGCGCGGCGGGCG
>CAZEHG010000095.1:4632-7310 GCA_964512475.1 uncultured Atopobium sp.
GCGCGGCGGGCGGGCGTGGGTTGGCTACTCGTCCTCGTCCGCGTCGTCGACCGGCTCATCGGCGAACTCGACGGGGTCGGCAACGAAGGAATCCGCAGCCGGGGCGTCGACGCCCTCGTCATCATACGGGAGGTCGGCGTCATCCGGGCCGGGGTTCGCCGCCTCTACAGAAACCTTGGTCGGTGCACCGAAGACTGCGGTGAGGTCGCTCAGGATGTCGCTGAACTCCGGGGTGATGTTCTCGACCTGCGCGGTGTCCACGGGCGCGGTTGCCGGCTGAGCCACGGACGCGGCAACGGGCTGCGGGGCGGGTGCGGATACAGATGCGGGGGCCGGCGCGGGAGCGGGTGCGGGGGCCGCCGACGCCGGGGCTGCCTGGGGCGCCTGAGCTGCGGCGGGTTGCGCCGAGACGGGCTGAGCCGCCTGTGGCGCGGCCGTCGGGGCAGGCGCGTCCCACGGCATGGGGTAGCCCTCGGCCGGGACGGCGTCCGCATAAGCGGACGCGGGGACATACTCGGGCTCGGGAGCCGAGAAGGCCGCTGAAGAGGCATCCGAGGGCTGAGGCGCCGGACGGCTCGCGCGCTGCGGGGCGGCGGGAGCGGCAGTGCGCGACTGCGGGGCAGCCTGCGAGGCCGGAGACGGCGACGCCTGGCGAGGCGCCGGGGCGGGCGTCGGCACCGGGACGGGGACGGGCGCCTGCGCTGGGGCGGGGCACGAGGAGGCGGGGGCCGCGGCGCGGACCGGCGCGGATGCGGCGCCCTGCTCGACTACGGCGAGCTTGCGGGCGCCGAAGACCGACTCGATGACCGGCTCGACAGCGGCGCGGACGTCGCTTCTTTCCAGCATCCTCAGCGCGAAGCGGGAGCCGGCGGGAAGACCGATGGTCAGCGTCTCGCCGTCGTCAGAGACGGGCGAGGCGCTCAGCACCAGGGAGCCCTTGGCGGGCGCCGTCTTGACCAGGGTGTCGACGACCTGCTTCCAGGCGCGCTGGAGCGCGGCGGGCGCCATGGGGACCGCACGGGCGGTGGCAGCGGCAGGTGCGGGCGAAACGGGGACCTGGGCGCTAACGGCAGGCGCGGGCGAGGCGGGCGCCTGGGCAGGCGCGGCGGGAGCGGGGACCATCGGCGCTACGGCGGGGGCCGGCTGCGCGAGCGGCACCGACGCCGACGCCGGGGCAGGCGCAGCCGCGGGAACGGGCGCCTGCATGACCGCCGGGGCAACCTGGGCAACCGGCTGCGCGGCCACGACCTGCCCGCTTGCTATCTTCTGCTCGAGCAGCGCCAAGCGGTCCGCCAGCGACTCCAAGGTCAGGTCGGTCTCGGGGCGCGCGATTCTAGTGAAGGCGATCTCCAGAACGAGCCGCTGGTTGGTGGCGGTGCGCATCTCGCTCGAGGCGTCGCCGAGGACGGTGAGGGTGCGGGCCACGCGGTCGGGCGACCCGAACGCCGCCGCCTCCGCGCGCAGCGCCTCGAGGGCGTCACCGGTCGCGCTCACGGCGCCCGCGGCATCGGGAGCGACGGCGCACACATAGACGTCGCGCACGTGGGCGGCGAGCTCGCGCGTGAACTGCAGCAGGTCGCGGCCGGAACCGACGAGTTTCTCGACCTCGGCGAAGAGGGTGGGCACGTCTCGCTGCGCCAAGGCCGTCGAGGTCGTGCCCAAGACGGAGCCCGAAACCTCGCCCAGGAAGTCCTGCGCCGCCTTGACGCCGATGTTTCCGTTGCCGAAGACCGAGAGCTGCTCGAGCGAGGTCAGGGCGTCGCGCATGCCGCCGCGCGCGTGGCGGACGATGAGCTCGAGGGCCGCGTCGTCGTAGGTGAAGCCCTCGCGCCCGCAGACGTAGGCCAGGTGCGCCTGCATCTCGTCAGGCGCGATGGAGTGGAAATCAAAGCGCTGAACGCGCGAGAGGATTGTGGGCAGGACCTTTTGCGGGTCGGTCGTGCACATGATGAAGACAACGTGCTCAGGCGGCTCCTCGAGGGTCTTGAGCAGCGCGTTGAACGCCGCCGTCGTGAGCATGTGGACCTCGTCGATGATATAAACCTTGTAACGGCCCATCGTCGGGGCGTAGTTGACGCGGCTGATGATCTCGTCGCGGACGTTGTCCACGCCGGTGCGGGAGGCGGCGTCGAGCTCGGCCACGTCGGGGTGCTCGCCGGCGGCGATCAGGCGGCACTGCTCGCAGGTGCCGTCGGGCATTTCGCCCTCGCCCTTCTCGCACATGAGGGCCTTTGCCAGCAGGCGCGCCATGGTCGTCTTGCCCGTGCCGCGTGGGCCGCAGAAGAGGTACGCGTGGCTCGTCTTGTGCTCGGAGACGGCGCGCATGAGAGTCTCGACAACGTGCTTCTGGCCGACGACCTGCTCAAACGTCTGCGGGCGATACTTTGTGTACAGCGATTCCATGCGGCCTCCGGGCGTGTCTGTTTGCTGACGTTCCAGTATACCCGCGCTCCCCCTCGCCCCTTGGCCGTTTTGGGGGCGCTGGCCGTTGCTCCCATTTGACCGAAATAGGGACACAGGTCGCTCGCCGCGCAACGCGAGGCAGACAACCCGTGTCCCAAAACCTCTCATTTCAGAGCCGGCGCCGGCACGCCCGAATCCGCCCCGCCTTAGGCGCGGGCGTGCGAGAAACTCGTTTCGCTGTGGCGAGCCCAGAAGTAGTAGACAGCCATGGACGC
>CAZEHG010000096.1:0-7203 GCA_964512475.1 uncultured Atopobium sp.
GGTCGATGACGTGGTCGACGCGGCCGAACTTGTTCCAGTGGTAGGCGACGTCGGACGCGAAGTAGGTGTACTCGCCGTTCGTCTTGATAAGGACGCGGTCCTTGTCGTCGCCGAAAGTAGTGGAGCGGAACCACAGCGCGCCGCCCTCGTCGCGGTACAGATGCCCGAGCCCCTCGAGCTTGGCGAGCGCTCGGTCGACGGCGGAGGTGCCGTCCTCCCCTTTCTCGTAGAGGCTGCGCTCCGAGAACCACACGTCAAAGTCGCAGTTGGCCTTATGGCAGGTCTCGCGGATCGAGTCGAGCATCATCAGGTAGCCGCGCTCGCGGAAAGAAGCGCACCGCTCATCCTCGTCGACGCCGGCAAGGGAATCCCCGTCGATGCCGACGAAACGAGCCGCGAGGTCCACGATGTAGTCGCCTGCGTAGGCGTTGCCGCCAAGGGCCTCGTTGAAGGCGTCGGTGTAGGGGTGGAGCTCCGGGTGGGCGTCCTCCTCGTCGGCCACATAGGCCTCGCGGTCGGCGAGAAGCGCCGCCACGGCCTCATCGCAGGACATGCCCTCCCCTATGAGCTCGAGGAGCTGCAGATATCGCTTGGATATGGAGTGCCCGAAAACGTCCATCTGGGAGCCATGGTCGTTGATGTAGTACTCGCGCTCGACCTCATAGCCGGCGTGCTCGAGCACGTTCGAGAGCGAGTCGCCCAGGGCTGCCCAGCGACCATGGCCGATGTGCAGGGGGCCGACTGGATTCGCCGAGACGAACTCAACCTGGACCTTCTCACCGGCCCCGGCCTCGGACCGGCCGAAGTCGACGCCCTGCTCTCGGACGCGGCGGAAGACGTCGTTGGCCGATGCGGCATTCAGGTAGAAGTTGATGAAACCGGGCCCCGCGACCTCGACCTTGGCGAGGGCGGGGTCTTCCGGCATGCGGGAGACGATGGCCGCGGCGATCTTCGAAGGCGCACAGCGCGCCAGGCGCGCGGAGCGCATGGCGACGGTGGAGGACCAGTCGCCGTTGGCGGAGTCCGCCGGTCGCTCGAAGCCCATGTCGGCCACCTCGAATTCAGGCAGGTCACCGGCTGACTGGGCAGCGGCAAGGGCGGCGCGGACGAGTTCCTCGAGCTTCTCGGGCATGGTTTCTCCCCTTTTGGGTCAACGAAAAAGACGATTCCAGAGTGTATCAAAAAGAAGACGGGGCGCCACGGCCTCGGGGCGCCCCGTGAGCGGCCGGAAAACGGCCGGCTCAGTCGATGAGGACTCTCCCGGAGCTGCGGCGCTCCTCGGCCGAGAGGTCGTGTCGCAGCTTGGCAAGGCCGAGCTCAAGCCCGACAGGATAGGTCTGGGGGTTCAGGAAACGCGTGATGGCGGGGTCCAGGTGCATGATCGCCGTCTTACAGCGCTCGCGGGCCTCCTCGATCGTGTTCCGCCCCGCCTCGGTGCCGCGGCCGCGCTCGACGACGCGGCGCAGGAGCTCCTGCGGGGAGCCGGAGAGGCGATAGGACTGATAGGTGTCGAGGATGTCGACCATCTCGTCGCGACGCGGCTCCTGCCCTTCTTGGCAGATCATGTCCCCCACGGGGCAGCCCGCCTCGTCGTAGAAGCGCAGGACATGCTGGATGCCTGGAATCGTGCGCTTATAAGCCTGCTCGGAGAGCTTGATGACAGGGTTCCAGGGCTCGTCGGCGCCGCGCCGGATGGCGGAGAGCTTATAGACGCCGCCGAGGCTCGGCTGCGGGTCGCAGGTGGCGAGCTTCGTCCCGACCCCGAAGGAGTCGATCGGCGCGCCCTGGGCGAAGAGCGACTGGATGGTGTACTCGTCAAGGTCATTGGAGACGGAAATCTTCACGTAGGGCAGCCCCGCCTCGTCGAAGGCGGCGCGGGCGTCCTTGGAGAGCTTCGCGAGGTCGCCCGAGTCGATGCGCACGGCCGCGAGGCGCTCGCCGACATTCTCCATTTGCTTGGCGCACGCGATCGCGTTGCGGATGCCCTGGTGCACGTCATAGGTGTCGAGGAGCAGGCAGCAGTTCTTGGGGCTCGACTTCGCGAAGGCGCTGAAGGCCTCGAGCTCGGTCGGGAACGCCATGACCCACGAGTGAGCGTGCGTGCCGAACACGGGAATGCCGTAGATCTTTCCGGCGAGGACGTTGGAGGTCGAGGATGCGCCCGCGATGTAGGAGGCGCGCGCCACGGCGAGGCCGCCGTCGGGCCCCTGGGCCCTGCGCAGGCCGAAGTCGGAGACCGGGTGCCCCTCGGCAGCCTTGACCACGCGGGCGGTCTTCGTCGCCACAAGCGTCTGGAAGTTCACGAGGTTGAGCAGGGCGGTCTCGATGAGCTGGCAGTCGATGATCGGCCCCATGACGCGGACCATGGGCTCGCGCGGGAAAACGACCTCGCCCTCGGGCACGGCGTCGATGGTGAGGTCGATCCGGTGGCCGCGCAGGAACTCGAGAAACCCCTCCTTGAAGAGGGGGCCGCCGCCCGGTGCCGTTATGCCGGCAAGGTAATCGATGTCCTCGTCGTCGAAGACGAAGTTGTCCACGAGGTCGGCGATCTGCCCCGTGCCGCACGCCACGCCGTAGCCGCCCTCGAAGGGGTTCTCGCGGAAGAAGGCGTTGAAGCAGGCCTCCGAGGAGGCAAGGCCCGACTCCCAGAACCCCTGGGCCATGGTCAGCTCATAAAGGTCGGTGTTCAGCGAGATGTCGGTGGGCTTGGTGCGGTCGGTAAGAGACATCCTGGTTCCTCCTTATCCGAAGACCGTGAGAAGGAGCCAGAGCAGAGCGATTCCCACGACAACGAGAATGACGATCTTCTGTCCCGGAGCCATCTTGAGGTCGTCCTCATCGGGCTCCATGAGCCGTCGCGCGCGCTCGCGGTCGGCGGCGTCCTGCGCCTGGCGCGCGCGGTCGCGCTCCTGCTCCTCGGCGGTGCGCCGGGCGCGCTCCTTCTCGGCTCGCAGGGCCTCGAGTTCGGCTCGCTCGGCGGCGGCCCGCTCGGCCTCCTCGTGCGCGGCCTTCTCGGCGCGCAGCTGGTCGAGCTCGGCGCGCTCGGCGTCCGAAAGGACCTCGTTTTCTGCCATCGTTCCTCCGTAAGCATCGTCATGGCGCTGTGAAGACTATACAACTTGGCCGCTCGGGCGGCCCGCCGCGGGGCCCGCGACCCCGGTCGCGTCGAAGGCGGGCACGAAGCTCTCCGAGACCGTCCCGCCCTCCTGCCACCAGATTCTCTCAAAGCCGAGGTCGTCCGCATGGCACAGGGCGATCTCGTACTCGTCGTCGCTCACCGCGCGCGAGAGGTCGCCCCCCGCCTCGCGGCACGCCTCATTGGGCGTGTACTGGTTCATGAGCGAGAGGTCGGCGTCGTTGCCCGCGATTCCCCAGATGCGGTCGAGCGCGTCGAGCGTGTTCCGAAGATGCCCCGGCAGCAGCAGGTGCCGCACGATGACGCCGCGCTCCATGAGGCCCGTCTCGGCGTCCACGCGCATCCCTCCCGCCCGCTCAACGCACTCGAGCATGGCGGCGAGCGCCCGCGCGGCCACCTCCGGGTAATCGGCCGCGCACGAAAGCTCGCGGGCGGTCGCGGCGTCGGCGTACTTGAAGTCGGGAAGCCACACGTCGACGACGTCGGACATCGCCCGCACGGTACTCTCGAGCTCATAGCCGCCCGTGTTGCAGACGATGGGCACCCGGAGCCCCTCGTCGCGGGCGAGAAGCACGGCGTCGCGCACCGTCGGGGCGAAGTGCAGGGCGGTCACGAGGTTGATGTTCGCGGCGCCCTGGGCCTCGAGCTCGAGCATCATCTGCGCGAGGCGGGCAGTCGTGACCTCGAGCCCGAAGCCACCGGTCGAGATCTCGTGGTTCTGGCAGAACACGCAGCGCAGGGTGCAGCCCGAGAAGAAGACGGCGCCCGAGCCGCACGCGCCCGAGATCGGGGGCTCTTCCCAGAAATGGAGCGCAGAGCGCGCCGCCAGCGGACGCGAGCCCATGCCGCAGAAGCCCGTCTTGCCATGGGAGCGGTCGGCGCCGCAGCGCCTCGGGCAAAGCGCGCAGGCGTCGTAAGGGGCGTCCCCGAACCCGGCGGAACAGAAGGGGCCTCGGGCGTCCACTATTTGTTGCGCTCCCACCAATGCTGCTCGGCGCGCTTCTCGGCCTCGGCCTCGAAAGCGTCGTCGGCGGGGGTTATCAGCTCGTCCTCTCCCGTACGCGGGTTGTAGTGGTGCAGGAGCACGGGCTCGAAAAGCCTGAGCTTCTTCGCGAAGAAGAAGGACGCGGCAGCGAGGACGTCGAAGATGATGACGCGGGGCAAGGTCCCCACCTGCGTCATGGCGACCGAGCCGAGGCACAGCAGCAGGGTCCAAGCGTACATCACGAGGACGGCCTGCCGCTGGTCGAAGCCCTCGTCCATAAGGCGATGGTGGATGTGCCCGCGATCGGCCTGCCCGATGCTCACATGGGCGCGTGTCCGCCGCACGATGGCGGAGAGCGTGTCGAGGATGGGGACCGCCGCAATGACGAGCGGCACGATGATCGTGGTCAGGCCCGCGAAGCGCGTGACGGAGAGAAGCGACGAGCATCCGAGCGCGAAGCCGAGCGTGAGGGAACCGGAGTCGCCCATGAAGATAGAAGCCGGGTGGAAGTTGTAGCGCAGGAAGCCGAGGGCCGAGCCCGTGACAGCGATGGAGAGGGCCGCCGCGTCGAGCCGGCCCGCAAGAACCGAGAGGACGAACATCGTGAAGCTCGCGATGGCCGAGATGCCCGAGGCGAGCCCGTCGAGGCCGTCTATCAGGTTGATAATGTTCACGTAGGCGACCAGGTACACGACGGTGACGGGATAGGCGAACCAACCGAGGCTCACGAAGCCGGGGCCGATCGGGTTCGAGATGTCGCCGATGACGAGCCCGCCGGCGACCGCGATGACGGCGGCGCTCACCTGGCCCACGAGCTTCTGTTTAGGCTTGAGCGAGTACTTGTCGTCGAGAAGCCCCGTGAGGAAGATGACGGCGAACGCGAGGACGAGCATCCAGTAGTTGACGTTCATTCGTGGGGAGGGAACGAGCACGACCGGCCATCCCAGGTACATCGTGCCGATGTACTGAACGACGAAGGCCGCGGCAATCCCCGCGAAGATGGCGATGCCGCCCATGCGCGGGACCGGCACCTTGTTCACGCGGCGGCCCGTCGGCCTATCGATGGCCCCGAGACGAACCGCGACCCGGCGCGCCAGGGGCGTGGCCGCGAGCGTGGTCGCCAAGGCGGCGACGAACAGGCATGTGAATGGTATCCAATCGGGAACGTGCCCGCCCAAGCGCCTCTCCCCTCTTTGTCCGCGGCAGATAAGCGCCTCAACCCGCAGGCGCACAGTTATTTAAGTCTACAAGAACCCGGAGGGCGGGGCCATCGGCAAGCCCGGACGGTCTCGCGCACTCCACACACGGAAAAATGGGCGAAGTCAAGGCTTTACCTAGCCCGCGACACGTTTATATTTGAGTTGTCGCTTCCCTGCGCCATTAACTGGGTGAACCGACAAGCGTTACTTGGGAGTCCTAAATCTCGTGTTCAGTACGGGAATTCCCCGTTGCTGGGAAAGCCGGAACGCGCGATGCGGACACCCACCTTTTGAAGGTGGGTTCATGAATTGGCGCAGGGGGCGACTTTTTCATGCCGACCCCTCGCGCGGCGGGCCGGGGCTTCTCCCCAAAAAAAGTTCCGCATGAGCCGAAAGCCACTTAATGTGGCCTTCGTGCGAGTCAGGACTGTCCGTATTTTTAAGGAGAAGCGCCGGGCCGCCGCGGGGGAGACGGGCACCATGGGCAGCTACGCCCGCTCGGGCTTGAGACCCATGGCGTTCAGGGACTCTCGGCCGGAGGGGAGCTCAGGTTTGAAGCCGGCGGCGGAGAGCGCGTCGATGATCTGCTGGCGGTGCTCAGGTCCGTAGGCCTCGATGGTCACGCGGAGCTCGACCGCGGCGTTACGGTTGGTGGTCACGAACTGGTTGTGCTTGAGCTTGATCACGTTGCCGTTCTGCTCGGCGATGACGCTCGCCACGCGCACGAGGCTGCCGGGGCGGTCGGGAAGAAGCACGCTCACGGTGAAGACGCGGGAGCGTTGGATCAGGCCGTGCTGGACGACCGAGCTCATCGTGATGACGTCCATGTTCCCGCCGGAAAGGACGCAGACGACGCGCTTGCCTTCGGCGGGTAGATGCTTGGCCGCGGCCACGGTGAGCAGGCCGGAGTTCTCGACGATCATCTTGTGGCTCTCGACCATGTCGAGGAAGCTCACCACGAGCTCGTCGTCCTCGACGGTCATGACGTCGTCGAGGTTCTCCTTGAGGTACGGGAAGACGCGGTCGCCGACCTCGAGGACCGCAGTGCCGTCGGCGATGGTGTCGGCCGCGGGGATCTTGACGGCATGGCCCGCCTCAAGGGCCGCGGTCAGGCTCGCCGCGCCCGCCGGCTCGACGCCGATGACGCGGATCTTCGGGTTGTAGAGCTTGGCGAAGGTGGCGACGCCGCAGGCGAGGCCGCCGCCTCCCACCGGGACGAGGATGGTGTCGACAAGCGGGAGCTCCTGGACGATCTCCATGCCGATCGTGCCCTGGCCGGTGGCGACCGTCGTGTCGTTGAAGGGCGGGATATAGGTCAGGCCCTGCTCCTCGGCGATCTCGACGGCCTTGTTCTTGGCGTCGTCGAAGACGTCGCCGTAGAGGATGACCTCGGCGCCGTAGTCCTTGGTGCGCTCGACCTTGATGAGGGGCGTGGTCGTTGGCATGACGACGACCGAGCGGGCGCCCGCGTGGGTCGCGGCGTAGGCGACGCCCTGGGCATGGTTGCCGGCGCTCGCGGTGATGACGCCGCGGTCGAGCTCCTCTTGGCTGAGCTTCGAGATCTTGTAATAGGCCCCGCGGAGCTTATAGGCGCCCGTACGCTGCAGGTTCTCGGGCTTGAGCCAGACGCGGTTGCCGGTGGCGGAGGTAAGGTAGGGGCTCTCGACGAGCTTGGTCTCGAGCGTGACCTCCTTTACCTTCTCGGAAGCCTCTTCGAACGCCTCGAGGGTGAGCATATCGGCCATGGCACGCCTCTTTCCGAAATCGAGAGCTGACGGTTGATAGAAAGAAGGCCTAGACGCCTATCGACGTCCAGGCCCTGGAATTCCCTGGTGGAGATGAAGGGATTCGAACCCTCGGCCTCTGCCTTGCGAAGGCAGCGC
>CAZEHG010000097.1:0-7126 GCA_964512475.1 uncultured Atopobium sp.
TACCGCGGTACCACCTTGATTGACGCAGGTGTTTTCTCTCACGAGCGCCCACTCGCTTGCCCCGTGCCGTGGGGCGGACGGCTCCCCTACTGAGCTTCGGGCGTTGGGCGCCCGCTGCCGTTAAGGTCACAGCTGGTGGAGTGAACTTCGGGCGTCAGCCTTGGAGGGACCTCTCAGCCGATGGGCCCCATCTCTTGTCCGCTGGCGACGCGACGGCCCGAACCTCTCCGTCATTGCCTAATTGGGCATGATAGCACACTACCGGCACACAATGCCGCGCAGCACGCGCTTCTCGCTTCTGCGCCTGGGGTCGAGGCGCTTGCCCGCGAGGCCCAGCAGCCATGCGAACAGCGCGATGACAACGAAGTAGACCACGGCGGTCGAGATGAGCGGGAAGAACGCCTGGAACGTGCGGCTGCGGATGATGTCGGAGACCTTCGTCAGGTCGGCAATGGCGACGTAGCCCACGATGGACGTTCCCTTGATGAGCGAGGTGAGCTGTCCCGCGTAGAGGCCCCAGATGCTGTGGGCCGCCTGGGGAAGGACCACGCGCCGGAAGGTGTCCATGCGCGAGAAGCCGAGCGCGAGGGACGCCTCGACCTGGCCGCCGTCGACCGACTCGAGGCCGGTGGTGAAGATGGCCGAGAGGGGCGCGGCCGCCTCAAGCCCGAAGCAGATGATGGCCACCACCACGGCGGAGATGTCGATGCCCTGGAACACGACATAATAGAGCAGCATGAGCCACACGAGCACCGGGATGCCCGTCACGATCTTCACGTAGGCCCTCGACGCCGCCGACGCGGCGCCCCCACGGGAACGCATCCAGCTCAGCAGCGCGGCGCCGAGCGTGGCCAGCACGAAGGCGCCGAGCGCGATAGTCACCGTGACGCCGAGGCCGGAGACGATCATCTTCCAGCGGCCCTCCACGACGAAGGTGCTCTCGAAGTTGGACGCGAGGGTCTCGATGAACGTCGGGGTCGCTGCCTCGTCATCGATGCACATGGCGACCCACGGCTGCATGTAGAGGTTCTCGCAGAAATCGACCTGCTTCGCGCGCTCCTCGGTCTTCGCGTAGCCGAGCGCGACGTCGGCCTTGCCGGAGACCACGGCGGCGAGCTCACCCGAGAAGCTCGTGTCGTAGAACTGGATACGCATGCCGAGCTCATAGGCCACGCGCATGATGATCTCGATATCGCATCCGGCGGGCTCGCCGTCCTGGATGAACATCGTGGGCTCGCTGCCCGACGAGATGGCGGCCGTGAGCACCTCGCCGTCCTCGCGCACGGGGACGTCGTCCATGCTGTAGTCGGCGTCGTCATACCACTTCTTGTGGATGGCGTCGATGGTGCCGTCCTCCTGGAACCGCTCGAGGACGGCGTCGATCTGCTCGCGAAGGTCGCTGCGGTCCTTGGAGACCGCGAAGCGGTCGTCGAACTCGTAGACACCGGCGGAGAGATACGTGTAGCCGGGGTTCGACCGCATGAAGAGCACGGCGGTGCACCGGGGCTGCAGGGCATAGTCGAGCCTGCCCGCCTCGAGGGCAGCCGCGATGTCGGTGATGTTGTCGAACTGCTGGATGTCCGCGTTCGGGTAGTCGCGCTCGGCATAGACGCTCGTGAGGCCGCCCAAGTGGACGCCGATGCGGGCGTTCTCGAGGAGCTCGGCCTGTTCCTCCGCGCTCACCTGCTTGACCCGGTCGGAGATCGAGTCGGCAAGGGCGGACGCGGGCAGCACGAGGGCGGCGGCGAGCAGCAGGAGCGGGAGCAGCGCGGCGAGGAGCCGCGGGAAGGCGAGTTTCTTCTTCATAGGTTCTCCCCTCTACATCTGGATGACGAGGCTGCCGGCCGACGCGTCGACCGACTTCGCATAGCCGTCGATGACCCTGCGGGCGAGCTCGTCCATGCCCTCATAGGGGTAGGCGGCCGACCCGGAAACGTCGGTGAAGGAGACCTCGAGCTCGTCGGTACGCTCGGTGTAGCGCAGGCCCAGCAGCGTGCGCACGCCGTCGCCGGCCTCGAGCACGCTGTGGTTGACGGCCTCGTCAAGCACGTGGAACACGCGCTGGATGCGCGCGTCGTCGAACAGCTGCCTGCGCAGGAACGCGCCGGCCTGGCCGAGCATCTCGTAGAAGTCGAAGGAGCCCGGGCGGATCTCGTAGGAGAAAGTCTTCACATGGAAGATGAAGTCGCGCGTCCGCGGGCGCACAGGGTCGCCGAAGATCTGCTCGGGGCTGCCGTCCTCGTAGATGCCCTTCTCGTCCATGTAGAAAACGCGGTTGGACACGTTCTTGGCGAAGTTCATCTCGTGGGTAACGATGAGCATCGTCGTACCCTTCTCGGCGAGCGCCATCATAACACCCAGGACCTCGCCGACCATGGTCGGGTCGAGCGCGCTCGTCGGCTCGTCGAAGATGATGGCCTCGGGGCCCATGGCGAGCGTGCGGGCGATGGCGGCGCGCTGCTTCTGCCCGCCGGAGAGCTCATCGGGATACGCCAGCGGTTTGTGGCCGAGGCCGACGGTCTCGAGCAGGTCCATCGAGAGATCGTAGGCCTCCTGGCGCCCCATACCGAGCAGGTTCACGGGCCCCAGCATGGCGTTCTCGACGATAGTCATGTTCGAGAAGAGGTTAAAGGACTGGAAGACCATGCCCATCTTGCGGCGAAGGGCCTGCAAGCTCTTCGGGTCGCCATCGACCTTCTTGCCGTCGAACCAGACCTCGCCCGCGGTGGGCGGGTCGAGGAAGTTGAGGCAGCGCGTGAAGGTCGACTTGCCGCAGCCCGACGGGCCGATGATGGAGATGACGTCGCCGCGGTTGATGTCGACGTCGATGTTCCTGAGGACCTCGAGGTCCCCATAGCTCTTGCATAAGCCGCGGGCGCTGATCAAAGGACTGCTCATCTTGTGGTTACCCCCTTGAGGATTCGGTCGGGTCTGCGAAGCTTCGGATCGAGAAGACGCCCCGCGAGACCCAATGCCCAGCCGCACAGCGCGATGACCGCGAAATAGATAAGGGCCGTGGACACCAGCGGGAAGAACGCCTGAAACGTGCGCCTGCGGATGATGTCCGGGACCTTGGTGAGGTGGGCGATGGGCCACTTGCGCTCGACGGCCTCGATCGTGATAGGTGCCCTCCCTCGGTCGATGTGCCTGACCATAATAAACGAGACGGAGCCGCTCGCCCACCGGACACGACCATAAACCGAGGATGTAGCGTCATGTCCGTGGCTGCAGGTTAGAATGTTACCCTTTTGCTCTGCAGGGCTATCGAAAACGGGGTGACCATGGCAACAAACCCGCTCGACATCAGGGTCGTTTTCTTCGACATCGACGGCACGCTCTTCTCGCATACCCAGGGCTGCATCCCCCAAAGCGCGCGGGAGGCGCTCGCCGAGCTGCGCGCGGGCGGGGTGAAGACCGTCATCGCCACCGGCAGGCACAAGGTCGACCTCAAGAAGCTCCCCACCGCCGACCTCGCCTTCGACGGCTACATCGCGCTCAACGGCCAGATGATCCTCGACGAGTCGATGCATCTCATCGCCGGCACGCCCATCAACGCGGACGAGGCGGAGATCCTCACGATGGCCTTCAGGGCGAAGAAGATCCCCTTCCTCATCCAGACCGAGAACCAGAAGTACATGAACTTCATCGACTGCCTCACGCAGGAGGCGGTAGACCGCGGCGAGTGCATCCTCCCCGAGCCGTCCGCCTTCGACAGCGAGGGCGACGCCATCTTCCAACTCTGCGCCTTCGTCAGCGACGAGGGCCGCGCGCTTCTCGACAGCGTGCTCGACGAGTGCAACATCACCTCTTGGAGCCCCATCGGCATCGACATCGTCCCCAAGGGCGGCGGCAAATCCGTGGGCATCGAGAAGTTCCTCGAGGCCGAAGGGATCGGCCGGGCCCAGACCATGGCCTTCGGCGACGGCGAGAACGACATCGACATGCTTCGGTGCGTGCAGGTCGGCGTCGCCATGGGCAACAGCGGCGACGAGGTCAAGAAGGCCGCCGACTACGTGACCTCCGACATCGACGACGACGGCGTGGCGAACGCGCTGCGGCACTTCGGCCTGATCGACTAGCCGCCCGCATCGAGAAGAGGGCGCCGAGCGCCGGGCATCGTTCAATGTTCAAGAGATGCGGGGCTCCTCGGGCAGACGCTCGAGGCGAACCTCGCGCCCTCCCGGGCGCAGGCCGATATGGTCGAAACCCTCCATGGGCCAGGTCTCAGCCACGCACCTTAGCGCACGTGGGCGACCTTGTACTTGAACTGATCGGCCCGGGCGACGCTGTGCGTATACTCGATCACGATGTTCTGGTCGTTGTACGTCAGGCGCGAGAGCTGCAAAACCGGCGCCCCCTCGGGTATACCGAGCGCCTCGGCGTCGTCCTGGCGGGCTACGCTGGCAAAGAACTCCTCCTCGGCCACGCGGATGACCTCGTGGTAATCGTTCTCGATGATCGCGTAGAGCGACTTGCCCGACAAAGTCTCCTCCGTCAACCCGATGAAGCGGTTTGCGGGCACGTAGGTGCGCTCGAGCATCATGGGGACGCCGTCCGCGAGGCGCAGGCGCTTCATGTAGAGGACCTTGTCGCCCAGGCGCAGGCCCATGCGGTCGGCGAGGGTCTTCGTCGCATCGCGCATCTGGAAGTCGAGCTCGACCGTCTTCGGCTCTCGGCCGGCGTCGCGCATCTGCTCGGTGAAGCTGTAGTTGGTGGTGAGGTCCATGGCCCCGCCCGTCAGGTCAGAGACGAACGTGCCCTTTCCGTGCTTGCGGCTGATGAGGCCCAGGGTCTCGAGCTCCTTCAAGGCCAGGCGCACCGTCGTGCGCGAGAGGCCGTAGCGCTCGGAGAGCTCGCGCTCCGAGGGAAGAAGGTCGCCGGGCTCCATCTCGTTCTCGATCTTCTCGCGCAGGATGTCGACGAGCTGATCGTAGAGCGGCTGCTTCCTTGCCTGGGCACCCATCGGCTGCTCCCTCACTTGTATGCTGGTTATAACAACTTGGCATCTTGATGACTATAACCAAACACGGCGAGTCCGCACCGCGTCTCCCGCGAACGGCGGAAAGGCTCCCCCGGGCGCAGGCCGCGGAGACGCGCGGGCGGCGCAGGCACGCGGGACCCTACGCCAAGAAAGGGAACTCCCCGGCGGCGATGGCCTCGATGGCGGCCGGGACGGCGTCGTCCTCGACCGCGCCGATGTGCCATCGGGCCGCCTCGCGGGCCTCGGGAAGAGCCCCGGACACCGCCACGGAGTGCTCGACGGCGGCGAACATCTGCAGGTCATTGCCAGCGTCTCCGAAGACGACCGCCTCATCGCGGGCGATGCCCAGCCGCTCGAGCAGCCACTCGACCGCAGCTCCCTTGTTCCACCCGGCGGGCATGGCGTTGGAGAACGCCCTCTGGGGAACGTCGAAGTCAATCCCGTCAACCTCGCGGTTGAGAAGCGCCACGACCTCACGGGTTCGCTCGATGTCGCCGCACATGAAGACGTTCGCCTTGGTGATGCCCGCCTCAGGCACATCGCCGCGGTCGACGCAGGTCTCGGCATAGCTGGGGAAGCATTCGCGCAGGTCCTCGCGGTCGCCCTGCACGAGATAGGGAGTCGCGCCCTCAAAGAAGAGAAGACCAGAGCGCGGCACGTCGGCGAGCACCTCGAGAGCGCGGCGAATGCCGTCGGCGGGCAGCTCCTTCTGCAGGACCTTCTCGCCGCCCAGGTAGACCTGCGAGCCGTTGGTCGCCAGGGCCGTGGCGCAGCAGGAGGCGTCGCCGCCGAAGAACGAGGGAATCCAGGAATAGAACCGGCCGCTGGCGGGGCCTACCAGAATATCGGCGTCCATGGCGGCGTGGAACGCGGACACGCATCGGGGCGTCACGACCTTCTTGCCGTAGGGCAGAATCGTTCCGTCGATGTCGGTGAGGATGAGCTTGATGGCCATAGGGGCTCCTTGCTGGGGATGGGCAGAGGCGCGCAGACGGGTCGCGGCCGGGACGCGGCGAGAAAAGCGCCGGCCACCCGCAAAGGGCGGCCGGCGCTCACATGCCGGGTATGCGAGCTAGTCCTCGGAGATGCCCTTTTCGACGAGGGCGGCAAGTTTCTCGGGGTCTTCCTCGTTCAGGATCGCCTCGCGCTTATGGGAGTCCATGAGCAGGACGGCGATTTTGGAAAGAAGGCGCAGGTGCGTGGTGCCAGCCTGGTCGGCGGGAATGAGCAGGGCGATGGCGCACTTGACGGGCACGTCGTCCATGGACGGCCACTCGATCTCGCCGGCGAACTTGGCCAGCAGGATGGCAGCCTCCTTGACGTCGCTTGTCTTCGCATGCGGGATGGCGAATCCGCCGGTCATGCCCGTGGTGCCCTCGGCCTCGCGCGCCTTGAAGGCCTCGAAGACGGCATTGACGTTGGTCGCGTAGCCGAGCTCGACGGTCTTCTCGGAGAAGAAGCCCAGGGCCTCATCGATGCTGGCCGCGCGACAGTCAGTGAAAACGTGGGATGCGGAGATGTACTCACTCATATAAGAACGCTCCAATCCTCTGGAAAAACCTGCACGGAACCGTCCGACGCAGTCCCTTTCGGCCTTACAAGAATAACACCATCGGCGCAGGAATTCGCCCAAGGTGGCCCCTCCCACATGCAGGCTGCGGGGAGAAGGGCCGGACCCGGGCTACTTCCCCAGCTGCTCGCCGCGCAGGCGCAGGGCCTCGTAGGCGCAGCCGTACATGGCCGCCTGGTTGCCGAGCCCCGCGGCCTCGATGCGCGCGTCCTGGCACGACGAGAGCGCATGGGCGGCGAAGCGCCGCCGGAGCTCGGGCGCGAAGGCCGCGAAGGCGCCCGCGACACCGCCACCGATCAGGTACATGGCGGGGTCGACGATGCAGCTGATCTGCGACATCGCCTGGGCGAGGTACTCGCACATCTGGTCCACGGCGAACTTGGCGCACTCGTCGCCGGCCGCCAGCGCGCGGAAGACGGTCAGGGTGTCCGTCGCGTGCTCGACGGGGGCGGGCTTGACGCCGCGCTGCTCGCACTCCTCGAGGTAGAGACGCACGACGCCCTTGGCGCTCGCGTACTGCTCGAGACAACCCTTGCGCCCGCAGCCGCAGGTGCGCGTCTCGGCGGGGTTGACGG
>CAZEHG010000098.1:0-7122 GCA_964512475.1 uncultured Atopobium sp.
CCGCACTTCTCGGTGCTGCGCAACATCATGGACGCGCCCATCTGCGTGCAGAAGCGCGATCGCGCGGAGGTGGAGGAGCAGGCCCGCGCGCTTCTTGCCAAGATGGGGCTCACGGGCAACGAGGAGAAGGTCCCCTGCCAGCTTTCCGGCGGCCAGCAGCAGCGCGCGAGCATCGCGCGCGCCCTAGCGATGAACCCGCGGATCGTCTTCTTCGACGAGCCGACGAGCGCGCTCGATCCCGAGCTCACGGCCGAGGTGCTCAAGGTCATCAAGGGGCTGGCGGCCGAGGACATGACGATGGTCATCGTCACGCACGAGATGAGCTTTGCACGCGAGGTCGCCGATAGGATCGTCTTTATGGACGGGGGCGTCATCGTCGAGCAGGGCCCGGCGCGCGAACTCATCGACAACCCGCGAGAGGAGCGCACCCGCGCGTTTCTTGCCCAGCGCGGGGCGTAGGGCTAAGCTATCTACCTGTGTGGATATCAAAACGCACTGTGGCAGTGCGCCTTAGCCGGAAACACACACTGCCACAGTGCGTTTTCTTGCCGGCCGAATGCGCTTCATGCGCCGGACCTGAAAGAGGGAAATGTCTGAGCCTGTAATCGCGTTCTTCGACGTCGACGGAACCCTGACGTATCGCGATCCCGTGACGGGGCCGACCGACGTGCCGACCGCGCGCGTCCGCGAGGCTATCTGCCGCTTCGTCGAGGCGGGCAATGTCGCCGTGGTCTGCACCGGGCGCAGTATCCTGGGCATCCAGAACCTGTTGGCGTCGTGCCCCTTCGCCGGCGCCGTCACGCTTGACGGCACGCATGTGGTATGCGGCGAGAAGGTCGTGTACGATCGCGTCATCGCGCCCGATATGTTCGAGCGGACTATCGCCGAGATGCGGCGCATCGGCATGGAGGCTCTGATCGAGGGGACGTCCGGCTGCGCGACCGTGCTGAGCGACCGTCCCAACCTCGAGTTCCGCCGCATGATTGGTCGTAACGAGACGCTCGAGGCGTACGCGGCGCGCGGCGGCGTCATGCAGTTCGGCAAGATCGACTTTACCGACGAGAGTCTCGAGGCGTACCGCGGAAGCGAGTACCTGATGGCGACGTACGACTACCTGAACGTGGGCGACGGGTACCATGAACTGGCTATTCCCGGCACCAGCAAGGGCGCGGGTGCGCGGGCATTCATCGATGCGCTGCCGTTTGAGCCGTCGTGTTTCTACGCGTTCGGAGACTCGGAGAACGACCTCACCATTCTCGACGAGGCCGACGTCGCGGTCGTCATGGGGAATGCGCGCGATAACGTGAAGGCCTACGCCGACTACGTGACCGACCCGGCAGCCGCCGACGGCGTGGCCACGGCGTTGGAGCATTTCGGCCTTATCTAGCTGCGTCTAGCTGCGGCCTGCGGTTTCTTGCCAAACGCGCTGGGCTGCGATCGGCCGCTCAGTGCCTAGAGACACGCCTCGGCGATGCGGCGCTTGAGCTCGTCGATGCCCTGGCCGGTGGCCGAGCTCGTGATGACCATCTGCTCGCGCGGCACGTTGAGCTGCTTGGAAAGAAGCGCGGCCTGCTGGTTCTGCTTGCCGCGGCCGATTTTGTCCGCCTTGGTGAGCGCGACGAGGTAGGGGAGCTCCGCCTCCTGAAGGAAGCCGATCATCTGCTGGTCGAGCTTCTGCGCCTCGTGACGGATGTCCACGAGCGAGATGACCAGGTTGAAGCTGCGCTCCTGCTCGAAGTAGCCGGAAATCAGGTTCGCCCAGCGCTCCTTCTCGGCCTTGGAGACCTTTGCGAAGCCGTAGCCGGGCAAATCGACGAAGGTGACCCCGTCGACATCGAAGAAGTTGATGTTGCACGTCTTGCCGGGGGTCGAGGAGACCTTGACGAGGTTCTTGCGGCCGAAGAGCTTGTTGAGAAGGGAAGACTTGCCGACGTTGGAGCGGCCGGCGACGCTGACCTCCGGCTGCGTCGGCCCGGGGAGCTGGGCGATGGTGCCGTAGGACGCCTCGAAGCGGGCGAGCTGGTAGTTGATGGCGGCCATGGGGTCCTTTCTGCAGGGTTAAACCGCACTATTCTACCCGAGTCGGCCGAGCTAGATAAAACGAACCCGGTTCCCGCCGTCTCGCTTCTACTATCTACGCCGGGATGGGGATAAGCGCGTCCAGGTGGAAGACGTCGCCTTCCGCGCGGCAGGTCAGGGAGCCGCCCGCTGCCTCAACGATAGCTTTCATGCTGCGGGTGCCAAAGCCGTGGTTGGCCTCGTCGGCTTTGCGGGTGTGCGGCAGCCCGTCGCCGCCAAAGTCAACCCGACCGTCAAAGTAGTTCTCCACGTGGATGGAGACCATGTCGCCCGTGCGCCTCACCACGAGGCCGATGCTGCGACGCTCTGGGTCATCCAGGCGCTCGACAGCCTCGATGGCGTTGTCCAGGGCGTTTCCGAAGAAGGAGTACAGATCGGCGGGTTTGGCAAAGCCCAGGGCCGCGCCATCGGCTATGCAGCTCAGCGTGATGCCGTGCTTCTCGCAGTAGAGGCTCTTCTCGGTGAGGATGGTGTCCAGGGCGTCGTTTCCGCTCCTGACCACGGAGTCGTAGACGTCGACCTCGTGGGACAGGTCCGCCAAGACGTTCTCGCTCACCACGGCCCCGCCCGACGCCAGCGTCCGGATCTGGTGCTTGAGGTCGTGGGCCTTTATGTTGATGGCCTCGATGCTCGCTCGACTCATCTCGTACTGGCGCGCCTCGGTGGCGCGCAGCCGTTCCATGGCGGCCATGTCCATCTGCAGCCGACGGTTATAGACGATCTCGAACACCGAGTACACGATGTAGACGCACAGCAGCAGGTAGACCGCGCTGAGCGTGTTGGAGTCGTGCGACGGAACACCCATCTCCGGCACCGAGATGTCCTTGACCACGAGGTCGAGCACCATGTTGACCACGATGGTGAGCGCCGCCATGAGCACCATGACGGGGTCGGAGATCTTCAGCAGGCCGTTCTTCTCCACACGTCGGATAAGCAGCAGGTAAGCGGCCAAATAAACGGCGACGGTGATGCCCCAATAACGCAGAGACGACTCCGATAAGGACGGCGGGAACTGCGAGTAGGACCAGACGTTGGTGACGGTGCGCTCGACAGCCGCCGAGAGGTTTTCCAGCGAGTACGCCATCGAGCAGCAAAAGACGGACGTCCATATGGGCGCCTCGTAAACGAAGTGCTGGATAAGCACGGCGACGAGAAGCTCGCCCATGAACGTGAGTTCCCTCCCTTATCCGCCCAAGAGCTTAACAGGTCAAGCGAGGCATTTGGCAAGAGGCGCGCCAGAGGTCGGGGAACGTGGGTCGGGGGGTCGGGGGGTCGGGGGGTCGGGGGGCGTTGGCTTTAGCCCTCATTTGGCCGATTCCGGAATATAGGTTGGCAATAAACCCCAGCGTAGCGTGGACGCTGCCCGGAACGAATCTGTCCACAGCGCCTGTCCCCGGACCTCTCCAACGAGAGCTGCGACCTACGTCCCAAACCTCTCGCCTCGCGCCCGGCCGGGGCGCCTGCAGAACGTGCGACGAAAACGACCGACCGTGCGGCACTTCCCGGGCGCCGCGCGATTCTCGCTTCCATTAAGGCTGGAAAGCGCGGGGCCGCCCTCGGCCCCGCAGGGAAGAAAAGGAGAAGACCATGAGTAGGCAGATCACCCGTAGGAGCTTCCTGGCAGGTAGCGCCGTCGCGGCTGGCGTGGCGGGCCTCGCCGGTTGCAGCGCCGAAGGCACGAGCACGGACCCGCTGGCCGCGCCCGCGACCGATGCGTACCCCATCGACCCTGACGACAGCGGCGTCGAGGCCAAGTACGCGACCGAGAAGCTGCGCGACGGTTGGGTGCGCGCCACGCAGGACGGCGCCCCCACCATCGGCGTCGCCGACGAGGCAAAGATCATCCAGGTGGATGGCTATGCGTTCAAGGACCTCAACGGCAACGGCAAGCTGGACCTCTTTGAGGACTGGCGTCAGCCCGTCGACACCCGCGCGGCTGCCCTCGCCGAGACCCTGACCATCGAGGAGGCGGCTCCGCTGCTCTTCCACGGCGACTTCTCGCAGACGGGCACCGAGCTCACCGACGAGCAGAAGCAGAACATCGAGGCCGGCCAGCGCGCCGGCGTCGTCCGCGGCGGCTCCGACGGCGATTCCTACGCCACAGGCGTCTCGTGGTCCAACGCCCTGCAGACCCTGTGCGAGGAGAAGAACGGCATCCCGTACTGGAACTCCACGGACGCCTACCGTTTCTGGGACATTCCCAGCTGCCTGACGCTGGCGGCGACTTTCGATCCGGACGCCGTCCGCCGTGCCGCCAACTACCTGTCCCGCGGCTGGCGCTCCGTCGGCATCGGCTGCGAGCTCGGCCCTGAGGTCGACGTCGCCTCGAACCCCGTCTACTCGCGCTTCTCCGGCTGCTTCTCCGACGACCCGGCGCTCTCTCGCGACCTGGGAGCCGCCTATGCCGATGGCCTGCAGTCGACCTACGGCGACGCAGCCGCGACCGACGACCAGGGCTGGGGCGCCGAGTCCGTCTCGGCAATGTTCAAGCACTACCCGGGCGACGCCTGCTGCGAGGGCGGCCGCAACTCCCACAACGCCACGGGCAAGTACTGCGTCTATCCCAACGACAACCTGGGCGTCGGCCTCGTGCCCTACACCGACGGCGGCCTGAAGCTCTCCGGCAAGACCGGCCAGATCGCGTCCATAATGCCCAACTACGCCATCTGCTACACCGATGACGAGCACTACGGCGAGAACGTGGCGTCTGCCTACAACGCCTACGTCCTGGGCATCCTGCGCGACGCCGGCTGGGACGGAGTGGTCACGACCGACTGGCAGATCAGCCAGGATACCTACTTCAACGGCGCCTTCGAGGGTCGTCACTTCGGCGTGGACGACCTCACGCCCGAGGAGCGCATCTGCAAGGGCTACGTGGCCGGGACCGATCAGTTCGGCGGCGAGTTCCAGGCCGACCAGATCCCCGATATCATCACGCTCGTCCAGAAGGAGCTCGGCGAAGAGAAGGCCCTGGAGCGCTACCAGGGCGCCGCGCGGCGTCTCTTCGTGGCCGAGCTGAACCTGGGCCTCTTCGAGAACCCCTACATCGCGCAGGAAGACACCAAGGCCGTCTGGGAGGACACTGAGCCGCAGGAGTGGGCGGACGAAGAGCTTCTTCCCAAATGCGTGGTCATGCTCAAGAACAAGGGCGGCATCATCAAAGAGCGTAGCGAGAAGCCCACGGTCTACATCCCCCTGCAGTTCAAGGAAGCGCAGGAGGCCATGAGCATGGGCCCGGTGCAGAAAGAGGCCACGCCCGCCAGCTGGGCACTCCCTGTCGAGCAGGACGTCATTGCCGATTACGTGACCGTGGTCACCGACACCGTCTCGCCCTCTGCCGACCAAAACAACCTCACTGCCGATGACGTCGTGCGCGTCACCTCCGAAGAGCTCGCGTCCTGTGACTTCGCGCTTCTCTTCGCCGAGGCCCCCAGCACGGGCAGCGGCAGCCAGGAGGACCAGGACGGCAACGTGACCTACCTGCCCATGAACCTGGGCTATGCCCCCTACACCGCCGACGGGGCCAACGTGCGCAAGGTCTCGCTCGCCGGCGACACGCTTGCCGACGGCAGCATGGAGAACCGCTCCTACTACGGGCAGACCAACGAGGGCAGCCAGTCCGCGCTTGACGATATCCTGGCCACCTGCGAGCTCGCGGGCGACGTGCCCGTGGTCGTGGCAATCGCCTCCGGCAACCCCATGATCTTCTCCGAGTTCGAGGACAAGGCCGCAGCGATCCTGTATACCCCGGGTTCCTATGACGTCGCCGCGACGGTCAAGGTTGCCTCCGGCGCCGTGGAGCCCAGCGGGCTTCTTCCCTACGACATGCCCGCCGATATGGACACCGTCGAGGCCCAGGCCGAGGACACCCCGCACGACTTCGACATCTATCAGGATTCCGAGGGCAACTCCTACGGATTCGCCTTCGGCCTCAACTGGAGCGGTGTCATCGAGGACGACCGCACCAAGAAGTACAAGGTCACGCCCGTCCTCACTCCCGAGGAGTACGACTTCGAGTCGTACAAGGGCTACACCACCTACGAGGGATAGCGCCTCTGTTCCGACTCTGGGGGCAACACCTACGAGTTCGGGTTCGGCCTCAACTGGAGCGGCGTCATCGACGACGAGCGCGCCAAGCAGCACAAGGCAGCCCCGCTGACCCAGCCCGAGACCGAGGCTAAGCCCGGCGAATGGACCAAGTAGCAAGTAAGGAGAAATCTATGAAGAAGCAATTACTGGCCTTTGCCGTGGCCGCCGTCCTGGCCATGCCGCTCGCGGCCTGCGGTTCGGGCTCGACGAGCAGCTCGTCGTCGAGCAGCTCGTCGAGCGGCTCGACCGCCACGGTATCTGACGAGAAGGACGCCGCCTACTATGCCGGCACCTGGCGCGGCTCCGTCGAGACCACCGGCACGAGCGTCTACGGCACGACCGGCGGCTCCGAGCAGATGATCGACGTCATCCTCAACGAGGACGGCACTCTCGAGACCGCGCCCTGCAAGAACCACGAGGACCTTCTCACCACCACGGGCACCTGGACGCTCGACGGCTCTACGGTGACCTTGACCTTCGCCGACGGATCCACTGCCACGATGACGATCGAGAACGACAACGCGATGACCGGCGACCCCAAGGACTTCGGAATCGACGGCTTCGACTCGTTGAACTTCGCCCTGTACTAGGCGCGGAGGTCCCTGAGCGCTAAGGCCTCACGCGCGGTTACCTCGCACGCGGAGGCCTTAGTGCGCGAGGCCCGATCAGAGCCCCTCCCCTTCCCATTGCCCCGCGGGTCGCCCCTCCTCTTCCCAGCGACCTGCGGGGCCTTCTGTTTTTGGGGTTTTGAGCCACGGCCTGGCACATAAGCCCAGGTAAATGATGTCTAGCGGCCCGCCTCGATCGCAACGCAGCCTCGGGGCCGTTCCCGGGTGCCGCCGCTGCGGGAAATAACGCCTCGAGGTGGTGCCCCAAACACCACCTCGAGGCGTTTTTCTCGTCATTTTGGCACCACCTCGAGGACAAAGCCCACAAGGAGGTCTGGGGACGTTG
>CAZEHG010000099.1:0-7091 GCA_964512475.1 uncultured Atopobium sp.
GCGCGTGAAGGTCCACCCGTTCCGCAGCCGCGCCTTCGAGCAGTGCGTGAACCCTGCCTGCCCCTCGAACATGGAGCCTGACGTCGAGGTCGGCGCCTGCAAGGCGTGCGCCGAGGCCGGCCGCTGGGGCAAGCTCATCGCCCATAAGTCCGAGAAGACGGGCAAGCGCTTTATTCGCTGCACGAACTACGACGACTGCGGCACGAGCTATCCCCTGCCCGCGCGCGGCAAGCTCGAGGCCACGGGCGAGGAGTGCCCGGACTGCGGCGCCCCGATGGTCGTGGTCACCACGGCGCGGGGGCCCTGGAAGCTTTGTCCGAACATGGACTGCCCCGGCCGCGAGAAGAAGGAGGCCGCCAAGGCCGCCCGCGGCGGCACGAAGAAGGCCGCTTCCGGCACGAAGAAGGCCTCCGCGGCAAAGAAACCGGCCGCGAAGAAGGCCGCGACGAAGAAGGCCCCCGCGAGGAAGGCCGCGGCTAAGAAGGACGACGCGGGCGAGTAAGGCCCGGACATGCCTGCAACAGGCTCTCGCCGGCTCGGCGGGAGCCTGTTTTCGGATAGGGGGGGGATTGCATGCTCGATATTCTGCGCGTGCTCAAGGCCGCTCCGAAAAAGCCGGTCGACGAGCCGTTGATCCCGCTGACGACGCCGTGGGGCGAGCGCATCCTGGCCGGTGGGGAGCCCGTCTGGGAGCACCCGCGCCCGCAGTTCGCGCGCGACGGCGCCGTGAGCCTCAACGGCTGGTGGGAGTTCTCGGCCGGATCGCGCGCCTTCGACCGGCGCATCCGCGTGCCCTTCTCGCCTGAGGCGGCGCTCTCCGGCATCGGCGAGAAGGTCGGGCCGAACACGGAGCTGTGGTATCGGCGGGCGCTGCCCGCGCTCGACCTTGCGGGCGGCAAGCGGGCGCTTCTTCACTTCGAGGCCGCCGACTGGGCGTGCGAGGCGTGGGTCAACAAGACGTTGGTGGGGGAGCACAAGGGCGCCTACCTTCCGTTTTGCTTTGATGTGACCGACGCCCTTCTTTCCGCCGCCGCGCCCGCCGTCGTCGAGGTGCGCGTGGTCGACCCCGGCGACGCCGGGTCGCAGCTGCGCGGCAAGCAGAGCTCGACGCCGGGAGGTATCTGGTACACGGCGCAGTCCGGCATCTGGCGCGACGTCTGGCTCGAGGTCGTGCCGGCTGTGCACCTGACGTCGCTGCACGTCGAGGCGGGCCTCGATGGGTGCGTCGAGCTCGTCGCCCGCGCGAACGACCCCGCGGCGCGGGTCTCGGCCTGCGTGCTCGACGGGGGGCGCGAGGTGGCGCGCGCGGAGGGGCCGGCCGGCGAGGTCCTTCTTGCCGGGATTCCCGAGCCGCGGCCGTGGTCTCCCGAGGACCCGCATCTGTATGACGTGGAGCTCACTTGCGGCGAAGACCACGTTCACAGTTATTTCGGCATCCGCTCCGTCGAGGTACGCCCCGACGGCGCCGGCGTCCCGCGCTTCTTCCTCAACGGGAGACCGTGTTTCCTACGCGGGGTGCTCGACCAAGGCTACTGGCCCGACGGCCTCATGACGCCGCCCGCCCCCGAGGCCCTCGAGCTCGATATACGCGCCATGAAGGAAGCCGGCTTCAACCTGCTGCGCAAGCACATCAAGGTGGAGGATGGGCGCTTCTACGCGCTCTGCGACCGGCTCGGCATGCTCGTCTGGCAAGACGTGCCCTCCGGCGGCACATCGCCGTACTCGGCCTGGCACACGAGCCGGAAGCCGACGCTCTTCCGCGCCTCGTGGGGCGCGAAGCGCGATGTGGGCGAGCGCGCCTGGCGCGACCTGGGCGCCGGCGACGTGGCGTACCGGTCCGAGTGGGCTGCCACCTGTGAGGGCATGGTCGAGCTGCTCCGCAATCACCCGTGCGTGGCGGGCTGGTGTCTCTTCAACGAGGGCTGGGGCCAGTTCGACGCCGCCGCGGCGACTCAGCGCGTCTGGGAGACGGACCCCACGCGCCCCGTGGACGCGACGAGCGGCTGGTACGACCAGGGAGCGGGCGACTTCTGGAGCATTCATAACTACTTCCGCCCGCTCGGCCCCGAGAAAGCCGCGGCGCGGAGCGGCCGTGCCTACCTGCTCTCGGAGTTCGGCGGCGTCACGTTGGCGGTCGCGGGGCACGTAAGCCGCCAGACGAGCTACGGCTATGGGTCGGTCGGCGACGAATCGGCGTTTTGCGCCAAGGTGGGCGCGCTTCTTGCCCGCGCCGACGCGCTCGAGGAGAAGGGCTGCTCGGGGTTCGTCTACACGCAGCTCTCCGACGTGGAGGAGGAGGTTAACGGCCTTCTGAGCTACGACAGGCGCGTGAACAAGCTCGGGGGTGCGGTCGCCTCGTGAAAAAGCGGGGCTCAGGGCCCGTGACGGCGCCCCTCGCCCCGATCGCCCGTTGCAAGCAGGGCCCGACGAACGGGTATAATCGGACACGTACAGAGGCTTAACGCCCTCCTGTATAGATGCTTGATCGGTGGGGGTAACCCCAGAGTCAGCCGTCGTTGCAGGGCGGCTGATTCGCTTTCAGGGGTCCCCACCAAGTAATCTAAAGCCTAGAGACCAAGCGATAGATGACTGCCGCCATGACGAGCACGGCTGCTGAAAG
The DNA here is from genome assembly GCA_964512475.1 of uncultured Atopobium sp. Taxonomy (GTDB): domain Bacteria; phylum Actinomycetota; class Coriobacteriia; order Coriobacteriales; family Atopobiaceae; genus Paratractidigestivibacter. The sequence goes on from CAZEHG010000099.1 coordinate 2,621, forward strand.
TGCCAGCAAGGTAAGGTCGTCCATGCGAACCCCTCCAATCTGCCTGCGGACTCGGAGGGCGCCGCTGTGCGTATGCGAACATTTGTACCATACATTTGTTCGATATCGATGGCGAAATTTGGCGAATCGTATAATCGCGCGTATGATTAGAAGGTTAATCAGAGGCGAGGCAGGAAGCGGGTGCCATGCGAGGGGTCTTCATCACGCTCGAGGGGGCGGACGGCTGCGGCAAGTCGACCCAGGCGGCGCGCCTGGCCGAGCGCGTGGCCGCCACGGGCCGCGAGGTCGTGCGCCTGCGCGAGCCCGGCGGCACCCCCATAAGTGAGAAGATCCGCGCCCTCGTGCTCGACCCAGCCAACGACCGGATGGCCCCTGAGTGCGAGCTGCTGCTCTTTGAGGCGAGCCGCGCGCAGCTTGTGCGCGAGGTCGTCGAGCCCGCGCTCGGGCGCGGCGCCGTGGTGGTGTGCGACCGCTACTACGACTCCACCTACGCCTATCAGGCGGCCGGTCGGGCCCTGCCCGAGAATGCCATCCGCCGCGCCAACGCGCTCGGCAGCTGCGGCGTGGACCCGGACCGTACCCTTGTGCTCGACATGCCGGCGGACGACGCGCTCGCCCGTGCCACGCGGGGCGGCGCCGACCGAATGGAGGCCGAGGGGCTCGGGTTCCAGCGCCGCGTGCGCGAGGGGTATCTGCGCCTGGCCGCCGAGGAACCCGAGCGCGTGCGCATCGTCGACGCCGCCGGCACCGTCGACGAGGTCGAGGCGCGCCTGGCCGCCGAGCTCGCCGACTTGCTGCCGGGGCTTCTTGCCCAGAGCGCGGGCGGTGAGTGATGGAGGCCCCCCGCGTTCTCTCCGCCGTCTCCGACCAGCCGCGCGTCCACGACTTCCTGGCGCGGGCCCTCTCCGAGGGGCGCATTTCCCACGCGTATCTCTTCGTCGGGGCGCCCGGCTCGGGTAAGGTCGACGCGGCCGGAGCCCTCGCCAAGGCCATCGTCTGCCCCAACGGGGGAGACGGCACCTGCGACGAGTGCCGGCGCGTCTCTCACCACACGCACCCGGACGTCCACTGGCTCGCGCCCGCGAGCGCGACGGGCTACCTGGCCGAACAGGTCCGCGACCTTATCGCCGACGTCAACCTTGCCCCGATGCGCGCCAAGTCCAAGGTCTACGTGCTCGACCGAGCCGACCTTCTTCGCGGGACCGCGGCAAACGCCCTGCTCAAGACCCTGGAGGAGCCGCCGGCCGGAGTCGTCTTCATCCTGTGCGGGCGCACGGTCGCGGCGATGCTGCCCACCATCGTCTCGCGTTGCCAGGTCGTCCCCTTCCGCGTGACCTCGCCGGGCGCGGCGCTCGCTGCCGTGGTGCGCGAGTCCGGCGCCTCGGAGAGGGACGCCCGCATCGCCCTCGCCGTCGCGGGCACCACGGCGCGAGCCTGCGAGTTCCTCAACTCGACGGAGCGCCGCCAGGTCCGTCGGCTCGTGGTCCGCACCATCGGTGAGCTCTCGCGCGACGACTCCTGGGACGTGCTCAAGTCCGCCGCCGAGATCGCCGCTGCCGTCAAGGTCCCTCTCGCCGCCATCAAAGATGCGCAGGAGGCCGCCGTCAAGGAGAGCTCCGACTTCCTCACCTCCGCCGCGCTCAAGGCCGTCGAGGCGGCTAACAAGCGCGAGCTCACCGCCCGTGAGCGTTCGGGTATGATGGAGGCCGTCTCGGCCGCGGAGTCGATGCTGCGCGACGTGCTCGTGAGCTGCGAGGGCGTCGAGGCGGACATCGTCAACGCAGACGCTGTCGATGCCGTGGCGCGCATCTCGGCCCTGACCGACGCTGCCGGGGTAGTCCGCGCGCTCAAGGCATGCTCCGACGCGGCCGCGAATCTCTCGCACAACGTTTCTGCGCAGCTGACCCTCGAGGTCATGCTGCTTGCCATAAAGGAGGCGCTTTAATGCCCAACGTTATTCCCGTCAAGCTCGAGTATGCGGTGCACGAGCTCTGGTTCGACCCTGCGGGCACGGGCGCGCAGGAGGGCGACCACGTCATCGTCCAGACCGAGCGCGGTCACGAGATCGGCCTCGCCGTGGGCGACGCCCAGTCCATGACCAACGACGAGCTCAACCTCGCCATCGGCCATGCGGCCCTCAAGAACGTGCTGCGCATCTGCTCCGACGAGGACCTCGACCGCGCCGAGGGGCTCGCCCGCCGCGGCGAGGACGCCATGCCGACCTTCCGTCGCCTGGTCTCCGCCTCCGAGCTCGAGATGAAGCCCGTGGGCGTCGAGTTCCTCTTCGACGAGGAGAAGGCCGTCTGCTACTTCGCCGCAGAGGACCGAGTCGACTTCCGCCAGCTCGTCCGCGACCTCTCGCGCGAGCTCCATGTGCGCATCGACATGCGTCAGATCGGTGTGCGCGAGGAGGCGGCGATAGTGGGCGGCTACGGCCACTGCGGCCAGGAGCTCTGCTGCCGCCGTTTCTCCATGAGCTTCGACCCGGTGAGCATCCGCATGGCCAAGGAGCAGGACCTGCCGCTCAACTCGACGAAGATCTCCGGCGCGTGCGGGCGCCTCATGTGCTGCCTGCGTTATGAGTTCGAGGCCTACCGCGACTTCAAGAGCCGCGCGCCCAAGCGCAACGCCGTCATCGATACGCCGCTCGGCAAGGGCAAGATTGTCGAGTACAACACCCCTAAGGAGCAGATTGTCCTGCGTCTGGAGGGCGGCAAGACGATCCGTGTGGACCTCGCGGACATGACGGCCTCCGAGGCCGCGTGCAAGAAGTCCCAGGAGCTCGGCTGTGCCTGCCGTCCCGACACCGTGACGCGCGAGGTGCTCGATCGCCTGCAGTCCCCGGACGTGCAGATGGCGCTCGCAGAGCTGGACCGCAAGAACGGTCTCGTGCCGGCCGAGGGGCCGGACGCGAGCGACATCTTCGTCGAGACGAAGAAGCGCCGCCGCGGTTCGGACGGCGAGAGCCCCCAGCAGGGTCCCCGCCGCGGCGAGGCCGGCCGCCAGCAGCGTCGCGGCCAGGGCGCGGGCGCCGCGCAGGGCGAGCAGGGCGCGACCCAGGAGGGCCGCCGCCGTAAGCGCCGCGCGCCCGGCGAGGCCGGCCAGCAGGCGGCCCCGGCCCACATGAAGGCCGCCGGCGAGGGGGCGCCCGATGCCAAGGGGGCTAGCACCCGCAGGCGCCACCACCGAGCCGAGGAGGGTGCGGGCGAGGGCGCCGAGCAGCGCAGCCAGCCGCGCGGCGGGGGCATGCGCCCGACGCGTCGCCGGCGTCCCGGCGATAAGGGCGGCGCCGCGGCCCAGCAGGACCAGGGCGGCCAGCAGCAAGGCTCGCGTAGACCGCTGGGCAAGCCGTCTCAGGGCCAGGGCGCGGGCGATGCCGGAGAGGGCGCGAAGCCGCGCCGTCGCCGTCGCCGCCGCGGCGGCCAGGGCGAGGGCGGAACCGGCGCCGCCGGCAATGCGAACGAGTAAGGCTTACAGATAAGAAGGGCGGGTCGCGATGGGCGCGATTGATGCAGCGGGTTTCCAGCAACTGATCGAGGGCGCGCGGACTTACCGCCGCTACAGCGGGCAGAGCGTGCCCGAGGGCGAGCTCCGCGAGCTCGTGGAGGCCGCGCGCTTCGCTCCTACGGGCAACAACATGCAGCTCCTGCGTTTCCGCCTGGTGAGCGCCGACGACGCGGAGGCGGCCGAGAAGGTCTTCTCGCACCTGCACTGGGCAGGCGCCCTCAAGGATTGGGACGGCCCCGCCGAGGGCGAGAGGCCCGGCGGCTATGTGATCGTCTGCCTGCCCCAGAAGCTCGCCGCCAACCCGATCCGCACCATCGACGTGGGCATCGCCAGCCAGGCCATCGTGCTCGCCGCCGCGGCTCGCGGCCTCGGCGCCTGCATGCACAAGAGCTACGACGCCTGCTTGGGCGACGAGCTTGGCCTGAGCGAGGCCGGCTACGCGGTGAGCATGGTCATCGCGCTCGGGCCCCGCGGCGAGGAGGTCGTCGTCGAGCCGGCCACGACCGAGCACGGCCTCACCTACTGGCGCGAGGTCGACGGCTCACACCACGTGCCTAAGCTCACGGTGGGCGACCTGGTTCTGTAGCTCCGCCCGAGTTCGGAAGGCTTCCAAACTCGGCGGGCTTCTTTCCAGCACATCGAGCAACGCGCCTACCTGCGGTTATAGATACCTAAACCAAGTTCGGAAGGCTTCCCAAAGTTTGGAAGCCTTCCGAACTTTTTTGGGGGAGGGACACGGACGCGGCGATGACGTCGCTGCGGGGCGCGTTCAGGCGCGTAACCTGCGCGTGCGCTGAACTTTAACCTCCCCGTACCCTATCTAAAGACTATGATAGAGAGCACTTTACGCAAGCATCAATTACGAGGGGATGATATCGGGTGGTAAAGAAGCTCAAGCTGGCCGCTGCGGCCTTGCTCTCCGCGCTGCTCATTCCGCTGGCGGTCGCTCCGCTCACTGCGGTCG
>CAZEHG010000100.1:0-6971 GCA_964512475.1 uncultured Atopobium sp.
GCATCATCACCGCCGAGAAGGCTCGCGTCCGCAACCGCGCAGTCCGCTCCGAGCTGAAGACCGCAGTCAAGGCCGTCCGCACCGCCGTCGAGGCTAAGGACGTCGAGACTGCCCAGGCTGCCGCCAACAAGGCCGGCCGTCTCCTGGACAAGGCCGCTTCCAAGGGCATCATCCACAAGAACCAGGCTGCCCAGCGCAAGTCCGGCGTCCAGAAGCTCGTCAACACCATCAAGTAGCTTCTGCGACTTATCGCATCCGCAAGCCCCTTCGGAGTGCTGTCCGAGGGGGCTTTCCTTTTCTCTCGGGTCGCCGCCACGTTATGCCTTGTGAATACGGACAATCCTCTTCGCACGAGGGCCACATTACGTGGCCTTCGGCTCATGCGGAACTATCCCCAAAGCAAGACACGGCGGCGACCCGAGAGAAAAGGAAAGCTAGGCAGCCGCTCCGCACATCTTCGTAACAAGTCCCGTCAGTGTCGCGGACTCGTCGGCGCCGGACTTGAGCGCGGAGTCGGCCTCGGCGCAGGCGGCGAGGAGATGCTCGAGCTCTCCTGCGCGGAAATTGCCTGACCAGCGGGCGTAGTTGCGCGTCTGCCAGTCCTGTTTCTTGAGCTCAGACGCGATGCGGCCGGACTCCCCCCGCGCGCACAGGCTCTGCGCGCAGATGAGCTCGCGGACACGGCCGGTCACGAGCGAGACGAGCCCGATAGCGGAGTTGCCCTCGAGAAGACGCAGGAGCCGGAGGCTGCGCACGAGGTCGCGCTGGCAAAGACGGTCGAGGAACTCCCATGGCTTGACCTCGGCGATGCGGGCGACGTTCTTCTCGACGAAGCCCCGCTCGACGTTGCCCCCGCCGCCTAGGAGAGCGGAGAGGCTCGCCAACTGGGTATCGAGCATCGTCGACGACTCCCCCACGCGTGCCGTCAGCTCGCTTGCCGCGTCGCTCGAGATCGTGAGGTTATGCGCCCGTGCAAGCTTCTGGATATAGGGGACGAGGTCGCGGCCCTTCTTCGCCGAGCAGTCGATGATCGCCTTGGGCCCGACCTTCGCGACCGCCTTATACAGGCGCGTCGACTTGGCGAGGGTCGTGGCAGTGAGGCAGAGCGTACAGGCGGGGTTGGGGTTGGCCAGGTACGCGACGAGGGCCTCGGACACCGGCTTAGGGAGCCTGTCTGCGTCGTGGAGGACGACGATCCTGGTGTCGGCTCCCATGGGAAGGGTGTTCAGCGATGTCGTGAGCTGCAGCGCCTCGAGGTCAGGGGCCGCCTCGATCTCCTCGAGGTTGAATGCCTCGAACGGTCCGGTCACGCGCGCCTTGAGGCGTGCCACGGTCTCTTTTCTCTTGAGCTCGTCTGGGCCGACGGCGAGGTACGCGCAGAGGAGCGGTGAGTTCGCGGGCATGTGTCAATCCTTTCTTCGTCGGATTATCATAGCGCTTGCCCCCCCGCGCAGGGAGGACACCGCGGTCGAGCGAAGCCGTGCCCCGCCGAGCCGCCTATTCACTCGGCTCGGCGTTCCTCGACCAGATGACGCTCGGCCCCGCGCTGCCCGGCCCCACCGTGACGTCGCCGACGTCCTTGGTACACAGGAAGAGCGACCCGCTCGACTCGAGGGCGTCGACGCATTCTTGCCTCGGGTGGCCGTAGCGGTTGCCCTCGCCCGCGCTCGCGACCGCGAGCTCCGCCGAGAGCGCCGCGGCTTCCTGCGACTCGATGGACGCCGCGGAGCCGTGATGGCCGACCTTGAGGAAATCGATGTCGCCGACGTCGCCGTCCTCGATGACCTGTGCGAGCTCGTCCTTCTCGGCGTCCCCGGTGAGAAGCGCCGACAAACTTCGGTTATGGTGCTCGTACGTGACGCCCAGCATGATGGAATCCTGGTTGTCGCCGCCGTCCACCGGCTCCCGCGGCCACACGACGCGGGCGTCGAAGCCCCCGACGCGCAGGACGTCGCCATAGGAGACCTCCCTCGGCCCCTCGCCGGTCAAGCGCTCGACACAGGCGCGGAGCTCTTCATCCATCGCCTCGACGACCCCTTGAGCGACATATATGGCCCCAATATCCACCATTCCCACGAGGTCGTCGAGACCACCCACATGGTCCTCGTCCAGATGCGTGAGCAGGACCGCGTCAAGGTGGAACACATGGTTGCGGACAAGCGCCGCCGCGACCTGCCCGTCAACCCCCGCATCCACCATAAGGGTCGAGGCCCCATCGGCGAGAAGGACCGCGTCGGCCTGCCCGACGTCCATGACGCAGATGCGCGGCGGCGAGAACCAGCGCCATCGCGCGAGGTAAACGGCGCAGACGGTCCCGACGCACGCCGCCACGAGCGCGCAGCCAGCCCTGGTCACGCGCGGCCAGACGAGGAGGAGCAATGCCGCGAGCGCGGCAAGCGCCGCCCAGAGGACACCCTCATCCGCCTCGAAGGCAACGCTGCAGATAGGCGCAGACGAAAAGAAGCCGACGAGCTGCGCGAGAGCGCCGGCGGCCAAAAATGCGCACGCCCGGGCGGCATCTCCCAAAAGAGGCACACCGCGCAGCGCGAGGAACCCGAGGCCCGAGGCGAGCGCGGGCGCGAACAGCGCCGAGAGCGGCACCTGCGCAGCCGCCCCGATCACCGACAGTTTCCCGAAGGCCGGCACGACCACGGGAAGGGAGGCGAGCTGGCACACGAGCCCCAACGCCACGCTCTCGACCACATACCTGCGACAGCAGGCAACGGCCCTCCCCATGTACCCGGGAACGCAGCGCGGGGCGACGGGGCACCCGAGCACCACAGTTGCGACGTGTTTGGCATAGCCGCCGAAGAGGCCGATCCCGCACACACACGAGACGGAGAGAAGAAACCCGAGCTGTCCGCAGATCTCCGGTTGGACGAGCGCCATCGAGAGGGCCGCCACCGATACGCTCGAGAGCGCGTGTCCCCTGCGGCCCGTCAACTCTGCTCCCGCAGAGACGACGGCCATGAACCAGCTCCTCACTGCGGAGGGCGAACCACCGCACAGGACCACGAACATGCCGGTAGCCGCCACATGAAGCGCGATCTTGCGGACGCGGCCGACCCGGGCTCGCCCGAGCAGCCCAACAAGCAGCGTCGACACAACGCTTAGGTGGCTGCCTGAGACCGCGATCAGGTGAGAAGCGCCACAGGCGGCGAAGGCATCGTCAAGGCCGAGCGCCTTGATCCCGGCCGTCGAGCCGCAGACGAGCCCCGCCAGCACCGCGCCGGCAGGCGTCTCGCCCCCGCTCGGGCAGAGCGACTCCACCAAGGAGCGGCGGAAGCCGAGAACGCTTCCAACGGCGCCGGAAGCCTCGCGCACAGAAGTCACCCTGAGCAGCGTGACCGTCCCGCAGATCCCCTGGGAATACGAGGCCCGACCCCACCGGTCGTCCGTGTCGGGCTTGAACCGACCCACGCCTGTGACCACAGCCCCTCGGGGAAGTTCTTCAGGGGCGACGAGCCAGACCGAGCCGCCGGCCGACCCGTCCCGCGCGATCTTGGCGCGACAGCGCCAGGACCCGCCGCTTGCGGACATGTCCCCCTCGATTTCGAATCGCCACCCCGAGACGGCGGTCGACGCGAGCTCTTCCGAGCAGGCGCCCACACGGGCCGCGCACAACGAGCCGGTCACGAGGCCCAGCGAAAGGACGAGAAGCACGGCTGAGGGAGCGCTACGTGAGGTCCTTTCCCGCAGGCGCGGCGCGGCAAGGGCACCCGCGGCGACAAGCGCCACCACAGCGACGGTCCAGGCCTCGGTTATCTGCCAGCGCCACCAGAGGCAGGCCCTGATGGACGCCACCGCGACGACCATGGCGAAGAACGCGACCGGGATAGTCGGCCGCGACGGCAGAGGTACCCGCCTAGACACAGATGCGCTCGCGAATCTTCGCGAACTTTTTCTCGCCGATGCCGGAGACGCGCATCAGATCCTCGGGCGACGAGAAGAGCCCGTTGCTCTCGCGGTCCTCTATGATGGCCGCCGCCGTGGCCTCCCCCACGCCCGAGAGGGTCTGGAGCTCCTCGCTCGTCGCCGTGTTGATGTTGACGATGCCGCTGCCCGTCGCCGAGACCTCCTGCGAGCCGGCGCCGGATTCGTCACCTGCCCCAGACCCGAGCTCATCACTGCTCGGGATATGCACCTTCGAACCGTCCGTGACCACAGACGCGAGATTGACAGTGGAGGTATCCGCCCCTTCGGAAAGCCCTCCCGCCGCGGTCACGGCATCGTTCACGCGAGCGCCCTCGTCGATGCAATAAACGCCTGGTGAGGCCACAGCTCCATCCACATGCACCCAGATAGTCTTCGCCTCAGCCTCGGAAGGGCCCGCGCCGTTCCCCGCCCCGCTTGCCGCCTCAACGGCCTCGTCCCCGCGCTCGAGCTCCACGCCCGCCGCCGATCCGCCCAAGATGATCCCGAGGATGGCCAGTGTGACGGCGACGGCGCAGAGCGCGGCCGTTCCGACGGCCCTTCCCGTGACCCCGTAGCGCCTCGCCAGTCTCCGGGCCCGAACGAGGGCCCCCTTCTTCGCAACCTGGGCCATGAGCCACCACCCCCTGGGACATCATCAGGCAAGAGGCCCGAAAGAATTACGTGCGGGGACGATTCACAAACCTAAGCCGACTCAATGCCGACGCTATGCCGACGCGAAGGAGACCTCACCCGAAAACCCCAGGCAGGTTCAAGTGCTAGATCGGGGATGACGATAACGGGATTCCCCGGCGAAGATACGCGATCCGGGACTTGGAGACGAAAATGAGTCGGTCGGGGCTTCGATCCATTCGCTTGCGGCATTGAAGAGGCGCCCGTCTCCATAAAAGAGACGGGCGCCTCGGTCGCCGACGACCATGCGTTTCGTGGCCGACGCCTACACAGCCTTCTCGGGCGCGGGCCCGAGCTCAGCATGGTGGGCCCGCAATCTCCCCTTGGGAGCGTGGTAGCTCGGGCACTGCGAGAAGTCCCGGTACTCGATCTGGTCTACGAGCTCCTCGACCATCGCCCCGTGGTCGAAGCTGCCCCATGCCTCGTGCACCTGCTCGATGCGGGCGTGGGTCTCGGGGCGACGCGGCATGAAAAGCGTGCAGCAGTCGGGAGCCGTCTGACACGAGATGTCGTAGGTCCCGATCTCCTGAGCGCGCTTGATGATCTCCTGTTTGTCGGAGCCGATGAGGGGGCGGAGCACCGGGATACCCACGGCCTCGTCTACGGCCCAGATGTTCTCGAGTGTCTGCGACGCCACCTGCCCGAGCGACTCCCCGGTCACGAGCGCTTTGGCACCCTCGAGAGCGGCGATGCGCTCAGCGACCTGAAACATAAGCCGCCGGTACATGATGATGCGCAGGCTCTGGGGCACGGCGAGCGAGATCTCGCGCTGCTTATCGCCGATGGGGCAGACATAGAGGCGCCCGACGACCCCCGAGGGGGCCAGGGCCTCTACGATGTCCTGGCACAGCCATTCGCTCGTGTCCGAGGTCTGCGGCCGCCCCGAGAAGTGGATGGGCACGCATATCGCGCCGCGGCGGCCGACCATCCACGTGGCGACCGGGGAGTCGAAGCCGCTCGAGAGCAGCGTCATGACCTTACCGGCGGTCCCGACGGGCAGGCCGCCCACGCCCGGGGCGCTCGCGGCGTACACGTAGGTGGAACCTTGGACCACGTGCACGACGACAGTGACGTCGGGGTTGTGCACGTCGACCTTCTTGTCGGGAAAAGCCTCACAGAGAACGGAGCCGACGAGTTGGTTCATCTCGAGGGTATGCCGCTCATAGGTGGTAGAGCTGCGACGGGCATGCACCTTGAAGCTATGGAACTCCCCGGCCTCCCCGAGGGCCCGGACCGCGGCCGCGGTGAACTCGGACTCGTCGAGCCCGCATTTGTACGCAAGCGAGACGCGCGCCACCCCGGGCACACGCCTGATGACGCCGGCCATCTCCTCGGAAGCCTGGCGATCGGCGGACTCGACGACGACGTAACCCGAGATGCGCTGGATATCGCGCACCTCAAAGCCCTTGAGCGCGCGGTGCAGGTTCGTGACGAGCTGGTTCTCGAAGGTCGAGCGGTTCTTGCCCTTGAGGCCGATCTCGTGGTAGTGGACGAGGCAGAGTCTCTCGGTCATGGCTTAGAGAGCGATGGTGTTGGCGCCCTTGATGTCCTCGTCAAACTCTTCCTTGACGAAGCCCAGGGTGCCGGACTCGATCTCCTCCATGGCGATGGACACGGTGTCCTTGCCGGAGACGACGGTGGTGATGTCGTCGAACTCCTGGATAGCGGCGACGCGCAGGTGCTGGCCGCGGATCATGTTGTTGATGTCGCAGGCGCGCTTGGACGCGATGGAGCAGAGAAGAAACGGGTTGTGCTCGGTCTTCTCGAGAAGGGTGTCGATGCTGGGCTTGGTAACGGACATCTAAAGAGACCTTTCCTTCGTCTCGTATGAATCAATCAGGTCGGCGAGCTCGCCGACCGCTCGGCCGAGGTCGTCGTTGACGACGCGCTCGTCATAGAGGGCGGAGCACTCCATCTCGCGCGCGGAGTTGCGGAGCCTGAGCTCGATGGTCCGCTCGTCCTCGGTCCCGCGGCCGCGGAGCCTGCGCTCGAGCTCCTCGGCGGAGGGAGGCTCGATGAAGACGAGCACGGTGTCCGGGCGGACACGGCGGACGTTGAGCCCGCCCTGCACGTCGATCTCGAGGACGACGGAGCGGCCCTCGGCAAACAGGCGGTCGACCTCGCTGTGGAGCGTGCCGTAGCGATGCCCATGGACGTTCGCCCACTCAAGGAACTCGCCGGCCTCCACACGGCGCCCGAACTCCTCCTCGCTGAGGAAGTAGTAAGAGACGCCGTCCTTCTCCCCTTCTCGGGGGCTTCTCGTCGTCGCAGAAACCGTCAGACCTAGGGAAGGGACACGCCGGCGCAACTCTGCGACCAGCGTGCCCTTGCCTACGCCTGACGGTCCGGACACGACGAAAAGATGC
>CAZEHG010000101.1:0-6900 GCA_964512475.1 uncultured Atopobium sp.
AGCAGCTGGTACTTCAGCGAAGAGCTGCCGGCATTGATGACCAGGACGTTCATGAATCTCCTCTCGCGCGGGTGCGGTTCCCGCTTAGATTAGCACGCAAACAGTGAAACGTTACACCCTCGCGAGGGCATAGTGCTCCCTTAATCAGAAAAGACAACATTCTCGAGGACGCGCGCGGCGTTCTCGATGCACTGCGGGCAGCTGCAGAGGACCTCCCCGGTGTCGATTCCCTTGAGGTCCCGGCAGCGCGTCGCTCCGGAGAGCTCGGCGAAGCGCGAGACCAGCTCGCGCGAGACCTTATACGTCGCGCCCTTGGTGGTGGGGTTCTCGAGGTCGGCGCCGCTCTTGGCAAGTCCGCAGACGATGCAGGCACCGGAGAGAGCGCCGCAGGTCCCCTCCATGCCGCCCATGCCGAGGCCGAGTCCCTCGGTCGCGGCGAAGAGGACCTTCTTGTCGGCGCCGACGAGGTCGGCGTAGGCACAGGCCACGGCCTGCGCGCAGTTGTAGCCTTTATCGTGCAGTGCCGCGCAATCAGAGATCCTGGACTCCATGCCTAGGCCTCCCTCGGAAGAAGGCCCTCGCCGAGCTTGACGCCGCCGAGGACATGCATGTGCAGGTGCATGACGGTCTGCCCGGCGTCGGCGCCGGTGTTCATGATGCTGCGGAAGCCCGTCTTGTCGATACCCGTCTGCTCGGCCACGGACTTGGCGGCTGCGGCCATGGAGGCGAGCGTCTCGGCGGGGACGCCGTCGATGAGGTTTTCGTGGTGGGCCTTCGGCACGACGAGGACATGGACCGGGGCCTGCGGGTTCAGATCCCTGAAGGCGACGACGTTGTCGTCCTCGTAGAGAAAATCGCTCGGAATCTGCCCGTTGGCGATCTTGCAGAAAACACAGTCTGGCATGAGGCTTCCTCTCTTGTTCGCTCGCGGGGGCGCCGCGAGGCTATTCGTTGATGTAGGCGGTCGAGGGGGCGGACTGAGTATCGGTCACGGCGGCGTCCTCATCGGTCGCGTCGAGAAGGACGCGGACCTTCTGCTCCGCATCTGACAAGCGTGCGCGGAGGCTCTTGAGCAGCTCCACTCCCCTGCCATAGCGCTCGAGCGACTCCTCGAGCTCGAGGTCCCCCGCCTCGAGCGAGCGGACGATCTTCTCGAGCTCGATCGAGGCCTCCTTGAAGGTCATCTCCTCGATGTTATCATTGGCCATTGCGGTCCCCTTTCCAGGCGCGGAAGCGCCCTGACCTGATTCTATTACCTAGTACCTTTCGACCTCAACGACGTCGGCGCGAAGCGATCCCGCGCCGAGCTGTACCAAGACGCGCTCTCCGACGCGGACGTCAGCCGAGTCCTTGAGCACCCGCCCCTCGGCGTCCCGGGCGATCGAGTAGCCGCGGCCGAGCACCTTAAGCGGGCTCAACGCTTCGAGCGTGGCCGCGAGCCTGCCGATCTCGGACTCCGGCGCGCGCAAGAGCCTCGGGGCGACGGCGGACAGTCGCCTCGCCTCGCGCTCGCAGTCCTCTCTCCTTCGGCTAAGAGAGCGGGGCACGGCCGCATTGAGCCGCTCGGCGGTCTGCTCGAGCTCCGACGCGCTCGCTCGGAGCCCGGCTACGGGGTCCATCAGGCACGGCCGGCTCGCGAACGACTCGACGACGGCTCGGCGAGACGCAATAGACGAGACGATGGCGTTCGAGGCGAGCCGCGAGAGCGACTCGACGGAATCGGACGATCGCTCGAGCATCGAGGACATGGCGCGGCCAAGCCTCCCTTGGCGCTGGATCATCTGGCGCTCGACCTCGTCGATGGCTGGAGCCACAGACTCGGCCGCCGCCGTCGGGGTCGAGCAGCGACGGTCGGCGACCATGTCGGCGATGGAAGTGTCCGGCTCATGGCCGATGCCGGTGACGACCGGCACGGGGCTGGCCGCAACGGCGCGAGCGACCAGCTCGTCGTTGAAGCACATGAGGTCCTCGAACGAGCCACCGCCGCGTACAAGGAGAATGGCGTCGGGCCTGCTCGCGGCCGCGACTTCCAGCGCCCGGACTATGGTCGCCGGGGCAGTCGCGCCCTGGACGCTACAGCCCACCACGTCGATGAGGACGAGCGGGTTGCGCCGAGCGAGGGTTCTCTTGACGTCCTCGATGACCGAGCCGGAAAGCGACGTGCACACGCAGACCCGCGAGCAGAACGCGGGAATGGGGCGCTTCCTGGCAGGGTCCATAAGACCCTCTCGCTCAAGCCTGCGGGCAAGCTCGGCGACTTGCTGACGTAGGACGCCCTCGCCGGCGACCGTAAGCCTGCTCGCCACGAACGAGAACTTGCCGGAGGCCTTGTAAATATCGAACTTACCCGTGAGCTGGACCTGCAGGCCGTCACGCAACTCGAACCCCGCCTTGGCGTAAATGCCACGCCAGACGATCACGCTCATGGCGGCCCCGTCGTCCTTGACCTCGAAATAGCAATGCCCGCTGCGGGCGTTTGGCCCCCGGAAGCCCGAGACCTCGCCCGTGACGGCGACGGCGGGCCAGGCCGCGACGTTGCCCTTCGCGAGGCCGACCGCCTCAGAGACCGACAGAACGCCGTCTTGGTTCCTCTCCATCCGCTACCTCCGGTCGCGGTCGCCGTAGCGGCCGAGAAGATACACGAGCTGCAAAAGCGAGACCAAGGCGGCCGCGACATAGGTAAGGGCGGCCGCCGTGAGGACCTCCTTGGCGCCGCGCTGGTCGATGCCGGAGCCGCAGGAACCGAGGTACTCGACGGCCCGGCGCGACGCGTCGATCTCGACAGGGAGCGTGACCAGGGCAAAGACGACCGTCGCGGCGAAAAGAACGATGGCCACCTGGACGAGGCCCATGGCGTTCATGAGCACGCCGAGCATAAGGACGACGGTCCACGCGTTCGACGCGAGGCTGACCACGGGCACGAGCGAGGTCCTGAGCCGATACATCGAGAAGCCCTTTGCCGCCTGGACGGCATGGCCCGCCTCGTGGCAGGCGACGGCGACGGAGGCCACGCTCGCTCCCCCGAAATTGCCGCCCGAGAGATGCAGGCAGCCGTCGGAGGGGTTGAAGTTGTCGGTGAGCTCGCCGCCGATGCGGTCGATCCGGATGCCGGAGGCGCCGCCCTGGTCGAGCATCCTGCGCGCCACCTGCGCGCCCGTACCCGGGATGGAGGCGGGCACCGCAGACCACTTGGCGTAGGTCTTCTTGATGTAGCCCTGCGTGGCGAGGCCCAAGACGAGCGAGACCACGACGAGCAGGAGATAGACGGGGTCGGAACCGTAGCCGAAGCCGTAATAACCCATGGGGAAGCCCTCCCTTTGAGAGTCGAGGATACGAGCAGCTTATACCCAGCCGAACCACGGATGAGAGGCTGGCACGGGGTTGTGACCACAATGCCAGCGGCGCTCAAAGGCCGCGGCGACCCGCGCTAGAGAATCTCGACACGGCCGTCCTTGACCGTGAGGCCGAGCTCACCCGCGAGCAGCCGCTCCAGCACCTTGCCGGCGACCTCATGGCGCCAGCCTCTCGAGAGCCGCCCGGCGTGGTTGCCGGCAAGAAGCTCAGATAGGTCGTCCTTGTTGGCGATGACCTGGGGCGCGAGGCCCTCCTTCTCGGCGACGACGCGGAGAACGGCGCTCATGATGTCGATGGCACCGTCCTTCTCGGGCGAAGCCTTGGCATGCTGCTTTATGGCCGCCGGGAAGTCCTGGGGCTTGCACGCGAGACCGCGCTCGACGGCGGCTATGATCTGGCGGCACTCCGCCTCAGAGGTCTTCTCGAGCCCGCGAATGCGCCGAAGGCGCGGCATGGAGGTGGGGGTGCGGCGGCATAGCTCGATGACGACCTCGTCGGAAACCAGCCACTTGCGGGGAACGTCGCGGGATGCCGCGGCACGCTCACGCCACAGGCATACCTCGCGGGCGACGGCGAGCTGGCGGCGCGTGAGGGAAGACGCGCGCTTAAGCCTCAGGTAGGCATCGCGAGGGTCCTTCCGGATGCGCGAGGGTTCGCTCACCTCCTCCATCTCGGGCAGCACCCACGAGAGGCGGTCCTTCTCGATGAGGCGGCGCATGAAGTCGGAGTGGATATCGAGCAGGTACCTCACGTCGTCCTCGGCGTAGACAAGCTGCTCGGGGTCGAGCGGGCGGCGCGACCAGTCCGTCAAGGCCTCGGCCTTGGCAAGAGACACGCCGCAGACGGCGTCGACGAGCGAGCCGTATCCGATCTGCTGCCGGTACCCAAGGAAGGAAGCCGCGAGCTGCGTGTCGAAGACGTTGCGGCAAAGGCACCCCATGCCGTCGTAGATGACCTCGAGGTCCTGCGAGCAGGCGTGGAAGACCTTCACGATATCCGGGTTCTCGAATATGCCCGCCAACGGCGAGAGGTCGGGGATGCCGATGGGGTCGATGGCGACGATTGCGCCGCCGGCGTTCACCTGGACCAGGCAAAGCTTGGGAAAGTAGGTCTTCTCGCGGAGGAACTCGGTGTCGACGGCCACGACGGGGCAGGTCGACGCGGCTTCGCAGAACTCGTTGAGCTCGTCTTGGGTGGAAAGGTACACGCACGCTCGATTCTGTGCCGGTACGGGTAACATGACAGCTGGCGGCGCTTCGCCAGCGCCCTCCATCATACAAAGAAACCGCGCACGCGAGGAGGAAGCCTTGCGCACCCTCATAGTCCACAACCCGAAGTCCGGCTACGGCTCGGATGCCATATTCCAATTCCAGCGCTCTTTGCTGCGCGCCGGGGACGAGTGCGTCTTCCGCATGCTCGACGAGGGCTTCAGGACGGCAGACGTCGCCTGCGACGCCGAGGGTTTCGACATGGTCGTCGTCTCCGGCGGAGACGGGACCGTCTCGTCGGTGCTGCACTCGCTCAAGGGAACCAAGGTGCCCGTCTGCGTCTTCCCCTCGGGGACGGCGAACCTCTTCAGCGCGAACCTCGGCAACGCGCCCGAGCCGCAGTCGCTCGCGCGGGCATGCCGCATCGGGCAGACCGCCGATGTCGACCTAGGGCGCATCGATTGGACCGACGACTCAGGCCGCGCGCATGACCGCGACTTCGCGCTCATGTCCGGTATCGGCTACGACGCCCAGCTCATGCGCGCCGCCATCCCCAACAAGGCCGCCATGGGAGAGGCCGCCTATTACGCCGCTGCCCTCGCCAACCCCACGCCTGACGCCGTGGACTTCCGTGTGACCGTCGACGGCGAGGTCCACGAGGAGCATGGAATCATGTGCCTCGTTGCCAACTGCGCGACCATCCAGAACGACATATCGATCGTGCCCGGCTGCCTCATCGACGACGGCAAGCTGGACGTGATCGTCGTCGAGATAGAGAGCCCCGTCCAGCTCGTGAGGCCGCTCTTCTTCGGCCTCCTCGACCGCAGCGGAAAGAAGATCGGCCGCCCGAACATAAAGACATACTCGGGCAGCGCCATCGTCGTCGAGTCGTCGGCGCCCCTCCCCGTCGAGGTGGACGGCGAGGTCGAGCCGGGCCTTGTCACGCGCTACGAGGCCCGGGCGCTCCCCGGAGCCGCTCGCGTCGTCGTCGACCCCGTAAGCCCCTACGGCAAGAAAGACGCGGAGCCGCGCTTCGGGGGCACCGAGGACGCCGCCTACCCGGCCTAGAGGTCCGCGGGAAAGACGACCCCCGTCTGCCGGCGCGCCTCGTCCATCACGTGAAGCGCGTCGAGCGTCGCCTGCTCGTAGAAACCGGCGTCGAGCGTTCCTGCCACCGCATCGCGGAAATCCCGGATCTCGCAGGCCATGTCGCGCGCGGGCGGCGCGGCGTCGACCCTCTCGCCCACCGGCTTCTCCATTCGGTAGACCATCCCTTTGTCCTCGTGGCAGAAGAAGCGCAGGTTCTCGGGACAGGACGCCTGGTCCCACACGAGCGTGCCCTTCTCGCCCTGGATCTGGCAGCTCAACTGGTCGTCGGAGACCTTGCCGTAGGTGAGGCTCACGGCTTTGTCGGCGTACCCCAGCAAAACGACCCCCGAAAGGTCAATCACCCGGCACGGGTCGTCATCATCGGCCCCGGGAACCGTGGACGTGACGCCCACGGCCTTGACGGTATCGGGCCTCCCGAAAAGCGCGACGGCGGGCGCAACGCAATAGACGCCGATATCCATGAGGGCGCCGGCGGCAAGACGCGGGTCGAAGATGTTCACGCGCTCCCCCGCCAGGAACCTTGCCATACGTGATGTGACCTTCGAGAATCCGAGGTCGACGAGGCGGATTTGGCCGAGACGGCCGAGCTGGTCGCGAATGGCGCCGAAGGTGCCCACATGGATGTTGCGCATAGCCTCCATGGCGACGACGCCCCGTTCACGGGCGAGGCCGAAGACCTCTGTCGCCTCGCGCTCGTTCGAGGCGAAGGACTTCTCAACGAGCACGTGCTTACCCGCAGCGATCAGGTGCTTGGCCTGCGGGGCATGCAGCGCGTTCGGCGAGGCGATGTAGACGGCGTCGACCTCGTCGCAGAAGGCGAGCTCGGACAGGTCGTCGAAGAAACGGCGGGCCCCGCGCGGCTCACCGAAAGCGCGGGCCTTCTCGGCATCGCGGGAATAGGCGGCGACGTACTCGGCTCCATCGACCTCGGCCAGGGCGTCGAGAAACTGCTCGGTGATCCCGCTCGTGCCGACGGTAGCGAAGCGAAGGGTGGTCATGGTCTTTCTCCTTGTCTGTTCGGGGCGGCATTGCGCGAACCATTGCGCGAACCTCTGCGCGAACCTTTGCGCGAAACTTTGCGCGAACCGGCTGTTCTTTGAATTCTATCGGCTCGGAGGGCCCCCGCGCGGTTAACATTCATACGTTGAACAAGGAGGGGAACATGTACTCATTCGACGCGCGCGTCCGCTACAGCGAATGCGACGAGAAGGGCCGCCTCGGGCTCGTG
>CAZEHG010000102.1:0-6858 GCA_964512475.1 uncultured Atopobium sp.
CGATGGCCTTGATGCCGGTCTCGAAGATCTCGGTCTGGGTGGTGAGCTCGTCGAAAGCCGGGGCCGGGTGGTGGATCGGGTAGTAAGAGACGTCGTCGGGGACACCCTTGCCGTCGACCGGCTGGCCCATGACGTTCCAGACGCGGCCGAGGGTCGCGGGGCCCACGGGCATGAGCATCGGGTGACCGGTGTCGCGGACGGTGAGGCCGCGGGTCAGGCCGTCCGTGGAGCTCATAGCGACGCAGCGGACGACGCCGCCCTCGAGCTCGGACTCGACCTCGAGGATGGCGTTGACATGGCCCATCGGCGTGTCGCCGTCGACCTCGAGGGCGGTATAGACGCCAGGCACCCGGTCGTCGAACTTGACGTCGACGACGGGGCCGACGACGCGGACGACGCGGCCGGTGCCCACGCTCTTGTTGAGCTTGTGGTAGACGGCCTCTTCGAGGGCGCTACGCTGCTCGGTGGTGTTTTCTGACATTAGTTGTCCTCCAATGCGGACGCGCCGCCAATGATCTCGGTGAGCTCGGTGGTGATGGCGCCCTGGCGCTCGCGGTTGTACGTGCGACTCAGGTTGCCGAGGACCTCCTTGGCGTTGTCGGTCGCGGACTGCATCGCGCGACGACGCGCACCGTGCTCGGCTGCGGCCGAGTCCAGCAGCGCGTGGAAGATGACCGTCCTGAAGTAGGCGGGCAGGAGCTGCCCCAGGACCTCCTCGGCGGACGGGTCGAACTCGAAGTCCGTGTACTCGTGGCCCTCGATGGCGGTGAGCGCCTCGGAGGTACGCGGCTTATTGGGCATCATGAGCTGCTCTTTTGAGATGGGGAGCAGCTGCTCGGTGACCTGCGTCTGCTCGACACGGTTCTTCGCGTGCCAATAGACGAGGACCACGCGGTCGATCTCGCCCTTCTCGTAGCCCTCCATGACGTAGGAGGCGATGCGGTCAGCCTCGTCCATGTTGGGCTCCGACGAGATGCCTACGAACGACATCACGGGGACCGTCTTGCGGTGGGAGAAGTACTCCGTGGGCTTGCGGCCGCACGTGATGACGCTCGACTTGATGCCCTGCTTCTGAAGACGGCCGATCTCGCGCTCGACCTCGCGCTGGGGGCCGACGTTGAAAGCGCCAGCCAGGCCGCGGTCGGAAGCAATGAGGATGAAGACCACATGCTTCTCTTCCGCGTGCTTGGCAAGAAGGGGCTGGGAGGCATCGAAGCCTGCGCTAGCAACGTTGGCGAGCATGCGCGTGATGGCGTCCTTGTAGGGCTCCGCCTGCTCCGCTCGATCGAGCGCCTTGCGGATCCTCGCCGTGGAGATCATCTCCATGGTTCGAGTGATCTGCATGGTGCTCTTGATCGAGCTCATGCGCCTCGATATCTCGCGAAGGTTTGCCATGTTGTGCCTACTCCTGGCCCTTCTTGGTGGAATCCGGCTGGACGGTCTTCTCGGCAGTGCCCGCCACGTCGACCTCTGACTTCTTGTTCGGGTGCTCGAGCAGGAACTCGTGCTTGAAGTGCCCGATGTGAAGCTTGAGGCGGGACTGTTTGTCGTCGTCGAGCTTGCCCTCGACGAGGGAGTTGCGCAGGGCCGGGTGACGCTCGGCCATGTACTTGGACAGCTCGTCGCGGAACAGCGTGACGTGATCGAGGTCGACGTCGTCGAGGTAGTTCTCCTTGGCGGCGAAGATGGCGATGATCTGGTCGCGCACATCGATGGCGGAAAAACGCTTCTGCTTGAGGAGCTCCATCATGTGGGCGCCGTGGTTGAGCTGGTACTGCGTGGTCGCGTCGAGATCGCTGCCGAACTGCGAGAAGGCCTGCTTCTCGCGGTAAGAGGCGAGGTCGAGGCGAAGGGTGCCGGAGACCTGCTTCATGGCCTTGACCTGCGCGGCGCCGCCGACTCGCGACACCGAGATGCCCACGTCGACAGCCGGGCGCTGGCCCTGGAAGAAGAGGTTGGACTGCAGATAGATCTGGCCATCGGTGATGGAGATGACGTTCGTCGGGATGTAGGCCGAGACGTCTCCTTCCTGGGTCTCGATGAGCGGGAGCGCCGTGAGCGAGCCGCCGCCGTTGGCGTCGGAGAGCTTGCAGGCACGCTCGAGCAGGCGAGAGTGCAGGTAGAAGATGTCGCCCGGGTAGGCCTCGCGTCCAGGCGGGCGCTGCAGCGTCAGCGACATCTGACGGTACGCCACGGCCTGCTTGGACAGGTCGTCGTAGATGACGAGCGCGTGGCCGCCCGGGTGGGTCTCGTCGGCGGGGTTGCCGTTGGCGTCGTTGTACATGAAGTACTCGCCGATGGCCGCGCCGGCCATCGGGGCGATGTACTGCATAGGCGCGGAATCGGCAGCGGTCGCGGCGACGATGACGGTCTTGTCCAGAACACCGTGCTGCGAGAGGGACTCGCGGATGCCGGCGACGGTCGAGGCCTTCTGGCCAATGGCGACGTAGATGCAGACCATGTCCGTGTTCGCCTGGTTAACGATGGCGTCGATGGCGATAGCGGACTTACCGGTCTTGCGGTCGCCGATGATGAGCTCACGCTGGCCGCGGCCGATGGGCACCATGGCGTCGATGGCGAGAAGACCGGTCTGAACCGGCTCGCAGACGGGCTGGCGCTCCATGATGCCGGGGGCCTTGAACTCGATGGGGCGACGGTGGGTGGTGACGATGGGGCCGAGGCCGTCGATGGGCTGGCCGAGGGGGTTGACGACGCGGCCGAGCATCGCATGGCCCACGGGGATGTCCATGACACGGCCGGTGGTGCGGCACTCGTCGCCTTCCTTGATATCCTCGACACTGCCGAACAGAACGGCGCCGACTTCGTCGCGGTCGAGGTTCTGGGCGAGGCCGTACACGTCGTGGCCGGTGGCGGAGCTCGTGAACTTGAGGAGCTCGCCGGCCATGGCGGTCTTGAGGCCTGACACGTGGGCGATGCCGTCGCCCACCTGGGTGACGACGGACGCCTCCTGGTGGTCAACCATCGCGTTGATGGCGCTCAGGTTCGCGCGCAGGGTGTCCAGAATCTTCTGGGAGCTGATGGTTTCTTCGGTCGTCATTTATTCCTCACCTCCGTTGAACGAAGAGGAGAGCGTCTTTCGGATGTTGGAGAGCTGGGCACGCACGGAAGCGTCGTAGCGCTTGCCGCGGGCCTCGAGCATGATGCCGCCGATGATGGACGGGTCCACGCGCTCTACCAGGAAGACGGGCGCGTTGAGGTCGGCAGACGCCTTTGCCTTGACCTTCTCGCGCAGGGCGTCGTCGAGGGGGACGGCCGTGGTCACGGTGATGCTCACGGTCTTGTCCTCGTTGTCCAGATACTCCTTGTACTGCTTGGAGACCTGCTCGATGAGCCCGAGGTCGTCTTCCTTCTGCATGGCCGCGAGGGTCTCGAGCACCTCAGGGGAGAACTTCTTGGCGTGCTGCCACTGCACGAGGTCGGCGTTGGCGCGCCCCTCGCTGCGGGCGGCCTCAAGAAGGGCCCTGGTGTATGCCTCGACCTTGTCGGCCTCGGTATGCTTAGTCGCCATCAGGTCCGCTCACTTCCGCGAGATACTTCTCGGCCAGCTTGCGCTGCTGCTCGACGGAAAGGTCGTTGCCGATGATCTTCGTCGCGATCTCGACGGAGAGGTCCACGACGGAGCCGGAGAGCTCGATCATCGCCTTATGACGCTCGGAGTCAACGGCGCCGTGAGCCTTGGCGATGACGTCGGCGGCCTCCTTCTGGGCCTTGGCGAGAATCGCGGAACGCTCCTCCTCGGCCTCCTTCTTTGCCTTCGAGATGATCTCGTCCGCCTGCCTGTGGGCATCGATGATCTTCTTCTCGTAGGCCTTCGCGGACTCGGCGGCGTCGAGACGGGACTTCTCGGCGGCGTCCAGGTCCTCCTTGATCTTCTCCTGGCGCTTGTCCATCATCGAGAGGACCTGCGGCCAAACGAGCTTGGCCAGGACAATCCAGATGACGAGGAAGGCGATGAGCGCCGGGATGAACTCGGCCGGCTTCGGGATGAGGATGTCCGCACCCACTCCCTCATCTGCCAGCGCGGGGGCCGGCACGGCCGCGAGGGCGGCGGCGGAAACCGCGCCCAGGCGAGCGAGCTGACCTCTGGTAGTGCTCTTCATAGTTGCCTCCATAACGGACTCGTTCGTTTCTCGCTTATCGAAATTACTTGACGATAAGGGAGACGACGAAGCCGATGAGGGCGAGTGCCTCGACGAACGCGGAGCCGAGGATGAAGACCGTGAACAGACGGCCCTGGACCTCAGGCTGGCGCGCCATGCCCTGAGCGACGCCGCTCGCAGCAAGACCGATACCGATGCCAGCGCCGATAACGCCAAGACCATAACCAACGACACCGAGAGCTCCCACAATTCCTCCTTTGTCATTCGCCCCTGGTTTTCCTTAAGTCAATGGGACGAGTTCCAAAAACAAACTAACGACGTGCTATGAACTGCGGGCACCCGCCCGCGAGTTGCCTTGCCGCGCGCACCGGCGAGCCGGGCGCGGTGCCTGCGCGCTACTCCTCGTCGGACTCGGCGATCTGGATATAGACCGCGGAGAGAAGCGCGAAGACGTAGGCCTGGATGGCGGCGACCATGATCTCGACGACATAGATGACGAGAAGGATGGCGACCCACAGGACCGAGGCGCCGGCCTGGGCGAGGGCGAGGGCCGAGAACGAGGCGATCAGCGGCTCGAAGAAAAGCGAAGCGAGGATGGCGAAGGTGCCCATGACGACGTGGCCGGCGAACAGGTTGCAGAAGAGTCGGACGGCCAGGGTGATGAGGCGCAGGATGGTCGAGAGGACCTCGATGCACCACACGAGGGCGTTGAGCGGGAAGGCGACACCGGCCGGGGCCAGGGACTTCGCGTAGCCCAGGGCACCGTGCTTCTTCACGCCGCAGACGATGAAGTAGACGAACGAGACGATGGCGAGGGCGGACGTCGTGGATATGGTGCCCGTGCCCGGCTTGCAGCCCGGGATGATGCCGACGATGTTGTTGGCCAGGATCACCAGGAAAAGCGACGCGATGAACGGGAAGTGCTTGCGCCAGGTATCGCCCAGCAGGCCCTTGCACATGTCGTCGCGGACGAACTCGACGAGGTACTCCATCGCGTTGACGAAGCGCCCTTCGGGCACGAGGCCCTTGGACTGCTTGGCCTTGAAGACGAAGAGCAGCGCGAGCATGATCACCACGGCGACGGCGAACCAGAACGAGTACTGGGTGAAGCCGACGGTGTCGAGGTCACCGAAGATGGGGGTCGACGTGAAGCTCGAGACGAGCTCGTTCACCTCACCGCTGAGGCTGTCGAGAGGATTCACTTACGTCCCTTCCTTTCAATCAGGCCCGTCCGTCGCCTGAATTGGCGGCTTTCCAGGCCCTTGCTGCCTCGATCGCCCAGAAGAGCAGGAACGAGGCTACCATGGCACATCCGAACGTCAGGGCCTTCTCGCTCGCGAGGCGGTAAACCGCCAGTTGAGCCAGGCTCAGGAGAACGAACGACGAGAAAATGCTCACCATCCCGAGGCTCAGGTTCACCTTAGCCGTTTTACCCCCTTTGAGAGCTTTTTCAAACAGAAGCCCGGGAAAGGCGCTGCCCATGATACCGCAGGCCAGTCCAGCGAGGATAAACGTTAGCTCAGCCATCCCCCTCGCTCCTGTTCCAAAGCCCTTCGGAAGGGTTCTCGAAAGCCGTTGGGTACATTAATTAAACCCGGTTCAAAAATCAACGAGTACTTTCCGACTGTCTCCGTTTCGACACAATTTGACCACCTCGAAACAAACTCTACGCAGGTAAAACACGCTATCGGGTACCGAAGATGCGGTCACCGGCGTCACCGAGGCCCGGCAAAATGTAGGCGTTCTCGTTGAGGCAGCGGTCGAGCGAGCACGTATAGAGTCGAAGATCGGGATCGGCAGCCAGGACCTTCTCGACGCCCTCGGGGGCCGAGACGATGGTGAGCGCGCGGATGTCCTTGACGCCCGACTCGCGCAGTTGCTTGACGGCGGCCATGAGCGAGCCGCCGGTGGCAAGCATGGGATCGACAAGAAGGACGATGCGGTTCTCGATGTCGGGGGGCAGCTTGCAGTAGTACGGGCGCGGCTCGTGGGTCTCGGGGTCGCGGAACATGCCGATGTGGCCCACACGTGCGGAGGGCACAAGGTCGAGGATGCCGTCCACCATGCCGAGGCCGGCGCGGAGGATGGGCACCACGGCGAGTTTCTTGCCGGCGATGCGCCTGCAGGCCGCGGTCTCGAGCGGGGTCGTGACCTCGACGTCCTCGAGCGGCAGGTCGCGCATGGCCTCGTAGCCCTCACAGATGGCCAGCTCCCGGACGAGCCTGCGGAACTGATTCGTGCCCGTGGACTCGTCGCGCAGGATATGGAGCTTGTGCTGGACGAGCGGGTGATCGACGACGACGAAGCGCTCGGAATCGATGCGTGCGGTCATTGCTGCCTCCTTGATGGGCGCGTGCGGCGACGCGCCGCGCGATCGGCTCCTACATCTCGCCCGGGTAGAGGGGGTGGGCCTGGAGCATCTCGTGGACCTCGGCGTGCGTGCGGTCGAGAAGGGCATCGTTGCCGATGTTGTTGACGACCTCGCCGATAAGCTCGCCGATGCGCTCGCAGTCGCGCTCGGAGAAACCGCGCGTGGTGACCGCCGCAGAGCCGACGCGGATACCGGAAGTGACGAACGGGGAGCGGGTCTCGCCGGGGATGGTGTTCTTGTTCACAGTGATGCCGACCTCCTCCAGGGCGGCCTCGGCGACCTTGCCGGTGACCTCGCCGTCGCCGGCAGGGGTGAGGTCAACGAGCAGCAGGTGGTTGTCGGTGCCGCCGGTGACGAGGCGCAGGC
>CAZEHG010000103.1:0-6782 GCA_964512475.1 uncultured Atopobium sp.
TGTCGTGGGAGGCCATGGCGTCAAAGCGGACCTTGAGCATGTCGGGGTCGCCCGAGGTGTTGTGCGCCTGCAGGATGGAATAGGCGATGGTGCCCTTCTTGGCGTCGGCGGGCGCGGACTCGATACCGGCCGCGGCGGCCTTGCTCGCGGGGATGACCTCCTTGCCGTTGCGCAGGTAGATGCCCTCGTCGTACAGCTTTACCATTCAAAACCCCGCTCTCCCCCGGGCCCTCCCCCGAGACATAGGAACGCGACACGCGTCGTTTTGACGTGGCATCCATTATCCACAGGGAGTTTGCGTACGCGTTTCCGAACGGGTCACGCGGCGGATGCGCTACGATTCCGACGGAAAAATAGGGGCGGTGAGAAGAACGGCGGCCTCGGGACCCTCGGGACCGACACGTGGGCCGGCGCGCAAGGCGCGACCTTCGGCGCATACCGACGCCGCCCGGAGAGGAGCGCCATGAACAGAAGCGAGCGGAGGCACCCACGGCAGGCGGGCTCGGGCGGCGCGGGGCTGCCGGCACCGAAGGCCATCGGGACCGGACGGCTCGGCTTCGGCAACGTCGCCGCGAGCAAGGGCATCGGGCCGAACAAGGCCTGCGGGCACAAGGGCGGCATCTGCCGCCAGGGCTCGAAACGGGGATAGGGGCATCATGACCGAGCAGAAGACCTGGCAAGACGCGCATGCCATCCCCGGCGCCCTCACCAAGCAGGACATCTACGACCTTCTCGACGCGCACGGCATGGCCTATGAGGCCGTCGAGCACCCGCCCGTCTTTACCGTGGAGGAGGCCGACGCCCTGGCTAAGCTCCCCTTCGCCTGCCACGAGGCCAAGAACTTCTTCCTGCGCGACCCCAAGCACCGCGAGTATTACCTGGTCACGGTGCCCGACCACAAGAAAGTCGACCTCAAGGAGCTACAGGCGCAGCTGGGAAGCAAGCGCCTCTCGTTCGCCTCTGCCGAGGACCTGGCCGAGAAAATCGCCATCTACCCCGGGGCCGTCACGCCCTTCGCCGCCCTCAACGCCGAGCCCGGCAGCATCCACGTGGCGCTCGACGAGGATTTCCGCCGGTGGGGGCAGATCGGCTGCCACCCCTGCTCGAACACCGCGAGCGTCCACGTGCGCACAGACGACCTTCTCGCTCTGCTGGGCGAGGCCGGCCACGAGGTCGCTTTCGTCGAGCTGTAGGCGAGGGGCTCGGCGCCCCCCTGCCCCGGGCTCAGCGCGGCCCCGCGCCCGTGCCCTGAGCGCTTCTCGCCCCCGGCAGCGCGTCGTAGGGCATGGCACGGAAAACGGCCCACCACACGGCGAGCGCGGGGGCGGCGTAGAGCGGCCAGGCGAGGACTGCGCAGATCGCGGCGAAGCGCAGGCAGAAAAACGCCAGGCGAGCGATCCCGCGTCGGTCCTTCGACTCGCAGGTCATGCGCACGAAGGAGCCGCCGGGGGTCCTTCCTCCCCGCGCGAGAGGGACGACCAGCTCGAAAAGCGCGAGCGAGCCCCTCAGGGACCAACGCGAGACGAGGCCGAGCACCCGCGAGAAGTAGCACCACTCAGCGAAGGAGCGCCGCAGCACGAACTGGGCAGCGGCGACGAACACCGTCGCGAATACCCAGACGAGGACAAGGTCCAGCGCGAAAGCCACGGCCCTCCGAACAAGACCGGGGCTTCTCGTCGGCACAAGTGCCTCGGGGTCGATCCGCCTCGGGGCGAAGCGCCCGAGAACCGCGGCGCCCATCCAGCCTACGAAGGCCCCCAAGGTGTTCATGACCAGGTCCTCGACGTCGAAGGTCCGGTACGCATAGGGATAGAGGCCCCAATCGCCCGTGAGCTGGGTCGTCTCGACGAAGAGCGACACCGCGAAGCCCGAAAGGACGCTCCGCACGGGTCCCCAGCCCAAGCCCCGGGCAACGATGAAGCCGAGCGGGACGAAGAGCGCGACGTTGGCCGTGAGCTCGAAGACGCCGAAGCCCGTCGGATGCCGGATCACGTTGAGGAAGCGCAGGGGGTTGAGTCCCGGCGTCGCGCCATACGTGATCCCCAGCCCCGAGGTGCCGTCGGGCAGCGGATAGACGGTCATGCAGGCGAGCCCGAGGAAATAGAACACGACGACGTAGCAGCCGACCGCGGACCAGATGCGTAGGCGCCCCTCCCGGTGATAGAGGATCGCGAGGATGGGCAAGGTAAGCGCGAGCGAGGCGACCGGCCACAGGGCGAGCGCCGTCGAGAAGCTCGCGGAGTAGGACCGCAGGAACGAGAGCATGAAGCGCAGGAGTCGGAGCAAGCGAGAAGGACCTTTCGCCGGAAACGTGACGACGCGTGGACAGCGCGAACGCATCGAGTACCATCATGCCCAAGAGCGGCACGGCGCGCAGGCGGTGGCCGCATATTTACGATTCTTCGCAACGGGCCGGACACAACGGCACATAAACGCGAGCACATTCGGGAGGAACCATGAACGTCCTGGTATTGCCACCGGTAAACGACGATCAGAAGAAGCGCCTCGAGGCCGCGGCGCCGGGCGCCGTCTTCACGTATTCCTCACCCGAGGCCGCCGATGAGGGGCTTGTGGCCAAGGCCGACATCGTCTTCGGCAACGTGCGCACCGAGCTGCTGCGCGAGGCGGCCGAGCTGCGCCTGCTGCAGCTCAACTCCGCCGGTTACGACCGATACGCCGCGCCCGGAATCGTGCCCGCGGGATGCGCCCTGTGCTGCGCGACCGGCGCCTACGGCCAGGCCGTCTCGGAGCATCTCTTTACGAGCGTGCTCTGCCTTATGAAGAAGCTCCACGGGTACCGCGACCTGCAGCGGGCCCACGAGTGGGGCGACCTCGGCGAGGTGGCCACGCCCGCCGGCGCCAACGTCCTCGTGCTCGGCGCGGGCGACATCGGCAGGCACCTTGCGGCGCTCTTCGCGGCGGTCGGCGCGTGCGTGACGGGCGTGCGGAGACGCGCGGACGTGGCAGAGGCACCGTTCGCGCGCATGGCGACCATGGACGAGCTCACCGAGCTGCTGCCCCAGGCGGATATCGTCTGCTCCGTGCTGCCGAGCACGCCCGAGACGGCAGGCCTCGCCGGAGCGGATTTCTTCGCCGCGATGAAGCCGGGCGCTTACTTCGGCAACGCCGGGCGCGGCAGCCTCGTCGACCAAGCGGCCCTTATCGCAGCGCTCGAGTCGGGGCACCTTGCGGGAGCCGCGCTCGACGTGTGCACGCCGGAGCCCCTGCCCGCCGGCGATGCGCTCTGGGACGCGCCGAACCTGCTGCTCACGCCCCACATCAGCGGCTTCTACCACCTGCCCGTGACGCTCGACAACATCGTGGGCATCGCCGCCGAGAACCTCGCGCACCTGGCTGCCGGCGAGCCGTTGCGCAACCAGGTGCTGCTATAAGAAGGGCATTCGATATCGCGGGCTAGAGCGCGGCGACAGCACTATCCCAAGGCCGAATCTTGGCGAGCTCGGATGCCAGCTCACGCTTGGCTACGTCCGTGTCATAAGCGGCCTGGGCACGCAGCCAATACCCATCCGCAAGCCCGAAGAACCTGCACAGACGCAAGTCGGTATCCGCCGTCACCCTTCGATTTCCGAGCACAATCTGACCGATGCGCTGCGCCGGGATGCCCGTTTCCTTGGCCAGGCGATACTGAGTGATGCCCATAGGCTCGAGAAACTCTTCCTTAAGGAGCTCTCCTGGAGTAACGGGCGTAATGCGTGTATCCATAATCACACCTCACACTTGTGATAATCGACAATCTCGACGTTGCTCGCGAAGCCATCCTCCCACTCAAAGCACACGCAGTAGCGGTCATTAACGCGAATGCTGTATTGCCCATCCCTATCGCCCTTGAGCGACTCGAGGCGGTTCCCAGGGGGCACGCGAAGATCGCTGAGGCACGACGCGGCCTGAAGCTGTCGAATCTTAAGAAGCGCAATGCGTTCGAATGGCAAGAACTCCGTGACCCGAATTCCATGGGCGAGATTGTACGTGTCGGCATTACGGTAACTTGTAATCATAGTATCGCCTCGCATTACTATCGTCAAGCGTGATTATATTTATTTCCTTCTTTCCATTAATAGAAACCTTTGTTCTATTGTATCACCCATACAAGTGTTTGCCTAGACTGTATTCCGATAGTCTGATCTGCAACAGGCGCTCCACACCCCCCTCCACTCCGCTCTGCGCCTAGCCCGCAGGGACGCGAATCCCGCATCCCCTCTTATAGCGGCGCCGTGCGAACGCACGGTTGCTGTTCAACGGTTGAACAGAAAAGGTTTATGAAAAGGGGGTGAGGGCATGGCGTCGCAACAAGGCTGGGCGATTTCACAGGTAGAAGCGCTTATCGGGCTGTCTCGGAGAGACATCCAGCGTTGCTGCTACGAAGGCAAGGGCGGCGTCGGCATCCTCTCGCCCGAGGACAGCAAGTGGGGCCGGCGCACTTACACCGCCGACGTTGTCCTGGTCGTCATCGCCGCGGTGGCCTTTATCGCCGCCAAGCACCTGAAGCAAACAGACACGGCGCCAACGACTTCAGAAAGCGAGGAGATCGCAGATGAAGAATAAGCTCATCGCCCTCCCCCTCTGCTTCGCGCTCGTTCTTCAAGGGTGCGGGATTCCCGCGCAGAGCTCAACCGCCGACGAGGAACCGCCGGCACAGGAAACCTCCCAGACCACCGAGGACAACCGGAAGATCTCGGACGCAAGTTTCGTCGAGGATCTCCAAGACTCCGTCTACGACATGATCGTCTACGACCTTGACGAGAACGGAAACTCCCGGCAGCTCGAAGTCCAAGAGGTAAAGGCCGTTTATCTTTCCAAGGAGTACATCGAGCAGTACTCGTTCAACTCCAAGGAGACCAAGTTCTTCGGCAGCACCCTTGGCGAGCTCGAGGCGAGGTTCGGCGACCAGAAGTACGTATTCGACATCGACGAGAACGGCAAGACGGCCTGTCACGCGGTCGACGACTTCGACGATACCTTTGACCAAGTCACGAAAGTTGCCCTCGTAGGAACTGGCGTGATTCTCATCAGCGTGACCATCGTGT
Source organism: uncultured Atopobium sp. (assembly GCA_964512475.1). Lineage (GTDB taxonomy): Bacteria > Actinomycetota > Coriobacteriia > Coriobacteriales > Atopobiaceae > Paratractidigestivibacter. Next base: position 5,046 of record CAZEHG010000103.1, read on the forward strand.
GCGTCACCGGCGGTGAGCCGGTCACCGCGCTCGTAGCCTGCACGGGCCTAACCGCGGGTGCCATCACCGCGAACCAAGCGCACATCGCGCTGATGGCCGCAAGCACCGCGATCGCCATCTTTGACAACGGAGACGTCGGTGAGGCCGCAAAAGACGTCGCCTTCGATACCGGCAGCGACTTCATCATGCAAGCCATCGGCGGGGCCACCATAGCCTAGTCAGATTCAAACCATCAAAGCGAGGAGCATCATGGACGCAAGTAACACCAAGGCACTTATGAACAAGAAGCTCAGCTTCTTTCTGACCAAACCGAAGATTCTGGTCTACGGAATCGTCGTCGGCCTGGTCGTGGGCATCGTCGGCGTCTCGAGTCTCTTCCACGCCGGCGAGCAGCGCTACCGCCAGGCGAACACGCTCAGCCCGTCGATCGTGTTCTCGCGCATCGTGTCGAACAACGAGATGGTGAGCGCCACGCAGCAATACTCGATCGTGGATAAGTCCGTCGACGACAACACGCTGTTCGACATCATCCACATCCCCTTTACCGAGAACAGCTTCTGGTACCGCTACTGCGGCACCATCAAAGTGGGCGTCGACCTCTCTAAGGCGAGCTACGACACTTCCGTGGACGGCCGGACCATCACGATCGCGCTTGACCAGCCCTACATCATCTCGAACACCCCGGATATGGATAAGTCCGGCGTGCTGGAGGAGAACAACAACCTGCTCAACCCAATCCACGTCGAGGATGTCGATGCTTTCCAGCGCAAGTGCATCGAGGAGAGCGAGCAGGAGGTCGCCGAGGGCGGAATCTACGACGAGGCCAAGCAAAACACCGAGGACAACATCAGGAATATGTTCAACTCAGCTTTCGGCGATTCCTACACCATTGAGTTCAGCTGGCGCGAAGCGACGGAATAGGGGACCGAAATGAAACTCTCGGGCAAAGCCGCCGCGATAATCGTGGCCGTTATCGTCGTCATCATCGTTTTCTTCTGGTTGAACAGCTCCGTCCTATCCTGGGGCTAATTCCCGCCACCCCCCTCCGAGTTCGGAAGCCTTCCAAACTCGGAGAGGACCAGATGCGGATTCTGGTCGACCTTCTTACCTGCGGATATACGTTATCTAACTAGAGTTCGGAAGGCTTCTCAAGTTTGGAAGCCTTCCGAACTTGAGGGAGAAGGAGCGGGCCGGGAGCGGAGGCGCTACCATCGAAGGCGTCTCGCGCTCAGCGCGCGGGGCGCCTTTCTGTTGGGATGGCGAGCAGGCGGGAGAGAAGCATGGGCGGCATCGACAGCAAGAAGAGAATCGCCATCGTCACGGGAGCTTCTTCCGGCGTGGGGCGCGAGTTCGCCCGTCAGCTCGACGCGAGCGCGGGCGGTGAGGTGGACGAGCTGTGGCTCGTCGCGCGGTCTGCCGACCACCTTGCCGAAGTCGCCGCATCCTGCGCGCACGCCGCCCGCGTCTTTCCCCTGGACCTCACCGACGACGCTTCCGTGGACCTTCTTGCCAGCGCCCTTGCCGGCGAGAACGATGCCCAGGTCGCATGGCTCGTCAACTCCGCCGGCTTCGGCCGCTTCGGGCGCCTCTGGGACATCGGACGCAAGGAGAACGTGGCCATGGTGCGCCTCAACTGCGTCGCCCTCACGGCGTTTATCTCCGCCGCCCTCCCCTACATGGGACCCGGCTCGCGCATCGTCAACCTCGCCTCGGTCGCGGGCCTCATGCCGCAGCCCG
>CAZEHG010000104.1:0-6775 GCA_964512475.1 uncultured Atopobium sp.
ACGAGGACCAGGCAGTCCTGGACGTCCTGCCACTTGATGGAGCTCTCGTTCTTGTTGTACTTGCCCTGGTTCTTGATGTAGGCGTCGATTGCGCTGGTCAGGGCGCTGCGGGCGGCCTTCTCGGGCGAGCCGCCGTTCTCGAGCCACGAGGAGTTGTGGTAGTACTCCTGCATCTGGAAGGTTCGTGAGAAGCACAGGCAGGCCGTGATCTTGACGCTGTAGTCGGGCAGGTCGTCACGGTCGCGGCCACGGCGGTCGGCCTCGATGAAGAAGGGCTCAGTGAGGTAGTCGGCGCCGACTTTCTCGAGCACGTAGTCCTCGATACCCTTGGGATAGCAGAACTCCTCCTGGGCGAATTCGCCGTCGGCACCCTCGATACGAAGTCGGAAGGTCACGTTGGCGTTGACCACGGCCTGGCGGCGCATGGTCTCGCGGTACCACTCCACGGGCACGTCGATGGAGGTGAAGACCTCGAGGTCGGGGCGCCACTTGATGGTGGTGCCGGTGCGCTCGGGCTCGTCGGAGGGCTCGATCGCGAGCGCCTTCTTCTTTGTGCCGACGACCTTGCCCTTCTTGAAGTGCAGCTGGTACTTATTGCCGTCGCGCCAGACGGTCACGTCCATGTACTCGGAGGCGTACTGCGTGGCGCAGGAACCGAGGCCGTTCGTGCCCAGCGAGAAGTCGTAGTCGCCGCCCTGGTTGTTGTCGTATTTGCCGCCGGCGTAGAGCTCGCAGAAGACGAGCTCCCAGTTAAAGCGCTTCTCGTTGGCGTTCCAGTCGAGCGGGCAGCCGCGGCCGTGGTCCTCGACCTCGACGGAGCCGTCGGCAAAGACCGTGAGCGTGATGAGGTTGCCGAAGCCCTGGCGCGCCTCGTCCACGGAGTTGGAAAGGATCTCGAATGCGGCGTGCGCGCAGCCGTCCAGGCCGTCCGAGCCGAAGATAACGGCGGGGCGAAGGCGTACGCGCTCCTCGTCTTTAAGCTGGCGGATGCTGTCGTTTCCGTAGTTGGCCATGTATGTGTTGCCTGCTCTTTCGCTGGAAGGGGGTTCGAGTATTCTAGCGGTTTAGGCAACATCCGACGAAAAAGCCACGACGGCGAGACCGCTACCCGAGACGCAGCTGCTGCCCAAGGCGCGAGCCCCCTACAAGTCAAGAAGTTCGGCCGCACGGGCCGGGGTGATGCATGCCTCGGGGGCCTGACTGAGAAATACCTTGTCCTGGGTCACGATGTAGTCGACGTCTGCCGTCTCGGCCGCGGCGATGATGAGGTTGTCCTCAAAGTCCGGGAACTTCTTCCTGAGCATTCGCGCAAGCTCGCACTCCGGGAAGGAAAGCGGCGCGGCGGCGGCGACCTCCATCATGCGCTCCAGGCACGCCCATGCGGCCGGCGCGTAGGAAACCCCATCGTCGCCGCCGCGCATTCGGAGCCGGCGCGGGATGAGGTAAAAGAGGTCCTTGGCCGTTGTGGGAGCGTAGAGCAGCGATAAGGATGACGTCTGCGCATGGGCAATCAGCCGGCTAATCTCGCCGACGCACGGCCCTTCGCCCATGAAGTAGTCGAGCCAGACGTTCGTGTCCAGCAAAAGCGAGCTGACCTTTGTTATCGGCATCGCTCGCCCATTCGGCTCAGGAGCTCGTCGTACATCGCGTCGCGTTCGTCCCGGGCGCACTCGCAGCTCGTGGAGACCCCCTTGTCGACGAAACCGCACTCGCGGGTTGCCACGGCAACGGCAAGACCAGGGCCGTCGGGCTCGGCGGCGACGGCCGGCTGCGAGCTCGTGCCCTTTACGAGAAAGTCAGGGACAGACTGCGTCTCGACGGCATAGCGCCAAACACCGCGAACGACGTCGCTCGGGCTCAGGCCCGCGCGAGAAAAGACCGCGTCCCCGCCCCTCTTGAGGTCGGCGGGAACCCGTGTGTTGAGCTGCGTCATTGCAATCGCCATGGTTGCCTCCTCCTTGCTAGCAGTATAGCAGCTTTGGAACGCGTTTACGCATAGGTCCACGACTACTTCCTCACGGTTCCGGCAACGCCGACAGGCCGCGAGCCCCAGATTTGCGTCAGCCAGCAACGCCGGCGGGTCGCGAGCCCCAGATTTATGTCAGCCAGCTAAAGCCCGCCATTCGTTGGCAACAACCTCCCCAACCAGCAGGTCAAAAGGAGCATACTGGTCCAAATTCCTTTCGACCAAGGGAGATGAGCAGTCATGTCCACAGAAAGTCTGAAGCGAATGATTGACGCCGCCGAGGGGCGCGTGGCCGCGGACCTTCTCTTTACGAACGCGCGGATCGTCGACGTGTACGGGCTGCGCGTAGTGCCCGGACAAGTCGCAGTCAAGGACGGCGTGATCGTCGGTGTGCTATACGGCGACGATTACGCGGCAAGAGGAGCTGGTTACGAAGCCGCAGAGGTCGTCGACTGCGAGGGACGCTACCTGGCCCCCGGCTTCATCGACGGCCACCTGCACATCGAGTCCTCGAACATCCGCCCAGCGGAGTACGCTCGCATCGCCGCCTCCCGCGGCACGACGACCGCCATCGCGGACAGCCACGAGATCTGCAACGTCGCCGGGCTCGACGGCCTCGAGTTCATGATCGAGGACGGGCGGCGGGCGCCCATCTCGATTAAGTTCATGATGCCCTCCTGCGTGCCTGCGCTCCCCGACGAGCAGGCCGGCGCCGAGATCGGCGCCGAGGATATGCGCGCGTTTATCGCCGCCCACCCGGGCGACGTCTTCGGCCTCGGCGAGATGATGAACCTGCCCGGCGTCTTCGGGGCGGACCCAGAGACGCTCGCGCGCATCGACGCCGCCCGCCTGACGGCATCGTGCCTGGTAGACGGCCACGCGCCGCTGGTGGCCGGCCGCGACCTCAACGCCTACTCCGCGGCCGGCATCATCGCCGACCACGAGAGCACCTTGCCCGAGGAGGCGCTCGAGAAGCTCTCGCGCGGGATGTACGTGATGCTGCGCGAGGGGACCTGCAGCCACGACCTCGCGAACCTCGCCCCCATCCTGCTCGAGAACCCCGCCCGCGCGCGCCGCTGCTGCTTCGCGACCGACGACCGCGCGCCCTCCGACGCCCACGCGCGCGGGATGATCGACAACGCCTGCCGCGTCGCAATCGAGGCGGGGATCGACCCCGTGGTCGCCATCTCGATGGGCACGCTCTCGACCGCGGAGTGTTTCGGGCTTGACCACGGCATCGGCGACCCGCTCGAGCGCAGGGGCGCCATCGCGCCCGGCAAGCGCGCGGACATCCTGCTGCTCGACGACCTTACGTTCTCGTCGGCGCCGCACCGCGTATACGCCGCCGGAGAGCTCGTCGCCGAGGATAGCCATTTCGTGGGAAGAATCGCGCCCGAACCCGCAGGCGTCGCGCTTCTTGCCAACAAGCTGCGCGGGTCGGTCCACCTGCCCGAGCTCGCGCCCGAGGTCTTCGACTACGAGTTCCGCCCTGGCGAGGCCGTCATCGACGTCGTGCCGGGAAAGGCGATCACAGGGATGCTGCGGCCCGACACCTCCGATGACCTGCGACGCATTATGCTCATCGAGCGTCATGGCCGCGGCGTCTCGGCACAGGCGGCGGGAGCCGACGGCGACGGCCCTGCCGGCATGGGGCTTGTGGGCAATCACGTCGGCCGCGGCTGGGTACGCGGCTACAGCATTACCGGCGGCGCCGTGGCTTCCACCATCGGCCACGACTCCCACAACATCTGCGTCATCGGCGACAACCCCGCGAGCATGCGCGCGGCCGTTGAGGCCGTAGGCCAGGGCGGCCACGTGCTCGTGCGCGGGCAAGAAGTGATCGCCCGCATCCCGCTGCCGCTCGGCGGCCTGATGAGCGACGGGAAGGCCAAGGAGGTGGCGGCCCAGGACGCCGACTTCGCCGCCAAGGCGCGCGAGATGGGCGTCGAGGCGCCCGTCGACCCCATCATGGGCCTCATCTTCCTGCCGCTGCCCGTGATCCCGACGCTGCGCATCCGCCCCGAAGGCATGTTCGACGTCACCACGTTCAGCTATACCGAGTAAGAAAACGCAGATCAAATAGCCAGCCATGCGCTGCAAGCGCTTCTTGGCCAACAAGATCGGCCCCGAGCAGAGCCTGCCCTACAGCCCCATCTGGGCGATGTACCAGGCGGCCACTTGTTCGGGGTCCTCCTTTGCTCCGCCCGCGAACCACCACGAGACCGCGTGCGAGAACGAGCTCACCAGAAGCACGCGCGCGAACTCGGCCGGCACACCCGCCGCCGACGACGGGCCGCTCTTTGCAAAGAGGACGTCCAGCTGCGCCTCGAAGTAAGCCGTGAAGTGCGGCTCGCCCTCGCGCACGAGCTTGCCGCACACGCCTCCGCGCGTGTCGCGCAGGTGGTAGAGCAGGTGTGTGAGCTTGCCCTCCAGGCCCTCGGTCACGAGCGTCGGGTGTGTCACGCAGTGCTCGTTCACCCCCTCGAAAATGTGGCCGAAGATCTCGCGGCACATCTGGTCGAGCAGCTCGTCTTTGGTCTCGAAGTGGGCATAGAAGGTGCTGCTGCCCACGTCGGCTCGCTCGATGATCTGCGCCACCGTCACGCAGCTGTAATGCTGCTCAGGCTTGCGTTTATTGCCGTCGACGGCAGGGCCGCCGGAATCTGCGCCCTCTCCGACGTTGTCCGCCCCGAGTCCGCAGCCACGATCGAGGCCCTCGAGGCCGCGGGGACGGAGCCGGTGCTTCTCACCGGCGACAACGAGGCCGCCGCAAAGGCCGTCTGCGCGCAGGTGGGGATAAGCGCCTACCAGGCCGGCTGCCGTCCCGAGGACAAGATGGCCTACATCGAGCGGAGCGAGGCCGCCGGCGCGCGCTGCGCCATGGTGGGCGACGGCATCAACGACGCCCCTGCGCTCAGGCGCTCTTTCGTCGGCATCGCCGTGGGCGGCGTCGGCAGCGACGTCGCAGTCGAGGCGGCCGACATCGCCATCGTCAACGACGACATCTCGGCCCTCCCCCACCTCATCGGGCTCTCGCGCCACACCATGCGCGTGATCCGCGCGAACCTGACCTTCTCGATGGGGCTCAACTTCCTCGCCATCGTGCTCGCGTTCCTGGCCGTGCTCGACCCGGTGAGCGGCGCGCTCGTCCACAACTGCGGCAGCGTGCTGGTCATCGTCAACTCCTCACTGCTGCTACGCTGGGAGAAGAAAGCCTAGCACCTAGCAAGAAGGTCCGGCGAGCCGCGCCGTCCAATTGGCTGGCGCGACTGCCGCAACCGGCAGCCGCCCGCTAGTCCACGCCAACAACATGCAGCATGGGGCCGTCGACCGTAAAGGCAACGTCGTGCTGCGCGTACGCCAGGTGATACACGCGCTCGGGCTCGTGCTTGCTACCGGCGCGGCGCGGGTCTTGGCGCAGGACCTCGATCAGACCGGGGAGCTTGACCGGCTCAACGCGGCAGCGCAACTCCTCAGGGAAGTCGACCTCGAGTTCCTGCCACGGCGCCGCCTCGATCCAGCCGCCCGAGGCATCGGGATGGCAGTCCGCGAAGGGGATATAGGGCTTGATGTCCAAGATCGGGGTACCGTCGCGCAAGTCCGCGCCGAGAACATGGATAACGGGACCGTTGTCGGTCAGCTCCACACGGTCGAGCTTCACGCAGGTCAGGCCTATCGGGTTCGGGCGAAACGGGCTTCTCGTCGCAAAGACGCCCTTTCGCTCGGAACCGCCCAGGCGCGGCGGGCGAACGGTCGGCGACCAGCTCGCGTTCGTGCCGCGCTTGTCGGCGGTGGCCGCGTCTGCCGCGATGTCGGCCGCCGTGCCGCCAGGCGCCCCGTTCTCGAACTGCCAGAGCAACCAGAGATGCGTGAACTCGTCCAAGCCCGCGACGACCGACGGCGACGCGAACTCGGGCTCGAGCACGATCCGCCCCTGCAGGTGCGGCGCGAGGAAGCTGTTGCGCGGGATGCCGAACTTCTGCGGCAGGTCGGTATGAATGTGGGCGACGGGTTTCATGCGGGCTATTGTATCGCGGCGCCGTGGGCGCGCGAAGAGCGAGGAGCAAGAAACGCCGGCGTGACTGAGCTGCCGTTTATTCGCTAGCGGAAAGCACAGGAACCGCAGCCAGTCGTCGCAGAAGCTCCTCGCACGCGCGGCTACGCAGGCGGTACTTCTTCCACACGAGGAACGACTTGATGGTCATCGGCGGATCGAGCGGCACGAACGTGAGGTCAGCCGATTCCAGCTGCAGCAGATGGTCGATGCCCATCGCGCAGGCCGCGCCGCTGCGCACAAGGTGCGACGCGTTACCAAGCAGATCGAAGCGCCCCACGATGTTCAGCTGATCGGGGTCGATGACGCCACCCGACCATCCGACGAGGTCGATGGCCTTGTTCGACGTGCGCGAGCTAAGCAGCAGCGGCATCTGCGCGATGTCCGCGGGCGTAAGGCCCGCCTTTGCGCCCCACTCCCCCGAAACGGCGACGGCCACGCCCACGTTGTCCGCGCCCGGCATCTCCAGCCACTCGTACTTCTCAAGGTTCACCGGCTCGATGAGCAGGGCAAAGTCGAGAAGGCCGCGCTCCAGCCGCTCCTCCACCGAGTCGGCGTTGCCCGTGTAGAGCTCGATCGTCACGCCGGGGTTCTCTCGGTGGAGCTCGGCAAAGGCGTCGAGCACGCGGCGCATGGCCTGGGTCTCGCCCGCGCCGATGCGGATCTTGCCCGTAAGCTCGTGTTCGTCGTCGGCGAGCTCGGCCTCGGTCTGGTCGACGAGCGAGAGGATCTCCTCGGCGCGCTGGCGCAGGCGC
>CAZEHG010000105.1:0-6678 GCA_964512475.1 uncultured Atopobium sp.
GAGGCCCCCGCGCGGTTCATCCGCGCGGGGGCCTCTTCTCGTCTCGCGGCGGCGGTTTTTGTGGCGACCTAGACGGGCAGACCTGTTCTTGCGACTCCCAGTGAATTCGAAGTATGTCAAGGATTATTTCCCGACTCGGTGAATGGATTGCTTACTCTATTGATGTACCCCCTCTTTACAACAGTGTAGATGGATTCATCGGGCGCTTGTTTCTCGCTGACGGAACGCTAGCTGAAAACTGCGTTATGCTTAATAGCCGCCTACCGTATATATAATTTGGCTCTCTCCAGCAAGTGATAGGGTGTCGATTGAATACCTTATCTTTTAGCTTGCTGATAGGAAGCCTATGACCCCTCGTGTTGTCATGCATTTGGAAGCGCATAACCCTTCGATGTATGTAGGGGGTCGCGGTTTCTATCCTGGTCTCTCTCCTTCAACATTGCTCGGAATCCTTCGTAAAGGCCGTCTGGTCGTGGTTTGCGCTGAGCCCGGCTACTTTTCTTCTGAACTCGTTAGAGAGACGCTGGACTCTGTGGTGGCGTCCGGCGGGAGGGCTTTCTACCGCGATTGCTCTTCGATTACCGGTGAGGCCATGTCCGACACCTTATCCCGCATGTCTCGTCAAATAGCCAACAAGACCCGTGGAACCGAGGACGAGGTCTTTGCGTTTATCGATTGGGCTGCGCCTTCTGACGAGGCAGATGTCTACTCACAGGCCCGTAGTATCTCGAAGATGCTTAACCGCGGCGTTGCTGTGTTGGTAACCATGCTTCCCGAAGCGCGCCAACTCATTGAGACGCTTCCAGATCACGTGCTCCTTTCGTCCGATGGGCTTGCCGATCAAGTCTCCGTTCATATGTCAGAAGGGGATACCGCGTACGATGCCGACCCCTTTACCCTTGGTATTCCCGCGCTTGTTGCCTCTCTTCAGGGTTCCTCAATGCATTTTGACTCGACGAGCGAACCTCGCGGCTATGCGACGACGCTAAGGAGTTTGGTTGATGCGGGGTTGAGGCCAAGCCTCTGCGAGGAGGAGAGGCTGCTCCGTTTCTGCATGTCTATTCTTGGAGAAGGTTCATTCGAAGATCTCCGAACGTCCCTGGGAGATTTCGATGCAAGTTATCTGTCGGAGATCGCGTCCTGGGCCCCTCTGTACGGGGTCGACGGATTTGCCCGGAGATTCCGCTGCGTCACGGCTTGGTCGTTGGGGTGGGCGCGACTCGATACCGAGACGCTCATAACCTATTCGGCCGAGCATGAGGATGCGTACCTGTCGTGTCTCCGAATTCTTTGCCGCGCTGGTGAGTATCGCCGCGTCGCATGTCTGCTGGCCATGGGCACCGCCCGCGCGCGGCTGACGATTGCGTCCGAGTGGGGTCCCGAGCTTTTGGATTGCGGGTATATCGAGCTGCTGGGCGGCATCCTCTCTGCAGAAGGGGAGGTCGACGGAGCTGAGGGCGGGCAGACGTGGTGCCTCAGGCGTGCCGTGCGCGCACTCGGTTATTCGCGGGTCGATCCCGAATCAATAGGAAACGGCCCCAAAGCCTGCTGCGACGGGCTCTCGGAGGACTCGCAGCTCTGCATGGCTTTTATCGGACTCAGGGCGCGGCTCATGGGTCGTGTGCCGACGGGGTTCATCATGTCGGGCGGTAACTCCGCGCTTCAGCGGCGTCTCGCTCTTCATAACGAGGCGAGCGACCTTTTGCTGTCCGGTAAGTTCTCTGATGCCATGAGGGTTCTGGCCGGTTATGAGTTCACGGAGGAGATCGGTACGGTGTCGGAGTGCCTCCTGCGCATAGATTTCGACATCGCTCGGGTGTTTAGCTGCGACGGGGACTGGAATAACAGGTCGGCGCTGGACGCATGCAAGGAGTATCTGTCCTCTCATGGATATGCGGGCCTGCTCGGCTACGCGCATCTGGGGGAGCTCGCCTTCGGGGCCTTGGGGAGCAGCCCGAAAGGCAGCGTCGGCTCCATACGTTCTCGAGCGGCGAAAGCGGGCGACGCGCTGGTTCTCGTATCTTCCCTTGTCGCTGAATCCATAACGCTACTTCGGAGGAGGCCGAGTGCGTATATCCTCGCCAATATCCAGTCCGCGGGCGCGCGCTGCGTCGAATTGGGGTGGGAGTACGCCGCGAGGGTCGTCGGGGTGCTCGAGCAGGTGGCCCAGAGCCGGCTCGGCGGATCAGCCGGGCTATACGAGGTCGAGAAGGGCGATGGCTTAGCCGAGGTGTCGAATCTGGTGCACGACGCCATTTGCGACGTGGCGGAGGACCTGGTGCCGCGCCCTTTCGCCGACAGGCCCGTCCCGCGCGACGAGCTGTGGCTCTATATCACCCTGAGCGACGGGATGGGGGATTTCTCGGTCGCTATCGCGGAGCAGATCCCGGCCGAGTGGAGAAGAGCGATGGAGATAGCGCGCCGCAACTGCCTCGGGGACCCCGTGGACGTTCCGCAGCGCCGACGCGACCCCGAGCTCGCGAGCACGCAGGCACACGAGTCCTCGCCGAAGAAGGTGCGCGCAAACCTGTTCGGCGAATTCTCGCTCTGGATCGACGATAAGCGTGTCTCCGATTGGTCCCTTGCGGGAAGGAATGCGAGGGGATTCATTGAGTGTCTCGCGCTCCAGAAGGGCTATGTGGCGAACAGGACCCGCCTGGCGCGCCTGATCTGGCCGGACATCGAGACCAATCTACAGGCCAATCAGCGCATCTATGCGGCGACCTCGACGGTGAGAAAGGCGCTCGCCTATCACGGCCTCGAGGACGAGCTCTTTGTGATGAACAAGGCCACGAAGACGCTGGCGCTTGCGCCCGACCTCTTTGAGTGCGACGTCGACGAGTTCCTATCTTGCGCAAGGGAAGCCGTCGAGAGCACGGGCGACGCGCGCGCATGCGCAGCGGCACTCAGAACGGAGAGCCTCTATGCCGGTGACCTCTGCATTCCGGCGGGGGACCCGGCGGGCTTCTTGGCGGAGCGGCGAGAGAAGCTGAAGGACCTGTACGTCGAGGCAATGGTCTCGGGCAGCGATGCCGCGCTGCGCCTGAGCCGAAGGAGGCTGGCGGCAAGACTGGCAAACAATGCGCTGGTCAGCGACCCGTTCAGAGAGGATGCCATGGTCATCTTGATAACGGCGCTCAGGACGAGCGGGAGGGAGTCCGAGGCGCAGAGGCGCTACCAGGGTTATGCAAGGATGCTTGCCAAGGAAAAGAAGACCCCCTCGCAAAGGCTCAAGACCGTTCTTGAGGAGCCGTCGTGCCCGGTGCCTACTGCGGACGCGGGCGCAGCGGGCTGGGCATGAGGCGCGGGGCAAAGATGCAGCCGTGGTGTTTTTCTAAGAGACCACATCCGAGAGGACACGTATGCGTCGTATGAGTAAAGTAAAAAAGATTGAAAACTAGCGGAACGACCGCTTTGAACAGATGGGTTCCTCATATGGCCAATTTCCTCTCCAAGCTGCTCTCTATCGGCGCCGATAAAGAGCTGAAGGAGTACGAGAAGATCACCAAGCAGGTCAACGACCTCGAGCCCAAGTTCCAGGCTATGTCCGACGAGGAGCTTCAGGGCCAGACCACGATTTTCCGCGAGCGCTATGCGAACGGCGAATCCCTCGACGACCTTCTTCCCGAGGCGTTCGCCACGGTGCGTGAGGCGTCGAGCCGCGTGACCGGCCTGCGCCACTTCGATGTGCAGATCATCGGCGGCATCGCCCTGCACCGCGGCACCATTGCCGAGATGAAGACGGGCGAGGGCAAGACGCTCGTCTCGACGCTCGCCGGCTACCTCAACGCCATCCCGGGCAAGGGTGTCCACATCGTCACCGTCAACGACTACCTGGCCAAGCGAGACTCCGAGTGGATGGGCCGTATCTACAAGTTCCTGGGCATGAACGTGGGCCTGATCCAGAACGGCATGAAGCTCGGCATGAAGAAGCCCGCCTATGCCGCCGACGTCACCTACGGCACTAACTCCGAGTTCGGCTTCGACTACCTGCGCGATAACATGGTTACCCGCGCCAACCAGCGCGTTCAGCGTGGGCACTTCTTCGCCATCGTCGACGAGGCCGACTCCATCCTCATCGACGAGGCGCGCACCCCGCTGATTATCTCGGGTGCCGGCACCAAGTCCGCGACCACCTATAAGGACTTCGCCCGAGCGGTTCGTGGCCTCGTCGCCGACGAGGACTACGAGATGGACGAGGCCAAGCACACCATCGCCACGACGGACGAGGGCCTGAAGAAGGTTGAGGCGAGCCTCGGCATCGATGACATCTACGCCGATGTCTCGGGTCAGCTCGTCAACCACCTGCAGCAGGCGCTCAAGGCGCAGTACATGTTCCACCGCGACCAGCAGTACGTCGTGGTCGACGGCGAGGTGAAGATCGTCGACGAGTTCACCGGCCGCATCATGGAGGGTCGCCGCTACTCCGAGGGCCTGCACCAGGCCATCGAGGCGAAGGAAGGCGTGATTGTCCGCGAGGAGAACCAGACCCTGGCGACCATCACCCTTCAGAACTACTTCCTTATGTACGAGAAGCTCTCCGGCATGACGGGTACCGCCATGACCGAGGACGGCGAGTTCCGCGAGGTCTACCACATCCCTGTCGAGGTCATTCCGCCGAACAAGCCGGTGGCCCGTGTGGACCACGACGACCTTGTGTACCGCACGATCGACGCTAAGTTCCAGGCCGTGGCCGAGGACGTCGCGCGTCGCCACGCCAAGGGGCAGCCGTGCCTGGTGGGCACCGTTTCCATCGAGAACTCCGAGAAGCTCTCCCGCATCCTCACTAAGCGCGGCATCAAGCACAACGTCCTCAACGCCAAGTTCCACGAGCGCGAGGCGCAGATCGTGGCGCAGGCCGGCCGCGAGGGCGCGGTCACCATCGCCACGAACATGGCCGGCCGCGGCACGGACATCCTCCTGGGCGGCAACCCCGAGGAGCTCGCGCGCGAGGAGGTCCGTCACCTGGGCTTCGAGCTGGACAAGAAGGCCATCGAGCAGGTGCTTCTTGCCAATGACCCGACCAAGATCACGCCGGAGAGCCTCTCGAAGGTGCTCGACGGCGAGTTCGACGCCGCGCAAATCGAGGCCGTCAAGAACGCGTACGTTGCCGCCCTCGAGCGTGCCCGCGCGGACTGCGCCGAGGAGAAGGAGCGCGTCAAGGCTGCCGGCGGACTGACCGTCATCGGCACCGAGCGCCACGAGTCCCGCCGCATCGACAACCAGCTCCGCGGCCGCTCCGGCCGTCAGGGCGACCCCGGCGAGACCCAGTTCTACCTCTCGCTCGAGGATGACCTCATGCGCCTGTTCGGCGGCGATCGCATGGACAAGATCGCGGCCATGATGACCAAGTACGAGATGCCCGACGACATGCCCATCCAGGCGAAGATCGTCACCAAGTCCGTTGAGAGCGCTCAGCGCAAGGTCGAGGAGGTCAACTTCTCGATGCGTAAGAACGTCCTCGACTACGACAACGTCATGAACACCCAGCGCCAGGTCATCTACGAGGAGCGCAACAAGATCCTCGACGGCAAGGACCTGAACGCCCACATCGACGAGGTCACCTTCGACACCGTCCAGCGCAAGGTCGCCGACTTCTGCCCGGAGGGCAAGGCCGGCGAGGACTGGGACGTCCCCGGCCTCGAGAAGTGGCTCGGCGAGCTCACGGGCTCCAAGGAGCTGCCGCAGATCGACGAGGATGCCGAGCAGGGCGACATCGTGGACGTGGTCGATGCCTTCGTCGACAAGGCCTTCGCCGATAAGGCTGAGCGCCTGGGCGAGGAGGTCATGCAGTCGCTCTCCGGCCAGGTGATGCTGCGTGTGATCGACACCCGCTGGATGGCCTACCTGCAGGAGATGGATTACCTGAAGACCGGCATCGGTCTGCGCGGGTTCGGCCAGCGCGACCCGCTGGTCGAGTACAAGGCCGAGGCCTACGCCGCGTTCACCGAGCTCGTGAACACGATGTACGAGGATTACCTGCGCACCATTCTGCGCATCGAGGTCGTGAGCCGACGTCCCGCCCCGGCCCCCGCCCCCACTCAGTCCGATGAACCCGAGGAGCTCCGCGGCGCCCATTACTCCGGCCCGTCCGAGATCGTCGGCGACCAGGGCGCCAGGAGGGCCGTCCCGTCCGCCGAGGGCCGTCGAGCCGTCATCACCGACAGCAAGACGGGCACCTATCGCAAGTCCGAGGACCCCGACCCTTACGTCGGCGTCGGCCGCAACGACCCCTGCCCCTGCGGCAGCGGCAAGAAGTTCAAGAACTGCCACGGCAGAAACCGCTAAGGCAGGCTATGGCGGATATATCACAGGAAACGCTCGACGCCCTGCGCTCGCGCCTCTCGGAGGTGGAAGGTTACCTCCACATCGACGAGAGGCGCGTCGACGTGAAGCGCCTCGAGGAGAAGAGCGCCGACCCGGAGCTGTGGAACGACGCCGACGCCGCGCGCGAGGTCATGGCGCAGCTGGCGGCCGCGAAGGGCGACGTCGCCGCCATCGACTCGGCGCGCGCCAAGCTCGACGACGCCCTCGCGGCCTTCGAGCTGGGGGCCGAAATGGACGACGAAGACCTTCTTGCCGAGGCGTCCGCCGCCGCGGCCGAGCTCGAGGAGGACCTCTCGGAGCTCGAGCTCTCCAGCTGGTTCACCGACGACCTTGACCACGGCGACGCCATCG
>CAZEHG010000106.1:0-6641 GCA_964512475.1 uncultured Atopobium sp.
GTCGGCGCCACCGTCGCCTGCGCCGTTGCCGTCAACGCCGCTCTGAACGCCTAAGCTCCTCTCGCCTCGCGCGAATCTGGACTTGCAGGGCCGTCGCCTTCGGGCGGCGGCCCTTTTTCGTGGGCGTTAAGCGCGCGGCAGCCTGCGACGCCAAAACCGCTCGAGGTGGTGTTCCGCACGCCACCTCGAGCGGTTTTCTTGGCAGTTTCGCGCCACCTCGGCAAGAAGTGCCTCGAGGTGGCGCCACCTCGGAAGCAACACCACCTCGAGCCTGGACCCGGCCATGTGCCCCTGGAGCCACGTGCCGCGTCTTGGCTCAGACGAGCCTCCCATGGCTCATCCTGAACACACGGTCGCACTTTGCCGCCATGGCCATGTCGTGCGTCACCACCACGAGCGTCTTTCCCGCGTCCCGCGCGGCAGCGATAAGCGAATCCATGACGGCGCCCGCCATCCTCGCGTCCAGGGAGCCCGTCGGCTCGTCGGCAAGAATCAGGCCGCCCGGTTTGAGCATCGCGCGGCAAATCGCGACGCGTTGTTTCTCTCCGCCCGAGAGCTCGTTCACGGCCGAGTCGAGCTTGTCTAGAATCGAAAACTTCCCAAGTTCTTGCCGAATTGCGGCTTCCTTCGCCCTCTTGTCCGCCTTCGTGTAATGCAGGGCGAGCATAAGGTTGTCCCGCACCGTCCTCGAGTCGATAAGCGCGAACGATTGGAAAAGATAGTTGATCTCGTTTCGGCGCAGGAGCATCGCCCGCCTGGTCTCGATCTCGGGATAGGGCTCCCCTGCCAGATAGATTGCCCCAGAATCGTACGTCTCGAGCAGTCCAAGGATGTTCAGCAGCGTCGTCTTCCCGCATCCGGAAGGCCCGGTGACGGCAATGGCCTCTCCCCTGCCTATCGCGAGACTGAGGTTAGAGAGGACGCGATGCTCCCCATAAGACTTCGACAGAGACTCAACCTTGATATACGGCTGCATCGCTACTCCTTAGAGACGGTTTCCAGCACGACGGCCGCGGATCTCCTGCGCGACGCGATGGCGATGGCAAGGTTCGAGATGACGAGCAACGCCACGCCGACGATCATGCCGGCGTTGGACTTTGCGACGGCGCAGACGACAATGCCCGCAAGCGAGACGATGGTCACGAACAGGATTTCCCTCTGGTAAAGCTCCCATGTCCCAAAACCCAAGACATACTTCACGGAAATCTCCCGGGCGCTCACCCGGTTGACCACCTCGACCAGGCACATAACCATAGCGACGATGGTCGAAGCCAAAACCGCCAGAACAATCCCGAAGAGAGCAAACAGCTCCCTGAGGGACTTCTGCAACCCGTCGATGTAATTGCCTACCGTCGCGAACCGGACGCTGACCGAACCGCATATTCCCGCTTTGTCTTCTTCGTCGAGCAGGCTTGACGCCGCGCGTTCGTCAAGCTTGATCTGCGAACTCTCCAGGCCCGTGGCCGTAAGGCTCTCGGACTCGAAGTAGACCATGTTGTTCGCTGTTATCAATGCTATGACGAAACCATCCGAGGTGACTGGGGTCTCCGCGTCCGTTGGCCAGGTAAAGAGTTCTTTGCCGGCATCGTAGCTGGCGAACTCGTACGTCGGATTCTCCATAAACCTCGTAACTATATTCGAGTCGAGCGGCTTTCTGGAGGCAACGAGCAGGTCTTTCATCTGTTCAGTCTCGGAAGCGCTGAGCGACTCCGGCAAAAGATACACGCGCGTTCCCTGCTCGGCCTCCTGAACGAGTTCGTCGGGAATGTCCACCCCGATTTGCTCTAGGTATGACGGGGACGCCGCAAGGTACCAGAACGGCTTGATCGTCATATCGGCTCCGCCGTACGCCTTTATGGCGGCTTCCTTAAACAGTTTGGAATTAATGAAGTAGACCCCTTTATCATGCTCGTGCTCGGCGTACCACGCATACATATCCTCGGAATAGACCCCCAGGTCGCCCTTATACCGGCCGTCCTCAAGCCAGAAATCCCGCACCACATACCAGTCCTTGTACTCCTGCCAGGCCGAGCGCGTGTGGGCAAGGTCCTTATACATGCAGAGCGGTTGGTCCATATAGATGCAGCCGGCAAAAGCGGCCGCCACACATACCAGATAGACCGCGACGGCTAGAACATAGAATCCGCGGCGCGAGTACCGACCGTGAATCGCCTCCACCGGCTTTACCAAAAGGAGCGGTATGACGGCGATAACCGCGGCCACAAGAACCGCCACCACCACAGGCAGCACGGAACCGAGGGCATACCCCACGAAAGCAGAGTTCACCGTAAAGCCATCCAGAGCGGCGAATGCACCGATTACCCCAACCGGAACGAGCGCAAGGACCTCGAGCGCCTGAGGCGAAACCATGTCGTTCACGAAATCGAGCTTGCTCCAGCCGAGCATAAGGTGGGCCCCCAGCGTCTTGAGCTCAAGCAGGGACCGGGTCACCATAAGCAGGCAGAGCACGAGGGAGAGAAGGGCGAAAGACCCGGCACAAAACATGTAGAGCAGGCCGAGTCCCGTGGCCGAGCCGGACATCTTTGTGGTAAGCGTATCGGACGAGACCCCGGCGGCGGAGGACAGGTCGCCCACCACAGCCTGAAAGGCATCGTCGTCCAGCCCGAAGAACGCACAGGCGTCCCCTAAACCACTCCCAGAGCCCATCTGGTCGACGCGAAAATACAGGCCGGAGCGGACGCTCGGGAGCTCCGATACCCGCTGGAAAACATCGTCTCCGTAACCGGCATAGTCATTGGAATCACCAAAACACACGCCCTTGACGAGGGCGTCGTCCACAATTACGGTGCCCAGGAGAGCAAATTCGTCGACAGGTGCCTGCTCGTCCGCTGCCGCCGAGAGCACGCTGAGCTCGCAGACAAGAGCGCCCGACTGCAAGCGCTCGCTATTCCGACCCATCGCGATAAACCCCTCTTCGCTCGTGAGGCTTCGGAGCTCAGAGTACAGGGTATCCTTCTGTGAGTTAGTTAGTTGCGAGGTGTATATAGCCGGTCGATTATAAAACCATCCGTCAACCTGCTTAGACGCAAATACTTCAAAAATACCTTTAACGAAGACAACCGAGGAAATTCCAAGCAGGGCGACAATAAGCAAGCTGACAGCAGACCATACCCGTTTCATAGAGCACCGCCATTGTTAATGTGTTGCACGTTCGACAAGCATACGGAACGTAAGGTCAACAACTAAGAAGTACTAGCCCCTGCAGCTCCAGTACGCTTCAAGCGTATCCGTTCCGATGTAACCCCAGGCTTGAGCAAGATCGTCAGGATCCATCCATTCAGACTCATAGCCATTGCAAGAAGAATGGTGCTCATAAATAGCTGAATTGCAGTCCGAGAACCCCCAGACACCGGCATTACGCCCATAATGTCAATACACTGCGGTCCCCTTGTAATAGACGGTGTCTGCCAGTGCAACCACAGGCGCCACTGTACAGATAGAAACGCACAACAGAGCAGCAATCGATTTCTTTCCCTTCATTTCATTCTCTCCATCCTCTGGCAATGGCGGTGCTTTGAGCACAAGTGTGCCTGAGCTCCAACGAAAGCTTTGAGAAACTCTTTTCAGAGGGGGTAAAAGGGGCTCTATTGCCGGTCAGCGTAGGGTCGGGGGTACTTTTTTCGCTGTGCAGACGTCAACGGATAGGGTCATCCGCTTGCGCGGAGGCGCTTCTTCTTGTTGTCGCTATCGAGATTACGCTGGTGCTTAGCGGAGCACAGAAACTCTTTCTCAACGGCAACTGAACCGGGACGGCGCTAGCGTGCCCTTCGTAATTGAGCCGCGCAAAGACCCGAGAAAGCGGCATTTAATCGCGCTTTCCCGCTCCTACGCCTCGTGCGAGTTCTTGTAGGCGGCGCGAATCTGGGGCGGCAGGCCATCCGGGATCGCGGCCTTTACGCGATCCTCGTTGCCGTCGGCGATGGCTTGCTCGTAGTACCAGGTCTTAAAGGTGAGCATGTCGAGCGCGCGCTGCAGGCTCTCCTGCTCCTGCTCCACGCGCTCGCGCGTCCGCTCGATGAGCTCCTTGCGCTGCGCATAGGTGGACGGACCCTCGGCGACCCACTCCATGAACTGACAGATCTCGCGGATCTCCAGCCCCGAGCGCTTGAGGCACTCGATCAACTTGAGGGCCTCAATCTCGTCTTCCCCGAACCGGCGGATACCCGAAGTGCGCTCCATATGTGGGAAAAGCCCCTGCTTGTCGTAGTAACGCAGCGTCGAGACGGGGATGCCGAACATCTCCGAGACCTGCCCGATCGTGTACATCCGCGCACCTCTTCCGAATTCTTGGCAAGAATAGCTTGACCTAAAGTTAGGTTTAGGTTCTATCGTCCTTCTCAGCATACCAGCATCCCAGAAGAGAGGAACCGAATGTACCTCGAGAAGATCGAATCCCCGGCGGACGTGCGCGCCATCCCCGCCGACGAACTGCCCGCCCTCGCCGCCGAGATCCGCGGCGCGCTCATCGACAAGCTCGCCGCTCACGGCGGCCACCTCGGCCCCAACCTAGGCATGGTCGAGACGACTATCGCACTGCACCGCGTGTTCGATTCGCCTACCGACAAGCTCGTCTTCGACGTGTCGCACCAAACCTACGTGCACAAGATGCTCACCGGCCGCGCATACGGCTTCATCGACCCGGGGCGCTACGACGACATCTCGGGCTACTCCGAGCCGAGCGAGTCTGCGCACGACCACTTCGTCATCGGCCACACCTCCACGTCGGTGAGCCTGGCCTGCGGCCTGGCCAAGGGACGCGACCTCGTGGGCGACGACTACAACGTGGTGGCCGTGATCGGCGACGGGTCGCTCTCGGGCGGCGAGGCTTTCGAGGGCCTGGATTGGGCAGCTGAGCTAGGCACCAACCTCATCGTTGTCGTGAACGACAACGAGATGTCCATCGCCGAAAACCACGGCGGCCTCTACACGAGCTTGGCCGAGCTGCGCGCCACCGGCGGCGAGAGCCCCAACAACTACTTCCGCGCGCTCGGGCTCGACTACCGCTATGTGGAGGAAGGCAACGACGAGCAGGCCGTCGAGGCTGTGCTCGCCGAGGTCCGCGACATCGGGCACCCGGTCGTCGTGCACATCCACACAGAGAAGGGCCACGGCTGGCAACCCGCCGTCGAACAGAAGGAACGCTTCCACTGGGACGGCTGGTTTGACAAGGAGACGGGCGAGAGCCTGCTGCCCGGTGGCGTCGAGCCCGACTACGGCGAGCTTACTTACCAGGCGCTTTCTGCCGCCATGGCAGCCGACCCGCGCGTCGTCGTTATCTCGAGCGCCACGCCGGGCGTCATGGGCTTCTCGCCCGAGCGCCGCGCGGCGGCCGGTAAGCAGTTCGTCGACGTGGGCATCGCGGAGGAGCACGCCGTGGCCCTCGCGAGCGGTATCGCGGCGGCCGGCGGGGTGCCCGTCTACGGCTTCTACGGCACCTTTATCCAGCGCGGCTTCGACCAGCTCATGCAGGATCTCTGCGTGAACGGCAACCCGGCGGTGCTTCTCTCCTTCTGCGACTCGGCCCGCAGCATGAACGACGTGACGCACCTCGGCATCTTCGACGTGCCCGAGCTGAGCGCGATCCCCGGCCTCACCTACCTGGCTCCCACCTGCAGGGAAGAGTACCTTGCCATGCTGCGGTGGGCCATCGCTTGGCGCGAGGGTCCCGTGGCCATCCGCGTGCCGGCGGCCGGCGTGGTGAGCCGCGAGGGCGCGGTGCCGAGCGACGGCAAGGGCAGCGACGCAGCCTGGCCTCTTACGCCCGAGGTCGTGACCATGGGCAATGATGTGGCGCTGCTTGGTCTGGGCTGTGCCTTCCCTATAGCGCAGGAAGCCGCCGACGAACTCTCGGCCGACGGCGTGAGCGTCACCCTCGTGAACCCTCGCGTGGCAAGCGGCCTGGACGACGCCTTCGTTGCCGAGCTCGCACGCACGCACAAGGCCGTCGTCACCATCGAGGACGGCCAGCTCGAGGGCGGTTTCGGCGAGAAGGTCGCCCGCCAGGCCGGGCCGTTCGGCACGCGCGTTCGCTGCCTGGGCATCCCCCGCGGCTACTACGACCGCTACGACCCCGCCGAGCTCATGGCTAGCTGCGGCCTGACGCCCGAGGGCGTGGTGGCCGCCGCGAAGGCGCTGCTAGCGTAGCCCACCGCCTCGTAAGGGAAAGGTCTACTCGGCAACCCTGCGCCCCGTCGCCATGCTCATCGAGGCGGTTAAGTAACCAAGACAAGCCCGTCCCAAACCAGCAACGCCCAGTTGTGTACGTCTCAACGCGTACACAACTGGGCGTTTTCCTTGCCTTACGGCCGTTATGGGACTGTCTTGTACGTCTCAGAGTGTAAGGAAGCTGGCCGGCGTTAGCTTTTGTAGCAAGCGTTAGCGGACGCCAACAATCGTTAGGGGCTACGCCGCGTGTTGGGCCTTGAAGGCCTCGCCCCAGTCGTGAAGGGCCTCGATGACGGGTTTGAGGCTTTGGCCCAGCGGGGTAAGGGAGTACTCGACGCGGGGCGGGACCTCGGCAAAGACCTCGCGATGGACCAGGCCGTCGGCCTCCATCGCGCGCAACTGGCTGGTGAGGACCTTCTGCGAGACCTTTCCCACGCCGCGCTGCAGCTGGCCGA
>CAZEHG010000107.1:0-6616 GCA_964512475.1 uncultured Atopobium sp.
ACATCTGCGGGATGAAGCCCAGGACGGAGCCCACGCCGCCGATGATGCCGTCGATGACGAGGGACTTGACCATGTCGGAGGCGCCGGCGTCGTCAAGCCAGCCCTCGACCGCCCCGGGAATGGAGTTGACGTAGCCGTCGTAGTCGGCCATGTCGGGCTCCTCGGAGGTGCCGGCAACGGCGGCCAGGAAACCGGCGGTGTCGACGGAGTCGATGACCTCGTCGGTCTCGTTGCCGTCCTCGTCGGTGATAACAACGTCGGTGGCCTCGAAGTTGGCCTCCTCGCACTTGCCCGCGAAGTCCTCGACGATGACGGCGGCGTCCTCGTCCGAGTTGTCCTCGGCGAGCGCGGCGGCGGCATCGGAGACCTCGGCGGCGGAGTCCTCGTCGACGATGCCCTCCTCCTGGGCGGCGGCGATGAAGCCGCTCACCTGGTCGGCGTAGTGGTTGTCTGCCCACTCCTCGGTGTCGGCGTCGTACTGCTCCTGGGAGGCGCCGTTGACGAAGAAGCCGTCGCCGAAGAGGTTGTCGTTGACCCAGTCGGTGCCGGCGGTGCCGACGGTGGAGATGGCGATGTAGTACACGAGCACCATCACGCAGACGAAGATCGGAAGGCCGAGGATGCGGTTGGTCACGACCTTGTCGATCTTCTCGGAGGTCGTGAGCTTCTTCGGGGCCTTGACCACGCACTCGGCCATGACCTTGGTGATCCACTCGTAGCGGTCCGAGGTGATGATGGACTCGGAGTCGTCGTCGCGGGCCTCCTCGACGGCCTTGATCAGCGGCTCGATTGCGGCGAGCTGGTCCTTAGAGAGGCCGAGGGGCTTGATGGCCTCGACGTCGCGCTCGAAGACCTTGACGGAGTACCAGCGCACGAGCTCAGGCGCGCAGGCGCCGGAGATCTTCTCGGCGATCTTCGCGAGGGCGCCCTCGACCTCGGCGGAGAAGCACTTGACGCCGGTATTCGGGGTCTTGGCGGCGACGGCGGTCTTCACAAGCTCGTCGACGTTGGTGTTGTGCAGGGCGGAGACCTCGACCACGGGGGCGCCGAGACGCTCGGAGAGCTTCTTGGCGTCGACCTGGTCGCCGCGCTCCCTGAGCAGGTCGCACATGTTCAGGCCGACGACGACCGGACGGCCGGCCTCGAGGACCTGGGTGGTCAGGTAGAGGTTGCGCTCGAGGTTGGTGACGTCGATGAGGTCGATGAGGGCGTCGGGGCGCTCGTTGACGATGTAGTCGCGCGAGACGACCTCTTCCGGGGTGTACGGGGAGAGGGAGTAGATGCCCGGGAGGTCGACGAAGGTCACGGACTTGTCGGCCTGCCACTTGGCCTGCTTCTTCTCGACGGTGACGCCGGGCCAGTTGCCGACGTAGCCGTTCGAGCCGGTAAGCTCGTTGAAGAGCGTGGTCTTGCCGCAGTTGGGGTTGCCTGCGAGACCAATGAACGTATCTGCCATTCCTCGCCTTTCTTAAAGGATCGTGCTTGCGGTGGTGATAAGGGCGTTTGGGGAGGTCACGGAGTTAGAAATAGGTAACTCGTTCACCCGAAAAAAGGGTTCGCACCTCCCCCGCGAACCCTTTGCTACTCGCCGTCGCTAATGTCGGAGACCTCGACGTTGGCGGCCTCGTCGCGGCGGATGGAGAGCTCGTAGCCGCGAACGGTCACCTCGATGGGGTCGCCGAGGGGAGCCACCTTCTTCACGTAGACGTGGGTGCCCTTGGTGAGGCCCATGTCCATGATGCGACGCTTGAGGGCGCCGGTGCCGGTCAGCTTGGCAACGTTGGCGCTCTGACCCACCTTCACATCCTTGAGAGTTGCCATCAATTCCCTTTCTCTTTGCCGGTATCGGGCCGGCCCTTCCAAAAATGCACGACTTTCGCCCCGGAGGCGCTACGGCGCGGGGCGAAAAGGCGAACCTAGAGAGTGACCATGACGTGGGACGACATGGTACGGTTGAGCGCGAGTCGGGCGCCCTTGACGTTGACGATGACGTCGCCGTCGACGCGGGAGATCACCTTGACCGCGGCGCCCTCGACAAGGCCCAGGTCGGAGAGGTGCTTTCGCAGCTCCGCGCCGCCCTTGACCTTGGCGACCGTAGCTGTCTCGTCCTCGCCGAGCATGGCGAGCGGAAGCGCGCCGCCGACGCTGACGGGAGCAGCGGTGCTCGCGACGAACCCCTTCATAACAGCCTCCATAGACATTGCTGTCTCCTTTTCCCTTTCCGCCTGCCGACGATAGCGAGCCGTTCGCGGACGAGAAGTTGGCCGACGTAAACAAAACCTTCAGAGAAGTAAGTTAGACCTAACTCCATTCGGACGCAACCCATATGGGGCAAAAAGTTTAGGATGGGTGACTTTATTTGAGCCGAGGCGGCCAGTTCAGGGAAATCAGGTCGCCATGAGGCGCAAGGACGTCGGGGAGACCGGCTCAGGCCAGCGCTCAGGCCGCCATGAGGCGCGCGTCGCGGGGGGGCTGCGGAGCGTTCTGCGCTGAAACTATCGCGTATTGCGTAGCTTTATCAGGAATTGTCGAGTAGACAGCGTGTTTCTTCCCCAAAAACAGAGCTCGGGAGCGTTGAGACACGTCCGCTATACGGTAATTCCTGATAAAGTTACGCAATTCACGCGCTTTTGTTCTTCAATCATCAACATCGCCGTCTGAGCGACATCGAGATCGGGTCGTTGGCCGCCTCAAACAGGTGATGACCCGGGGCCGCGCGTCCCCCGAGCCATCACCTGTTGGGCAATACGTCAGGAACTAACCGTCAGCTTGGGCGTGGGCTTCGCAAGCTCCTCCAAAGTGCGTGTCGGTGGACACGGAATAAACCTCACGGCCGGTAAGCTTGAAGTCTCCGTGCTTGGGGCTTCCTATTTGTCGAGGGGGGCTTTGAGGGCGGTTATGAGGCCTGCCAGCATCTCCACGATAGACAGGCCCAGCAGAACCCCCGAGATGAAGTCCTTTACGTCCGAGCCGCCGATGGTCGCGGACAGCGCGCTGCTCGCGATGCCGAGGGCGATTAGCACCGCTCCGGAAAGTGCCTGCCTTTGCCGCTCCAGCTCCTGCGTGCGCTTGAGCAGCTCAAGCATCTGGTCTTCGTCGTAGGTGCGGACGCTCTCCTCGGCGGCGTCCTCGCCGTCCATCAGCTCCGCGAGCGTCACCTGAAGCGCATCGCAGAGCGCCTGGATGATGCCATAGTCCGGCATGCTCTTTCCGGTTTCCCATTTCGAAATGGTCTTGTTGGACACGCCCAGAGTCTCCGCCAGCTGCCCCTGCGTGAGGTTTAGCGCCCGGCGCTTCTGCGCGATATATGACCCTATGGCTGCTTGGTTCATTTGCTCATCCTCCTGTCTCCTTGCCTGCTTAATTCATAGCGCACTGCAAGGAAACATCCCATCTACCGTGAGTAGAATACGCGAGGAAAGCCTTGCCTACTCGTCCTTTCTGCTGCTTAAGGAATCAATTGTGGAACCGACGGCGATGCCAACCGCGATGCCGACGCACATCCAAAGCGCTAGGTCCTCCAGCCAGCAGCCGAGCGCGACACCGACCAGCATGCCAACCGCCGCGCCGTAGGCAATGCCGCTCGTCTCCGGTTTAGAGGGCGTGTTCCGCTCGTGCATGTATACCCGCCTTTCCGTGGGGCTCATCGATATTGGAAACTGCCTCTCCATTATAGATTCTCGAGGACTCGCCATGGGAACTCTGGTGTTGATGCCGCAACCGGGCTCATTCCCGATCGGGTCGCCCTTCCTCAGGCATGGGAAAGAAGCACACGGCGGCGGCTCGTCGCAAAGCGCGGCGGCGCTAAGCGAGCTGCGGCGAGAGGAAACTCATGACCAGGGCGACCATAGCCTCCTTCTCCTTCGGATTCGACTCGGCGATCATGATGGTCACGGCGACGAGGACGCTGTCGGGCACGCGCTTGCGCCCGTCCACCCACAGGGCCCCGTTCACGTCGAGGAAGTAGAGGAAGAGCGAGGCGGCGATACGCTTATTGCCGTCGAGGAACGAATGGTTCTTCGTGACGAAGTAGAGCAGGTTCGCGGCCTTCTCCTCAAGGCTCGGGTAGAGCTCCTGGCCACCGAACCCCTGGTAAATAGCGGCGATACTCGACTTGAAGGAGCCGTCCTTCTCCACGCCGAACAGGTCGCTCTCGCTTCCGAACCTCATGGACTCGATGAGCTTGCGGCACTCGTCGTACTCGAGCACGTGGGTGGCCTTTGCGTTCCCCTGGGGCTTCCCGACGCGCTGATGGTCGTAATCGTCGAGAAGGTCGAGCGCGCCCGTATAGGCCTTGACGACCGCAAGGATGTCCGACGCGCCGAGCGACTCCGGGACGCGGTCCATGACGTTAACGATCTGCCCGAGCTGCTCGAGGCGCCGGCGGTTCTCGACATGGCCCTTCATGATGTACTCGCGAAGGACGCCCGTGGCCCAGCGGCGGAACTCGACGCCGCGGCGCGACTTGACGCGATAGCCGACGGAGATGATGACGTCGAGGTTGTAGTGATCAACCTGGTACGTTTTTCCGTCGGCAGCAGTTGTCGCAAATTTTGCGACAACTTGATCCAGCGCTCCGTCAAGCTCTTCAGCCAGAGCATTGTTGACGTGCTTGCCGATGGTCTTCACGTCACGGTCAAACAATATGGCCATCTGGCTCCTCGTGAGCCAAACAGTCTCCCCTTCCACGCTCACAGGCAAGGTCACCTGTGCATCGGAAGACTCGAACAGGACGATCTCGTTAGCGTTCTTCGACATGGTCATGCACCCCGCTCATCTACGGAACATAAGGACACAACTGCATTGGATACCAGCTTTGCTCTGCTGGCACACAGGGGCGCGCACCTGCGCGAGGCTTGCCAGCGCAACGGCCCTGCCGATGACCGAAAACACATGCCATCGGATGTTCCGCGCGTCTCTGGCCGCCTCGTAGCTTGCGAACAATTGTACCATATCTAGAGAACTTCTGTTCGCATAAATTCAAGCTTTGTAGCTAACCCAGTGTGTCGAAATAGCGTATGCCGATAGATTCCAAGAACAACGAATGTGGCTGAGCGCAAGATCAGACCGGGCGCCAGGCCAGCCAACCGGTCTTCTTATGAGCGTACGCGCCATCATCAGGCCTGCTTGGAGCATGCTGATCAACGACCTCGATCGCCACATCGGCCTCGCAACTTGCCGCAACGCGTTCGGGAAGCATCTCTTTGCCTCCTCCGTCGCCCGGACAAGCCCAGCATCAAGCTGTCCTTTGAACAAACGCGCCTGTTCCAGGGTTATCACTCCCTCTCCGAGCTCTTCGATCCTGTCTGCTCTGCGCTTGCTCAGCCGGGCTTTCTTGGCCCGAACCTTATCCAGAGCCACCTCGTTGTCCTTGTTTTTCTTCTTCAACTCAGATTTGGTAAAAGAGGTGTTGAAGCGCTTCAGACGGTCTTTTGGGCGGCGCGGCGTGGTATTCGGCAGGTTTTGGAAGCGCCCGGCACCGGACGGCTGCCCCTCCCGAAGGAAAAGCCGCCCGGCGGGCCGATCAGGCCCGCCGGGCGGCTGGGTTCGCGCGGTTCTGCGGCCCTGGGCCGGCATCACCCCGTGTTCTGCAGGCCGGCGGCGACGCCGGAGACGGTGCAGAGGATCAGGTAGATGAAGCGCTCCTTCTCCTCGGGGGTGAGCTTGTCGCCCTTGGTGCGCAGGGTGCGCAGCACGAGCGCCTGCGTGACGGAGAGGACGTTCACGAACGGCAGGCGCATGCGGATGACGGGCCCGAGCACGCGGCGGTGCTGCAGCGGCCACTCGTCGCCGACGATGGCGAGGACCCACTTGCGCGTGAGCTCCATCTCGTCGAGGACCTTCTTGTTCAGGTCCTCGCGGTCGCCGAGGGCGAGGTAGATCTTGCCGATGCGCTCGTCGGTCTTGGAGAACGACATCTCGATGTTGTCGATGAAGGTCGTGAAGAGCGGCCACTCCTTGTAGGCGGCCTGCAGCTTCTTGAGGTCGCCGAGCTTCTCGCAGGCGGTGCCCAGGCCGTACCACGCGGCCAGGTTGATGCGCGCCTGGCTCCAGGAGAAGATCCAGGGGATGGTGCGCAGGTCGTCAAGGGACTTGGCGCCCAGGCCGCGCTTGGCGGGGCGACTGCCGATGGGCATGAGGCCGACCTCGGCGAGCGGCGTGACCGTGCTGAACCAGGAAGCGAAGTCCTCGGTGTTGAGAAGGTCGAGGTAGCGCTCGTGCGAGGCCTCGTCGAGGGCGGCGCCGAGCTCGGCGTACTTCTCGGTGGAGTCGGTGTTGGTCCACTCCACAGAGGGCGCGGACTGCAGCAGCGTGGCGCCGGCGACGGACTCGACGTGGCGGCGGGCCAGGGTCGGGTCCCCGTAGCGCGCGAAGATGACCTCTCCCTGCTCGGTGAGCTTGAAGCGGCAGTTGACCGAGCCCTTGGGCTGCGAGAGGACGGCGCGGTTGGCCGGGCCGCCGCCGCGGCCCACGGCGCCGCCGCGGCCGTGCATGAGGATAAGGTCGATGCCGTTGGCGTCGGCCCACTTGGCGATGGCCTCCTGCGTCTTGTGCAGCGTGAGGGTGGCCGAGGTGGGGCCGGCGTCCTTGGAGGAGTCGGAGTAGCCGAGCATGA